>JBCBMF010000069.1:0-13143 GCA_039822905.1 Planctomycetota bacterium
GGTGTTTCGGGCGCCCTCCCCGGGGGGGGGTGTGGGGGGGCGCGCCACCGCGGGGGGGGGTGGGGGCAGGCCGACCATGAAGACTTGAGATACGCACCCTCTCCCTTCCCGCCTCGGGCGGGCTGTCCCTCTCCCACGCGACGCGGGAGAGGGGGCTAGCAGCCCAGCGCGTCGGCAAGCTCGGCGAGGGAGCGGACGGTCATGGTTGGCCCGTTGACAAGCAAGTCGTCGGCGTGGCCCGAAGCCCCGAGCTGGTTGCGGTCGATGTGGCAGGTGGGGATGCCGACGGCGTTCGCTGGCGCGATGTCGTGGTGCAGGCTGCAGGCGGCGACGAGGACTTGCTCAGCTTCGAGGTTGAGACGTTTGAGGGCTTCGTCGAAGTGGGCTCGGCCGGGCTTGTAGCTCTGGACTTGCTGGGAGGTGATGAGCTCGTCGAGGCCCCCGACCGTCGCCAGGCCGAGCTTGGTTCGGGCGGGTTCGAAGAGGTCGTCGTCGATGTTGCTGATGACGGCGACTTTGTACTTGGCTTTGAGCCGGCGGAGGGCGGGGCCTGTGTCGGGGAAGGCCGGCCAGTGGCGGATGGAGTCGGCGAGGATGCCGCGGTCCATGGCGGGCAGGGGAAAGCCGATGCGTTGGGCGAAGCCGGCTGCGACGTCTTCGAGGACTTCGCGGTAGGGCCGGTAGTCGCCGGACTGGGCTTTCGATTCGAGCTCGGCGTAGAGCCCGAGCAGGTCGGCGGCGGGCGGCGGGTTGGTGACTCGGTGCCGCTCGAAGAGGGCGGCAAGGGCGTCGAGGATGCCGGACTCCCAGTCGATGAGGGTGCCGAAGCAGTCGAAGGCGATGGCTTGGATGTTGTGCGGGGGCTGGTTCACAGTACCGTATCTCGAACCGCTGCCTCAGCAAGTTCTTCGCGGAACGAGTCTATCAACTCCTGTAGCTTTTTGTAAACATCCGGTGTTTTCTCCTTCGCCGAGTCAAGAGCCGCGAAAGTAGCCGATGAGAGCACGCGTCCCGGCACTCCTTCTACGCCGAGCAGTGAAGGAATGGGGTCCCCCTTCGATGTCTCTCGCAGATCATCCCATTCCTCGAATGCTTCCGCGAAGGCATTGTAAACGTCGAGTACATGCTGCGGGGCAATCAACTGCAACCGCATACGTGCTTGATACCAGTCGTGTCGCGTTTCACCCTTGGCTGAGTTCCCGTGATGAACTGCAAACACCAAGTGCGACGCGACCTCTTCGTACACCTCAAGGAGCACCGAATAACGACGGGACGCTGCCTGTTCACGAAAGTTAGTGCGTTCGCGGTCAAGTAGCCAACGGTGAGTAAAGAACGCTACCACGAAGGCAAGCAGGCCGGACAACAGAACAGGTATCCAGCTCAATACAGTATTCAACATCGTCAACTGCTCACCGTCCGCTGCTCGATTCGCTTCTCGCTGACGGTCTCGACCACCCGATCCACGAATGCGCCCGGCGTGTGGACGCGGTCGGGGTCGAGGGTGCCGGTGTCTGTGATCTCGTCGACCTCGGCGATGGTGAAGGCGGCGGCGGTGGCCATCATGGGGTTGAAGTTTCGGGCGGTTTTGTTGTAGATCAGGTTGCCGAAGCGGTCGGCGGTCTGGGCCTTGACGAGGGCGAGGTCGGCGTAGAGGCCGGTCTCGAGGACGAAGTCGCGCTGCATGGTGCCCGCTTCGGGGCGGTTTGACTTGGCGTGGTACTTGGGCGGGGTCATGGTGCGGGTTTCTTTGCCGTCGGCGACGAGGGTGCCGAAGCCGGTGGCGGTGTAGAAGGCGGGGATGCCGGCGCCGCCCGCGCGGATGCGCTCGGCGAGGGTGCCCTGGGGGTTGAACTCGACCTCGAGTTCTTTGGCGAGGAACTGCTGCTCGAAGATGGCGTTCTCGCCGACGTAGCTGGAGATCATCTTTTTGATCTGGCGGGTCTGGAGGAGCAGGCCGAGGCCCCAGTCGTCGACGCCGGCGTTGTTTGAGATGCAGGTGAGGTCTTTGACGCCGGTGTCGCGTAGTGCGATGATGAGGTGCTCGGGGATGCCGCAGAGGCCGAAGCCGCCAACCATGACGGTGCAGCCGTCGTGGATGATGCCGCGATCGGCGAGGTCGGCGAGGGCTTGGGCGGCGGTATCGACCTGTTTCGTGGGCATGGGGGCAGTGTATGGCGAACGGCGTGAGGCGTGTGCTGGGTTTCGTGCTTGCGGCGGCGGTGCTGTGCGTGCAGGGTGTGGCCGATGCGCAGGACTCGCGAGACTGGCGAGACATAGCGAACGGGCTCGAGGTTCCGTCGATCGGGTACGCGGATCAGCCGTTTGTGGTGACGCTGAACGATGGGAGTTGGTTGTGCGTGCTGACGACCGGGCCCGGCGAGGAGGGGGCGACGGGGCAGCACGTTGTTGCGACGCGGTCGAGCGACCGGGGCGAGACGTGGTCGGATCTTGTGCCGATCGAGCAGCCCTCGGGTGAGCGCGGGTTCGAGTCGTCGTGGGCTGTGCCGTTGCATGTGGCGGATCAGGGGTCGGCGCGGTTCGGGCGGGTGTATGCGTTTTATGTGTTCAACGGGGAGCCGATCACCGAGGTGCCGAACCGCGGGCCTGATGCGCGGCTCGACACGCTGGGGTGGTACGTGTATCGGTTTTCCGACGACGGCGGCGCGACATGGTCGGAGCGCACGCGGATCGACATCCCCATTACGTGGACCGACAAGCGGAGCACGTTTGGTGGGCGGGCGCAGATGTTCTGGGGGACGAGCGAGCCGGTGGTGCTCGGAGAGCGGGTGCTGATCGCCTTCAGCAAGATCCGTATGCATGTGGTGAACGACACCGAGGGGTGGGTGCTGGTCTGCGACAACTTTTTTGCTGAGGATGACCCGGCGAAGCACGAGTGGCGGCTTGTTGCGAATGGGAACGAGGGGCCCGAGGAAGAATGGCGCGGGCTGGCGTCGGACGAGCTGTTTGGTGATGTGCAGTCGGAGCACTCACCCATCGCGATGTCGACGCCCGGGCATGTGTACATGGTGAATCGGACGGATCGGGGCGTGATCTCGCACAGCATCAGTCGGGACTTCGGGGAGACATGGAGCGAGCCGGCGGTGGTGACGTACGCGGACGGTCGGCCGATCCGGCACCCGCGGGCGAATGCGAAGGTGTGGGCGATCGGTAATGGCCGGTATCTGCTGTGGCACCACAACCACGGGGGGACGGACTTCACCGATCGGAACCCGGCGTGGCTCTCCGGCGGCATCGAGCGGGATGGGACGATCGTGTGGGGCGAGCCGGAGATCGTGCTGTACTACCGCGACCCGGCGACGCGGATCAGCTATCCGGATCTGGTAATGGAGGACGGGCGGTACTGGATCTTTGAGACGCAGAAGTCTGTCGCGCGGCTGCACGAGATTCCGGCAGAGTTGATCGAGGGAATGTTTGATGAGTTTGAAGAGCCGGTGCGGACGGATGACGCTGTGAGTGATCGCGGTATCGCGACTGACCTGTCGGTGGGCGAGGGGTTTTCGATCGAGTTGCGGTTCGATGAGTCCGCGATGGGTTCGGGTGATCTTCTTGCGAGCGATGGATCGACATGGAGCGTGCGCGCGATTGAAGGCGAACGCCGGCTTGAGCTTGCGATAGGTGAAGGTGCGACCGAGTTTGTGTGGCAAACGGACTTCATCTCCCCCACCGACGATGGGGAGCATGCGGCGGTGTTTGTGATCGATGGGGATGCGGACATCGTGACGGTTGTCGCGAACGGTCGCGTGCAAGACGGCGACGGCGAGCGGCAGCTTGGTTGGGGGAGGCTGCCGGCGGCGATCGGCGTGCTGGGAGGCGGTGAGGACACGGGGTTTGCGATCGCGGTGGTGCACGGACGAGCGCTGACGACGGCCGAGGCGGTCGGGAACACGCGGGCGGGCGTACCGTGGGTCGAGACCGCTCAACCGGAGACCGCGCCATGACCGAGCAGCTTTCGAAGATCACGGACCAGCAGTGCCAGCACCCACCCGCGTCGTACGACGATCTGAGCGTGCTGTTTCTGAATTGCACGCTGAACCGGACGCCCGTGCTGTCGCACACCGAGCACCTGATCCGCGTGGCGCAGCGGGTGTTCGAGGCGAACAAGGTCAAGACAACCGTCATCCGGCCGGTGGACTATGAGATCGCCGCGGGGCTTGGTCAGAACATGGCCGAGACGCCCGAGTGGGACCGGGACGACTGGCCGAAGATTCAGGCCGAGGTCGATGCGTGCGATATCTTGATCGTGTGCACGTCGGTGTGGCTGGGCGAGAAGTCGAGCGTGTGCAATCGCGTGCTCGAGCGGATGTATGGGTACACGCACTCGTTCAACGACAAGGGCCAGTACCGCGACTACGGCAAGGTGGGCGCGACGCTCATCACTGGCAACGAGGACGGCGTGAAGCACTGCGCGATGAGCATCTTGTTCTCGCTGAGTCACATCGGGTACACGGTGCCGCCGCAGGCGGACGCGGGTTGGATGGGCGAGGCGGGGCCCGGGCCGAGCTATGCGGACGAGGGCTCGGGCGGACCGGAGAACGACTTCACGAATCGGAACACGACGTTTCTCGCGTGGAACTGCATGCATCTGGCGCGGATGCTGAAGGATCAGGGCGGGATCCCAGCGCACGGCAACCAGCCGGAGGTGTGGGACGCGGGGTGCAAGACGGACTTTGACAGCCCCGAGCACAAGCGGTAGGACGGACCGTTAGCTTCCTGCGGCGATGCGGACCCAGACTCGGAATCGGCCGTCGTCGAGCTGGCGGGTGACGGTCTGGTCGATCGCGCCGGTGTCGAGCATGTCGAAGGCGGCGGCGACGGCGAGCCGTCTCGCTTCGAGCAGGTCGCGGTGGGTGGCGACGGCGCTGCCGACGCGGGTGTCGGCTTCAGAAACGATCGAGCCGGTATACCAGGTTGGCTGCCACGCTTCGCCGGTGCTCGGCGGGATGGCGGCGTTGACGGGCGGCGTGGGATCGGCGAGCGCGGTCGCGCCCTCGGAGCGCATCTGCGGGTCGAGCCTTGGCGTTGAGCGCGGGGTGGGCTTGACGATGGGGCGTGCGCCTGCGCCCTGGTTCGCCTGCGACTGGCGGGGCTCGGCGGGCTGGTCGGCGGGGGCTGGCGTGCCGGTTTGTGTTGCGCAGCCGGCGAGGGTGATGAGCGCGGTTGCGAGCGAGGCTCGAGCGAGCGTTGTGTTCATGGTGTGCCGTCCTTGAACAGGGTCTGCTGGTTCTTGACGTCTTTGATGCGTGCGTTGAGCTCTTCGATCTGCCGGGTGATGTCGTCGACGTTGCGGAACTGGTAGTACTCGCTGGCGAAGCGGATGTAGGCGACCTCGTCGGTGTCCTTGAGCTTGACCATGACGTGCTCGCCGATGGCTCGGCTCTCGACCTCGCGGTCGTGGCGGCGGTGGAGGTCGTCCTCGATCTCGTCGATGATCTTCTGGAGCGTCTGCGCGGCGATTTTGCGCTTGCCGCAGGCGGAGTGGATGGAGCCCGAGATCTTGTCGCGGTCGAAGGGCTCGCGGGCGCCGTCGCGTTTGACCACGAGGAGCTTGGTGGACTGCTCGACGCGCTCGTAGGTGGTGAAGCGTTTTTTGCAGGACAGGCACTCGCGGCGGCGGCGGATGACCCGGCCGGCCTCGCTGGCGCGGGAGTCGATGACCTTGTCCTCGTTGGCGTCGCAGTAGGGGCAGATCAAGCTGGCGGTCCTCTCCGGAGCGGCTTGCTCCGCACAGGATAGTGCCCCCACCCCGTGTCGGCGATCAGCCTCCGTGTTCCACCAAATGCGCCTCCAGTCGCTTGCTGGTCAAAGCGAGGTTCGCCTCACGCTGATCGATCGATTTCTCGATACGTCCGATCGACGAGCGGAGGCGGTCTACATCCGACCGTGTTTCGGCCAGCCGCGAGCCGAGCGCTTCATAGCGGATCCTCTCTCGGACCGCCCCCTCGGCATCGGCCTGCCCCATGCTCTCCTCGAAGAGGTGCAGCTCGACGCGCAGCTCGTCCCGCAGTGTTTCGAGCTCCGGCAGCCGGGCTCGCTCTTCCTCGAGCTGCGCCCGGGAGGCCGCGATTTGCTCCTCGAGCCGTTCGATCTCCGCGACCATGCCCTCGCGCTCGGCGCGTCGGCTCTCGGCCAGCTGATCCGCGTACCGAGATCGGATCCGATCGAACAGCCCCTCGATCTGTGCGTGCACCCTTGGGTGAGCGTTGACAAACATCGTTGTCGACAGGACCCCCATCCGAGCACGCGGCGTCGAACCCTGCACCACGGTCTCCCACAGCCCCGGCTCGATGAGCGAGGTCACCGTCGTCGCGAAACGCGTCGGCTCGATGTACGAGCCGGCCGGCGGGTAGAGCAGCTCGCGGATGTCGTACTCGATGAGCACGGCGTCGCGGCGGTCGAAGAAGCTCTGCGGCGCGAGCTCCAACGCGGTCTCGGTCGTGTTGAGGACGAAGGTGTCGCCCGGGCGTGCACCGAGGTCGGTGCCGACGAGATCGAGGCCCTGCTCGACTGTCAGCCCGGCGAGATCGAAGGGGCGGATCGTCATGCGGGGATCGAGGCGACTGCCCTGCGATGCGATGCCCGCGTAGAGCACGATGACGCGTTGGCCTGTTGTCTCTTCGAGCAGCGCGATGAGATCGCCGAGGGTGGCGGCGTCGCGGTCGTCGGCGACGAGGCCTCGGGCAAAGGTGACCGGCTCTGCCGGCACATTGTCCGGGGTTTGTATCGCGGCGGCCGCCTGAGAAGCTGCGGAGCCCGACGAAAGAGGCGGCGGCGCTGCCGGTTGTGTAAGCAGCACCGCACTGGTGACCAATCCTGCGGACACGATGGCGGAAGCTGCGAGCATGGTGCGTCTCCTGTGTGGTTTGGCGGCGGTCTGGAACTGGCGGGCGAGCTCGGCGGTCTCGCCCAGCTCGGCGACGGCCAGGCGGACGGCCTCGGGCTCGGACTGGCCCGTTACCATGAGGTCGTCGACGCGTGCTCGGAGATGGTCTTCGAGCTCGTCGCGGATGCGCTGGGCGTCAGCTTTCGGCACGCGGAGAAGGCGGACGAAGACGTCGAGCCAGCGGTCAATGGGATCGCGTGCAGACGAGGTGATGGGGTCGAGCTCCTGGCGGGTGTCGGTCATGACGCACCTCCCGGCTGCGGCTCGGTCGGGATGAACGCGTCGATGAGCGCGGTGAAGCGGCGGTGGGCCTCGACGCGTTGGGCGAGGCGCTTTCGGCCCTTGGCGGAGAGCTTGTACCACTTGCGGCGGCGGCCGGGGGCGTCGTCGTCGCTCGCGTCTGCTTTCACCTCTTCCCATGAGGGCGCGACAAGGCCCTGCTTTTCGAGCCTGGTCATCAGCGGGTAGAGCTGGCTCGGGGGGAGCTTGAAGGTATCGGCGGAGCGGGCGGTGATGTGTTTGGCGATGGCGTAGCCGTAGGACGGGGCCTCGGCGAGGACGCTGAGAACGAGCAGCTCGGCGTGCTGGGGGGTGAGCCTCGGGCTGGATCGGTGCTGGGCGTCGGGCATGGAAGACCTCCAGGCAGATATACCGGTGGACAATATATCGGTTTACGATATATTGCAAGTTGATTGCTTGAAGGGCTTTCTTGGCGTGTTCGGCGGCGGGGCTAGAGTCGGCCATGGGCGAGCGAAGGCCGATTCTGGTGCATCAGATGGGCAAGGTCGGCAGCCGATCGGTGGTGGATTCGCTTCACGCGAGCCTGCCGGGGAGTCGGATCGAGCACCTGCACACGGTGACGCCGGCGGGTTTGGCGGCGGCGCGGGAAGCGCACGAACGCTGCGATCAGTCGCCGCCGCCTCATGTCGCGGCGGGGGAGCGTGTTCGCCGGGAGATCTTGGATGCGGGGGAGGGGGCGGACGTCATCACGCTCGTGCGTGAGCCGGTCGGGCGCAATGTTTCGGCGTTCTTTCAGAATCGGGTGGGGCGGCTCCGGCGGGCATCCGACGCCGAGGTGGACGCCCTGTGCGAGCGATTTATCGAGGCCTATCCGCACACGCAGCCTCTGCAGTGGTTCCGTCGCGAGTTCGATGATGTGTATGGGATCACGATGCATCAGCAGCCGTTCGATCCGGCGCGCGGCTCGAGGGTGTATGAAGCGGAGCGATTCCGCGTGCTGCTGCTCAGGTGTGAGCTGGCGGATACGGCGAAGTCGGCGGCGATCGCTGGGTTTCTTGGGCTGCCATCGATGAAGTGGGTGCGGTCGAACGAGACGAGCGACAAGATCCAGCGCGATATCTACGCCCGATTTAAGCAGCGGCTGAAGATGCCTGAGGCGGTTCTCGACCGCTTGTACGTGTCCCAGTACAGTCGACACTTCTACAAAGCAGCGGAGATCGAGACGTTTCGCGCCAAGTGGTCGGGTGCGGCAAGCTCTCGGCCCGCAGTATCGGGCTAGGATCGGCGGATGAAGACGGCCGGTACGACGACTACGAGCTTTGAGCCTCTCGGGTAGCGGCCGGCGATCCGAGTCTGAAGAGTGAACGAGCCCGGCCGGTGAGCCGGGTTTTTTGATGATGTGAACAGGGGACGGGCATGCCTCGGGTGACGCTTCCGGACGGATCGGTGAAAGAGTTCGACGGGCCGGTGTCGGCGTTCGACGTCGCGATGTCGATCGGCGAGCGGCTGGCGAAGGCGGCGGTCGGCGCGAGGATCGATGGGGAGTTGGCCGACATCTCGGCGGTGATCGAGAGCGACTGCGAGCTGGCGCTGATCACCCCCACCACGCGGGACAAGGAACACGATCCGGATGCGCTGTTCCTGTGTCGGCACTCGGCGGCGCATGTGATGGCGGAGGCGATCCAGCGGGTGGTGCCCGGGGCGCAGCTGGTGTACGGGCCGCCGCTCGACAACGGGTTTTACTACGACATCGCGTTCCCCGAGGATCGGCCGCTGCGAGAGGGGGATTTCGAGGCGATCGAAAAGGAGATGGACTCGATCATCAAGGAGGATCGGGCGTTTACGCGGTACGAGATGCCGGTCGCGGAGGGCATGGAGAAGCTCAAGGCCGAGGGCAGCAAGTACAAGGTTGACAACGCCGAGCGCGCGGTCGGGGTTGGTGCGGATGCGCTGAGTTGGTACGCGACGGGGACGCCGGGCGAGCATTGGGAGGATCTGTGTCGCGGGCCGCACGTTCCGAGCACTGGGCGGATCGGGGCGATCAAGGTGATGAGCCTGGCGTCGAGCTACTGGCACGGCGATGAGAATTCGGATCGTTTGACGCGTGTGTACGGAACCGCGTTCTTCTCGAAGAAGGACCTGAACAAGCATCTTGAGCAGCTCGAAGAGGCCAAGAAGCGCGACCATCGGGTGCTTGGCAAACAGCTCGATCTGTTCCTGATCGATGAAGATGTCGGGCAGGGGCTGGTTATGTGGTCGCCGCGGGGCTCGATCATCCGCAAGGAGCTGCAGGACTTCATCGGCGGTGAGCTGAAAAAGCAGGGCTATTTCGAGGTGTTCGCGCCGCACATCGGCAAGCTGGATCTCTACAAGACCTCGGGGCACTTTCCGTATTACCAGGACAGCCAGTTTGTGCCGATTATGGAGCGGCAGTTCCTCGACCGTGTGTCGAGCGAGGGCGCGAGCAGCGCTGAGCTCAACCAGATGATGGGCGAGGGCAACCTCGACGGCTTCCTGCTCAAGCCCATGAACTGCCCGCACCACATCAAGATCTACGCGAGTCAGCCGCGGAGCTACCGCGACCTGCCGTATCGGATCGCGGAGTTTGGCACGGTGTACCGCTGGGAGCAGTCTGGCGAGCTAAGCGGTATGACGCGGGTTCGTTCGTTCACGCAGGACGATGCGCACCTGTTCTGCACGCCCGAGCAGGTGAACGACGAGGTCAAGGGCTGCCTGTCGCTGGTCAACATCATCTTCAACTCGCTCGGGATCAACGACTACCGCGTGCGTGTGGGGCTGCGCGATCCGGACTCTGCGAAGTACACGGGCGACCCGGCGAACTGGGACAAGGCGGAGCAGGCGTGCCGAGAGGCGGCCGCAAGTCTGGGTGTGCCGTTCACGGAGGAGGCGGGTGAGGCCGCGTTTTATGGGCCGAAGATCGACTTTGTGGTGAAGGACGTGATCGGCCGGGAGTGGCAGCTGGGCACGGTGCAGATCGACTACAGCCTGCCAGAGCGGTTCGGACTGGAGTACATCGGCGAGGACAACACGCGGCATCGGCCTGTGATGATCCACCGCGCGCCGTTCGGCTCGATGGAGCGTTTCGTGGGCCTGCTGATCGAGCACTTTGCTGGGGCGTTTCCGTTGTGGCTGAGCCCGGAGCAGGTGCGGGTGCTGCCGATCTCGGAAAAGTCGGCCGACTACGCGGCAAAGGTCAACGCGATGCTGGTTGAGGCGGGTGTTCGGTCATCGGTCGACGAGTCGAACGAGCGTGTGCAGGCGAAGATCAAGCACGGGTCACAGTGGAAGGTGCCGTACTTGGCGGTGGTCGGGCCTCGGGATGCGGAGAACGGGAACGTGTCGGTTCGGGCGTTCGGCATCGAGAAGGATCTTGGTGCAATGAACGCGGAGGCGTTCGTCGCGGCCTTGGTTGAAGAAATCGGCACCAAGGGCGCGAGCAGCGTGCGGTCGCGGTTCGCGTAAGCGGGTAATCTGCGGGCACACTTTCCGAAGGAACTGCCCGAAGGAACTGCGATGCCGACACGCTACATTGTTCATACGAAGAACCCGCAGACGCTGGAGACGCACAAGAAGACATTCGAGGCATCGTCGGGCGATGAGGCCCGCGGGATGGCCGAGGCGATCGGGCTGGAGGTGCTGGCGATCGAAGTGGATGCGCCGGCTTCCTCTCGGGGCGAGAAGGACGACGTGTTTGGTGCGCCCCCGCCGGCGGTTGATGATCCGCGTGACAAACCCGAGCGCGAAGACTGGCAGGGGTCGCCCAGCCAGTGGACGAATTTCTGGTGGTACGTGCTGTGCGTGCTGGTGATCCCGATCCCGTGGGCTGTTTGGAAGCTGGCGGTGACGGCGACGACGGACTACGCCGTGACGACGCAGCGGCTGACGCTCCGCGAGGGCGTATTTAACCGGACGCTTGAGGAGATCGAGCTGTACCGGATCAAGGACACGACGCTGACGAAGTCGTTCTGGCAGCGTGTGCTGGGCTTGGGCAGCGTTGTGGTCGAGAGCTCGGACACGTCGATGCCGCGGCTGGTGATCCCGTGGGTAAAGGACGCGGAGCACGTTCGACAGACGATCCGGCAGAACGTTGAGGCGGTTCGCCGGGCGCGGGGTGTGCGCGAGCTCGACGTGAACTGAGCGTTCGCTTGCTGTAAATCCCGCCGGGGCCTACGGAGCCGCGGCGGAGAGGGAAGAGAGATCTTGCGGACAGTGCGGATCAGCGGCGTCGACGGCAGGCGGCGAGACCGCCGAGGCCGAGCAGTGCTGCTGATGCCGGTGCGGGGATCAGCGGCGCGGCGAGGCTGAAGTTCGCAAAGGTTGAGCCGCGATCGAGGTCCATCGTTGCGATCGGCGTGTTGGACTGCATGAAAACGCTGATGGTCGGGTTGCCGCCGGTGACGGTCGAGCCGTCGATGGTGTAGGTGCCGGTGCCGGCGTCCCAGTCCCAGCCCGGGGTGTTGTTGGGCGCGATCGGTGCGCCGCCCGGGCCGGTGCCAGTCATGCTGATGGGCTCGTTCAGCCAGGGTGTCGTGATGACGGCGCCGCCGGCATCGAAGGCGACGAGCGTGAAAATCTCGTTTGTGACCGAGCCTCCATCGACGTCGCCGAATCGGAAGAACGTGTTGACGGGGAGCTGGCCCGTGGGCAGCGTGGTGAAGTCGTATCGGGTTGAGCCGATGGTGGTCATGCCAGAGGGGACTGGTCCGGTGGCGGTGAAGCTGCCGATCCAGCCGGGCTGGGCGGGGGCGGTCCACGTGCCTGTCCAGCCGCCCGTGCCGGTGGTGACCGCGCGGGGCTGCTGCGGAGGCGGCGGGTCGTTGGGTGACGGAATCGGCAGGTTCGGGCCCGAGCCGGTGAGCGGCTGCGCGACGGCGGCCGAGGCGAGTGCGATTGAGCTGAGTGCTGCGAGGGTCTTCATCATGTCTCTCCGTAAGAGGGGTGTCTTGGACGCGGCTGCGTCGTGACCTCATGCGGAGCGCGTGCCGGCGACGCGACACGATGAACGAATTTTCCTGTAGCAGGTGTCAGCGTGCCAGGATCTCGGCGAACCACTCGGCGAGATCGGACTCGCCGTAGGCCTTGTCCCACGAGTTGTGGTTGACACCCGGGTAGAGCTCGAGCACAGCGCTGGAGCCTCGTTCTTGCAGGGCTTTGTGCAGCTTGATGCTCTCTTCGGGAAGGATGACGTCGTCGGCCTCGCCGTGGTAGATGCGTACGGGTGAATCCGCGAGTGTGTCCGCGACCTCGGCGACGATCGCGGCGTCTTCCGACTCGGGCTCGGTGTGAAAGAAGCGAGGGAACCCGCAAACGGGGACGACGGCGCGGAAGCGGTCGGCGAATGCTGCGCCGATCCGCATCGCACCGTTGCCGCCTTGGCTGAGGCCCGTGATCGCGACGCAGTTGTCATCGAGGTTGTGATCGCTGATCGCTGCGTCGAGGTGCGTCATGACGGCTTTCTCGTAGTGGTGCCACGGGAGCAGTTCCTCGGGCTTCTGCGGGATGACAACCGCGAACGGCCAGCGGTGCGGCTCGAGCATGAGCCACCTCGGGAGGCCGACCAGGAGCGAGCGTGTACTGTCGGTTCCGCATTCGCCTCGGCCGTGGAGAAAGAGGATGGTGCCGTTTGGCTCGCTATCGCGCGGCAGGTACACCGTGCACGGGACGCCTTCGGGTTTACGGAACAGGAAGCCTGTGGTGTCGTTCATGGTGTGTTGATCCGTTGTGCGATGAACCAGCCCGCGGCCGCGAGTGCTGTGCCACCCATGACCGATGCCGCGACGTTCGCCAACGCGAGCGTGATGGCGTTTGCTTTCAGGAGTTCGAACGTATCGAGCCCGAATGCGCTGAACGTTGTAAACGATCCGAGGAAGCCGGTAATCAGCAGGAAGCGGAGGCGGTCTTCGACGGGACGATCGATGAAGAAAGCCGCGAGGACGCCGATGGCAAGGCAGCCGAGCAGGTTGACCGCCAGGACGCCCCAC
>JBCBMF010000070.1:0-13014 GCA_039822905.1 Planctomycetota bacterium
CGGGCGGCGCGAGCGGCGACATCGCCAACCGCGTGTTGCTGCTCGGCGTCGGGCTCAGCAGAGGCATCTTCGCCGACGTCGATATCGAATTCGCCGTGGCCACCATCGACGGACGAATGCTCATCGTCCGAGACACCGTCCGGCTGGGCGAGCCGTGCCTCGCCGACGTCAACGCCGACGGCATGCTTTCGCCCGCCGACCTCACCGCGTGGATCATCGCGTTCAACAACCGCAGCTTCCCGCAGTGCGACCAGAATGAAAACGGCATCTGCACGCCGGCCGACTTCAACGCGTGGGTCGTGAACTTCTTCGCGGGCTGCTACTAACAGAACGACGTCAATGCCTGCGTTGAATGAGGGCATCAAGTCTCACGCCGGCTACAAATGAACTGGGAAACCTGACACGCACCGCGCGCACCCGTGCGCCGTTTGCGTGACTCGCGCCGCCGATCTCTCGACGGCACACAGCACACGCCGCATCCTCCGAGGGTCACGTCCCCCGGAGGGTGCAGCGTTGTCATTGGTTCATATCCACGCAATCGTCGTATCAACGCTCGGCGTTTCGCCACAGCCGTTCCAGCCCGAGCAGGCCGTGCCCGGCCAGCTCATCATCATGCCGAGCGCACAAGCGCGAAACGCCGGCGACACGATCGGCGGCTTCCCGATCATCGAGCGCAGCGTCTGGGGCACCGCGCTCTTGGTCGCCGTGCCGCAGGGGCGAGAGGCCAACGCGGCCCGCGCGGTCGCGTCGCTCGAAGGCGTGATCTCGGCCGAGCCCAACGCCATCGGCAACGGGTCAGGCTTTCACATGACCGGGCCCGATGACACGTTCTTCGGCGATCAGTGGCACCACAGCAACACGGGCCAGGCCGGCGGCACACCCGGCGCAGACATCGAAACACTCGCTGCCTGGCAGTACACCGCGGGCGACGCGTCGACCGTCATCGCCGTGCTCGATACCGGCATCGATTCCGACCACGCCGACTTTGCGGGACGCGTATTGCCGAACGGCTACGACTTCATCAACGAAGACGCGGACCCCGAAGCCGACCACGTTCACGGGCCGCAGGTCACAGCGTGCCTGCTCGCGAATGCGGACAACGCCTTCGGTGTCGCCGGCGTCGATCTGAAGGCAAGCGTCCTGCCGATCAAGGTCCTCAACATCAGCAACCGTGGCACAACGTTCGACCTGATCCAGGGCATCGACTTCGCGGCCGCCCGCTCGGACGTGCACATCATCAGCATGAGCCTGATCAACTACCCGGGCGACGACGCCCTGCGCGCATCGCTCGACAACGCGCTGGCCGCCGGGAAAGTCCTGATCTCGTGCGGCGCGAACAACGGCGGCATCGCCGATGTCTCCTGGCCCGGCGCTTCGCCCGCGACGATCACGATCGGTTCAACAACACGCACCGACGAACGCGCGTCTTTCTCGGGTCGCGGCGCAAGCATCGACTTCGTCGCGCCCGGCCAGGGCATCGTGACGATCGAGCCGTTCACCAACGAGGACCGCAGCGATCTCGTCTCGGGCTGCTCGTTCGCGACGCCGATCGCCGCGGGCGTGGCGGGGTTGATCCGCGCCGAGGCCCTCCGGCTCGGGGTGCCGTTTACGCAGCAGCTGGTGATCGACATGCTCGCCGCCGGCGCCGAGGACCAGGTCGGCAATCCCTTCGAGGACACCCCGGGCCGCGACGACTTCATGGGCCGAGGCCGGATTAACGCACGCGCCACGCTGCACGCCATGCAGCGAGAGTTCGGGTGCCTCGGCGACACCAACCGCGACGGGCGGGCCACGCTCAACGACTTCACCGCGTGGGTCCTCGCGTTCAACACAGCGCACCTGCCCCGCTGCGATCAGGACGGCGACGGCGCGTGCCAGCCCGCCGACTTCGGTGCGTGGGTCCAGAACTTCGGCGACGGCTGCCGGTGAGAACGAAGCCCAAACGACGGCCACAGTATTTCTAGAAATTATGTAGAAAATTTCTAGAAATCGGACAGCCCCCACGTACAGTCCCTCGTCACCAGCACGCTCAACAGGGGCCAGGAGGAGATTCGACCATGTCTCAGACGTTCACAAGTCGCTTTGATCCCACGCTTTACCCGAGCCGGCTCGCTCTCGTGCTGCTCGCCGCCGCCGCGGGCCAGGCCGGTGCACAGGGCTCGACGCAGCCGATCCCGGGCCTCGGCGTCATCCAGTTCGACGCCGCCGCGGCCGCACGCACGCCCGCGTCGCTCGCTCCGAATCAGACGGTCTTTGAGGCCACGATCGGCCTGCCCGGCTGCACCGCCGCCGTCCAGACCTTCAACGTGGACGACCACGGCCTTGCCATCACTCCCGCCGGCGACATCGTCAGTTGGGGCCGCAACGACTTCGGCCAGACCAACGTGCCGGCCGGGCTGACGAACGCGCGGTCCGTGCACGTCGGCCAGTGGCACAGCTACGCCGTGCTCGACGACGGTTCGCTTGTGTCATGGGGCGACAGCCGGTTCAACCAGACCAGCACCCCGGCAGGGCTCCCCCCGATCCAGCGGCTCTCGGTCGCGCAGGACGACAACTTCGCGATCCTCCCCGACGGCACCGTCGAGGCGTGGGGCTGCGAGAACTGCCCGTTCGACTTCGGCAGCCAGAACGTACCCGCCGGGCTGTCGGGCGTCGTCGAGATCGATAGCGAGTCGATCGCTGCGCTCGCGCTGCTCGAAGACGGGACGGTCGTTGCCTGGGGCGGCGAGCAGCCGTCCAACTTCGGCTTCGGCGTCGTCGCGTGCGGCCAGGCCGATGTGCCATCCGGGCTGAACGATGTCATCGCCGTCGCCTCCGGCACGCTGCACAGCCTCGCGCTCACCGCCGATGGCACCGTGGTCGCGTGGGGCGCCGACTGCAGCGGCGACTTCGGCCAGGCCGACGTGCCGCCGGGTCTCGCGAACGTCGTCGCGATCAGCGCCGGCTCGCAGCACAGCCTCGCGCTCACGGCCGACGGCACCGTCGTCGGCTGGGGCCTCGACGACGACGGCCAGGCCTCGCCGCCCCCCGGGCTCTCGGGCGTCATCGCCATCAGCGCCGAGCAGACGCTCAGCGCCGCGCTGCTCGTCGACGGCACCATCGTCACCTGGGGCGCGACCGAGGGCGGCCAGAACGTGCCCGCCGGCCTGATCGTCAGCGAGCCGACCTGCGACGAAGCAACCCGCTGCCTGCCCGACACCAACGGCGACGGCCAACTCACGCCAGGCGACTTCAACGCCTGGATCCTCGCGTTCAACGCCCAGTCCGCCGCGTGCGACCAGAACGGCGACGGCGACTGCGAGCCCAGCGACTTCAACGCCTGGATCCTGAACTTTAACGCGGGCTGCAGCTAGGTGCATCGTTCAAGCTGATGATCACCCGATAGGGCATTCGACGGTGTTTGCTGTTGAGACACCCTTCAGCGTTCCGCGTAGTTTTTGTTGGACGGCACGGCATTCCTTGATAGTCTGATCGAGAATCGTTGTTATCCAATGACGCAACGCACGGAGTGCTATTCATGCACCGAGCACTGTGGTCGGTCGTCTTAAGCTGCATCGCAGGTACGCTGGCCGCACAGCCATCGATGGGGGGCTTTCGGTTCGAGCGGATCGCCGAGCGTGTCGACGGGCTCAGCGAAGACACCAAGATCGAAGCCATCGATGGCGGCCCATTCGGCACCGGCGCGATCATCGCGCATGTCGGCAACGGCTTTTTCATCCTGCGGACCGTGGGCACCTTCGGCTACGACGCGATCGCGAGCGCCACGGGCCTCGATCCCGATGCAAGACTCGAGTCGGTCACGCAGTGCATCGGCGTGCCAGGCTTCGACGACGGCGTCTACGCGACCACAAGCGTGTATTCACCGACCGGCCGAATCACGACCCTCTGGAGAACCCGTGTCCGCGGCGAGCTCGACCCGATCGCCACCTTCGGACCGGGGCTCGCGCTCCAGTGCGTCGCGGTCGATTCCGGAGGCTTCGCACCGGGGCTGTACGCGTGGGACAGCGATGAGATCGGTGGGCGCGACATCGTGCGGATCAACCCGGACTTGTCTCTCGACGAACTCCTCGACGACGGCCGCCCGCCCGCGCGACCAGACTTCGATGTCGTCCGGCTCGTCTACGACTTTTCCGGGCAGTACGGCGGCGGCCTGCTGTTCCTCGACGCCGACCGCGACCTCGACTCCGACGGGCTGTCGTCGATTCACTCCCTGTCGAACTCGCTCCAGTGGAGCCAGGTTCTCTTCCCGTCATCCCGCGACTTGATCGACATGGAACTCGGGGGCCTGAGGTTCTTCGACATCATCTATGCGGCCGACGCCAACGATGATTCTCGTTTGATCCGCGTGCTGGCCGATGGCCTGATTTCACCATTCGCCGAGGGTTTCAACCGCCCTATCGCGCTCTCGGTGAGCTCGAACGGCCGATCCATGTACGTGATCGACGCGGAGGGCGTCTGGTTTGTGCGAGCGATATTCGACGACTACGGACCGTCCGTCAGCAGTGTTGCGCCCGGTGGCGCCGAGGGGACCGTGATCACCGGCGCACCGATCGACACGCTGCGCATCCGGTTCAGTGAGCCGATTCTGGCGAGCAACGCCGATATCACGATCACAAACGCCCGCGGCCAACCCGTGCCGTTCAACGCGATCGGCTCGCGCACAAACTTTCTTATCATCGGACTCGGCGAGCCGCTTTCAGGCGATGAGTACACCGTCACGCTCGCCGACACGATCACAAGCATCCCGCTTCGACTGCCGCTTGACGGCGACAACGACGGTATCGCCGGTGGTGACGCGGTGCTGACCTTCACCCACGCGTGCCCAGCCGATCAGAACTTCGACGGTCTCGTCAACCCGGCCGACTTCAACGCCTGGATCCTCAACTTCAACGCCGGCTGCTGATCACCCTGGCTCTGTTCGGAAAACGATCCGTCCGAAATGGCGTATACCGGACGTCACGGGCCGGGTCTTCTCGGACCGACCGCAACCGCTGCCCGCGCTCTCGCGGACGGGCACAGGCAGCCGGCGCGGTTTTTCGTCGAGCCCGGTTGCCGGCATCGCTCGTGTGAGGTCAAATCCTCTTTCCCAACGTGGTCAGGTCCCGGTCGAGCCATCCGCCGCACGCGGTGCTCGTCGGCACCCGGACCGAGCAGGAGAGGTGCAGGTTCATCGATCGATGTCGCACTGCAAGGTCGCGGGTGCCGGAGGCGTTTGGACTCTCGGGGCACGCACACGTTCGAAGAAGAAGAGGAACACCAACGTGAATCGATCGATTACCATCGCTGCCGTGCTGACGGCCCTCGCGGGCGTCGCGGGTCCCGCGCAGGCCCAGACCGGCATCCAGCCGGGCGCCGTGAACTCAACCGTGCCCGCCGGCTCGCTCAACGGCATGGCCGCCGTCCGCTCGCTCGGCGATGACCTCGCGCGCGTCGCCGCCGAGAACTACACCACGCCCGAAGAGCTCGCCGAGTGGTTCCGCTCCGACCTCTCGCTGTACCTCACGCCCAGCGGCCTGTTGCTCAACGTCTGCCCCGCCGCGCCCGAGGGCGACGGCCTCGACGCCGCCGACGAGACTGAAGACAACCAGACCTTCGGCCGCATCTTCGACGACGACATCCCGCTCGACGACTTCATGAACCTCGAGTCGATCCCCGGCGCCGACAAGACCATCTACCTCGACGTCGACGGCCACTTCTCCACGGGCAACAGCTGGGGCCACAGCATCAACTTCCCGCCCTACAGCACCGACGGCAACACCGCCGTCTTCAGCGACCCCGAGAAGGAGGCCATCATCGAGCACTGGCGCGAGGTCGCCGAAGACTTCCAGCCCTTCAACGTCAACGTCACCACCAAGGACCCCGGCCTCGCCCGGCTCATCCGATCCAACAGCGGCGACCAGCAGTTCGGTATCCGCGCGCTCATGACCCAGCCCACCGGCGGCTTCGGCAACGGCATCGGCGGCGTCGCGTTCCTCAACTCCTTCAACGACAGCATCGACAACCCCTGCTTCACCTTCAACAAGGGCCTGGGCGCCGGACCCCAGACCGTCACGCACGAGGTCGGCCACGCGCTGGGCCTCCGCCACGACGGGCTCAACGGCGCGGAGTATCACCCGGGCTCGGGCGGCGGCTCGCCCAGCTGGGGCCCGGTCATGGGCGCGCCGTTCGGTCGGCAGCTCACGCAGTGGAGCAACGGCGACTACCCCGGCGCATCGCGGAGCCAGGACGACTACGCCATCATCATCAGCAGCTCGAACGGCATCGACGCCATCCCCGATGACCACGGCGACTCGCCGTTCAGCGGCACGCAGCTGAGCCTCGATGCGCCCATCGACGGCGTCATCAACAACCGGAGCGACGCCGACTCGTTCAGCTTCACGATCTCGGCCGACGGCACCTACGCCATCGACGTCATCAACGCCGTCCGCGGGCCCAACCTCGACGTGCTCTACACCCTGTACAGCCAGAACCCGTTCGGGATCGTCGAGATCTTCGACCCGCAGGGCACCGCCGACGCGCTGGGCGAGTTCGAGCTCACCGCCGGCGACTATGTCGTTGTCATCGACGGCACCTTCGAGCCCAAGAACAACGGCCCTGTGTCTGACTACGGCTCCATCGGCGGCTACCGCATCACCGTCTCCGAGGTCATCCCGCCGACGCCGCTGAGCTTCACGTTCGTGGGCGGCCTGCCCACCGACCTCACCGCGGGCGAGCCGACGACCATCACCGTCGACATCGACCCGGGCGACGACGGGCCCATCGTCCCGAACAGCCCTTTCCTGTTCTACGGCTTCGACGTTGTGGGCCAGCCCATCCTGCCCGTGCAGCTCGTCAACACCTCGGGCAACACGTGGACCGCCGACATCCCCGCCGGCGAGTGCGGCCAGACCGCGTCGTTCTACATCACGCTGCTCGCCGGCGACTTCCAGACCTTCAGCGCACCCGACAACCCGACGCAGCCCTTTACCGCGGGCGTGACCGACTGCGGCGGCCCCGCCTGCCTCGCCGACGTCAACGGCAACGGCGTCGCCGACCCGGGCGACTTCAACGCGTGGATCCTCGCGTTCAACAATCAATCGCCCGCCTGCGACCAGAACGGCGACGGCAGCTGCACCCCGGGCGACTTCAACGCCTGGATCCTGAACTTCAACGCGGGCTGCTAGTCGAAAGCCCTCCGATCGTGCTTGCTCCCGCGTTGCCGTTCCGCGATACTCCGGGTCCGCACACGCGCACCGGAGGAACGGCATGACGAACGGCGCCGCACGCATCTCGTTGGTGGTCTCGGTTTGTGTCAGCACGCCTGCGCTTGCGCAGAGCGATCAGTGGGGCGCAGGCCCGGGCGGGAACGCCGCGCGGAACAGCGTCTCGGCCGTCGCCGGGCCCTCGACGCCCGACCTGATCTGGGACGGCTCGACGCGCAGCGACATCCTTGAGACGCAGCCGTTCATCGGCCAGTCGAGCGACGGCAGCTTCTACGTCGTGACGGGCCGGATCGCGAGCTTCACGATCCCGACCGGGTCGTGGATCGTGTGCCAGGACCTGCTTACTGGGGCGCTGCGGTGGGAGGTCCAGGTGCCGTTCATCGATCGCTCTGGCGATCCGGATTTCGAGGACGAGTGGCGGGGCCGGGTGATCGGCGTGCATGACGACCGCGTGTATGTCTCTCGCGCGGGCAACACTCGCTCCGCGCCGGTGTACGCGCTCGACGCCGCCGACGGATCGATCATCTGGGAGAGCGACGACCTGATCACCGACGGCTCGACCGAGGGCGCGAGCTTCGCGTCCGACGGCGACCTGATCATCGGCAGCGGGCCCGCCGGCGCGAGCAACCAGATCCCCGGCAACATCATCCGCATCGACGCCGATACCGGCGCGACCGTGTGGAAGACCGACCGGAGCTGCCCGACGAGCAACGGCTGCCAGGCCGCGGTCGCGAACGGAACGGTGTACTACTACCAGGCCGGCGCGTTCGGGCCCGTTATCACCGCGGCCGACCTCGCGACCGGTGCCGAGCTGTACTCGTCGGTCTCAGGCGATCTCGAGGGCGGGCTGATCCAGCAGGTCGGCCCGCTCGTGTCGCCCGACGGGACGATCTACGTCGCGCGCGGCCAGCAGGGCCTGCCGGGCGACTTCCCGGGCACTGAGTTCGACACCTTCTTCGCGGTCGATGACACGGGCGCATCGCTCGACGTGCGCTGGGGCATCCCCGCGGGCTTCACGCCGTTCGCAACCTTCGGCGCCGCGAGCGACGGCAGCGTGTACGCCTATCGCACGCCCGAAGACGCGGCCGGCGCGCTCACCGGCGACCTTGAAGTCCTGCGGCTCGATCCGCTGACAGGCGCGATCCTCGACCGCTCGGCCCTGCTGCCGACCACCACGATCGCGCCGAGCCCGCGTGTGGCCATCGGCGCAGACGACACGGTCTATCTCTCGACCGAAGAGATTCTGATCAGCCTCACGCCGGACCTTCAGGAGAACTGGCGCATCGACGACTGGGTCGACCTGGGCTTCCCGGCGCTCGGCGGCGACGGCGTGCTGGTCGTCTCCAGCGGCGGGTTCGACCTCCGCGCGTTCCGGTCGGCCGTGTGCCTGCCGGACACCAACGGCGACGGCGAGTTGACGCCGGGCGACTTCACCGCCTGGGTGCTGGCGTTCAACTTTCAGTCGCCCGCGTGCGACCAGAACGGCGACGGCCAATGCACGCCGGGCGATTTCAATGCGTGGGTCCTGAACTTCAACGCGGGCTGCTGATGCGGTGAAAGCTCGCACATGAAGGCGCACTGATCTGACACGGCGACGGTTCAGCAGAGAAGGATTGGAGGATCCACATGCTCAGTGTTCATCGATGCCGGTTCTGGTTGTTTGTGACTGCGTTCGTGTGCACGCATGTCGCCGCCCAAGTCCCAACAATCGATGGCGACTTTGGGCTGCTCACTACGCCGAGCGTGACCATATCGACGGCCGGCTCGAGCTTCGACACGGAGATCGCGCTCTTCGATCTCGATGGTGCCGTGATCGACACCAACGACGATGCCGATCCGCCGAGCGTGAGGACGAGCCTGATCGGACCAGCAACGCTCACGCCCGGCGTGTACTACATCGCGGCCTCCGGGTTCAACACCCTCTACACCGGATCGATGCCGTTTGGTGCCGAGCCCCAACCGCTGTCGGATGGCGGCAGCCTGACGATTGCTGCGTCGACGCCGAGCGACGGCACTCGGAGCTTCGCCGGTGTGATCCAACCGGGCACGCCGGCCTTCGGCGGCGAGGTCGACTTCTACCGCTTGCAGGTCGCCGGCATCACGAGGACGCAGAGTGCGGGCATCGTTTTCGCCGACCTGCATCCTTTGATCATCTCGGACGAGGGCTCCGACTTCGGCACGCGGTTCGGGCTCTATGCGTTGCTCCCAGGCTCGTTCGTGTTCGAGCCCGCGTTCGGGTTCTTCGATACCGGTGAGATCATCGACATCGGCACCCCTTCTCAGCCGAGCGGACCCGGCGAGCTCGAGTTCGCGGCGATCGAGGGCGTCTTCGCGGTCGGGATCGCCGGCAACGACAGCGAGTTCGGGGACGGCTTCACGATCGTCACCCAGCAGGCATCGCCTTCGGGCACCGCGACGGTCAACATCGGGGGCCTCAGCGTCTCGGACACGATCCGGCCCGGGGGCGACTCGTCGTTTGTCACGTTCCAGGCATCGCCGGCGCTGTTCACCGGACAGTACATCGGCGACGGGCGGACGGTCCGCATCGAGGCGCAGCGCGATCCCGCCGGGCTGCGGAGGACCGCGGTCGCGCTGTGGACAGCTGAAGGCGAACTCCTCCAGACCGATGACACCGGAGACGCGACACGATCGGCCTTCATCGAGAGGACGCTCGATCCCGGGGTCTACGTCGCCGCGGTCGCGACGACCGGCGTGATCTTCAGACAGCGCTTCTCGATCGAGATCCCCCCGCCCGTTCTTCTGGATCCGGGCACGACCGTCGACTGGACAATCAACGAGCGCGGCGGCCCGCTTGACCTGTTCGGATCCGGCGACGCGGTCTTTGCCGTCTTCGAGGTCGTCGCGCCCAGCGGCGTGCAGGACATCGGGCCGGTCACCGATGGATTCCTGCAGCTCGACACCTGCACGCCCGAGAATGAGCTCCTCGGCCTCGAGGTCAAGGTGGCGTTGTACGCAGAGGACGGCAGCATCGTCCAGCTCGGGGCGTTCAGCCGGTGTTCCCCGACCCAAATCAACCCCTTCGGCATCGAAGGCGAGTTTCTCTCCGCCACGCCCCCGGTCGGGCGGTACTTCATCGCGGTTGCCGGCAGCGGTGCGGAGTTCTTGCCGGACTTTGTCGTACGCAGAGTGCCGGGGACAACGTTCAGAAGCGTCGTGGAGACATCGATCAACGGCACGGTCCCGCCGGGCTTCCCGCCTGTCTTCGGCGATGTTCGTTTTTACAGCCTCCTCTACACCTGCCTCGCCGACGCCAACCTCGACGGCATGCTGACCCCGGCCGACTTCAACGCGTGGGTGGTCGCGTTCAACGCCCAGGGGCCGGCGTGCGATCAGAACAGGGACGGCTTCTGCAACGGTGCTGACTTCAACGCCTGGATCCTGAACTTCAACGCAGGGTGCTAGGCAATAGCGACGGCGGCATCCGCCACAGATTCGCGCGCAATCGCGGCGACAACGAAACATGCAACGGCACGCCGTCGAACAGACGGCCGGGGCCGTTCGCGCCTCCGTGTTGGTCGCATCGCCGGTCGTTCGCTTTGGTTTGGAGGAGATCCGCCGTGACTATTGATCTGCACCGCGCTCTCGCCGCCGTCGGAACCGCGGCATCCGTGGCATTGCTCACCGACGCCGCGGCCGCACAGGCCCTGCCCGGCCCGCTGGCCGACCGGTCCCGCGTGATGCTCAAGCCGCTATGCGGCGTCTCGCCGATCGGCGACGACGTGCCGGGCCCGGTCGTCGGCGGCTGGGACGTGTTGCAGCTCTCGCAGGACGAGATCGACCAGCTGATCGCGGGCCGCGGCGAGCCGGTCGTTACCGTGGTCTCGCGTGGAGGGGTCGCCGCACGCAGCCCGGGCCTGACAGTGGTCTTCAACGCGTTCGGCGACGTCACACAGGACGCGATCGACGGCATGCAGTTCACAGCCGACTACTACGCCTCGCGCGTCATGGACCCGATCACCGTGACGTTCGACGTCGACTTCCAGCCCGGCAACTTCGGCGCGGCCGGGCCAACCAGCATCGCCATCTCCTACACCGATCTCCGACAGCGGCTCATCGATGACGCCGACGCGGACGACAGCATCCAGGCCCTGCTGCCCGTCGGCACGCTGCCGGCGCGCCGCAGCTTTGGCGGCGCGGTCTCGCAAGAAACCGAGTTCCTGATCTCAACCGCGAACGCCAAGGCGCTGGGCTTCGAGTTCCAGCCGGACCTTGTCGACGCGTTCCTGTTCATCGGCAGCGAGCTCGACGGCGACCCGAGCGACGGGCTCGGCAACGGCGCGGCCTCGCCCGGCGGTGTGCGCACCGAGTTCAGCCTGGTCGACATCCTCGTCCACGAGGTCGGCCACTCGCTGGGCTTTCTGAACTTTATCGAGTTCGGCGCGCCCGAGCTGTCATCGCTCGACCTGTTCCGCTTCGCCGAGCTCGGCGCCGACAACCCGTCGGACGCGGCCGAGTTCGCGTCGTTCCCCCGTGCGCTCTACCTCTTTGGCGCGTCGGCGGCCGAGCGGCACCAGTTCGACTTCATCGTCCGCGAGCACCTCGCGTCGAACGGCTCGGCTTTCCAGGCAAGCCATTTCCGCGAGACCAACTTCGGCGACCCCAACGCGCCTCGCGTCGGCGTCATGGAGCCCGCGATCACCGCCTTCGAGACCCGGTTCCCCGAGTACTTCTCCGTCGGCGATTTCGACGCCTTCGACGCGATCGGCTGGGACATCGTTACCGACCAGCCCTGCCTGCCCGACGTCAACGGCGACGGCAACCTCACACCAGGCGACTTCAACGCGTGGGTCCTCGCCTTCAACACGCAGTCACCGGCCTGCGACCAGAACGGCGACGGCCAGTGCACGCCGGCGGACTTCAACGCCTGGGTACTCAATTTCAACGCGGGCTGCTGAACCTCAACGCCGGCTGCCCATCGCGGGAGCGTGAGGCGCGGGCAACGCCGATGTCGCGTGGGTCACAGGAGGTGACCCATGACGAACCGAACCCTGTGCCTTCTCTTGGTGTGCGCGGCCGCGACCATACACCAGATCGACGCGCAGCCGCTCACCGAAGACCTCAAGATCCTGCCCGACCCGGGCCGAGTCCAGGGCCTGTTCGGCGACGAGCTCGACCTGCACGACGGCGTCGCCGTCGTCGCGTCCAAGGGCGTGTTCACCCTGCAAATCCCGGGTGGAGCCGGTCTGTACGACGCGGCGACCGGCGCGGAGCTCGCGGACCTGCCGTTGCCCGTGACGCCCGCTGAGCGATTGGTCGTCTTCGGCTGCGCGATCGGCGCAGACCGCGCTGCGGTCGGCACACGCGTCGACGGCCAGCCGGTCTACACCAACACCGTCTGGCTCTTCGATACAACCGCGCCCGCAGCGCCGACGCTGATCGATCAGATCCAGCCGTCCGACGCCGACTTCTCAGACGCGTTCGGCGACGCGATCGCCATCGACGGCCCGCTGATGCTCGTCGGCGCGCCCGGCGACAGCGACAACGGCGGGCTCTCGGGCTCGGCGTATCTGTTCGACACCGCCACCGGCGCGGAGCGCGCCAAGCTCAAGCCCGCCGACGGCGCAGCGCTCGACGAGTTCGGCTTCTCGGTCGATCTCGACACCGCCGCCGGTCTTGCAATCGTCGGCGCGCGCCGGCGAGACGGGCTCACAGGTGTCGCGTTCCTGTTCGATGTCTCCGACCCGTCGAACCCGGTCGAGCTCGCGACGCTCATGTCGAGCGACCGCATGCCGGGCGATCAGTACGGCTTCGATGTCGCGGTCGAGGGAACCGTCGCGCTGGTCGGCGCGAT
>JBCBMF010000071.1:0-12978 GCA_039822905.1 Planctomycetota bacterium
CATCGTGGACGAACGTCCAGATGTGGAAGTCTGTCGTCGCGATGTGCTGCTGGTAGCCGAACGGCGCACCAAAGTTCAGCTCGCCCGGATTCCAGGGCCAGCGCTGCGGGATCCACACCTCCGGGCCGGTGGTGTCCAGACCCGACGCGATCACGGGCATCGCGTGCTGAAGCGCTTCGTTGCACGCCACCGCGGGCTTGACCTCGAAGTCCAGCGCTGTGCCGTAGTACATGTAGCCCGAGTTCAGGGCACCAAGGAAGTAGTGCCACGCGCGCTCGGCCGGGCGTGATGCGCTGTTGGGCTCGACAACGTGCCCGATGCGGACAGGCTGGCCCTGGTCGGTCGCGATCTGCTCGGCGGTGTCGACCGCGTTCTGTGCCGCGGTGATCACGGCCCAGTTGCGGATGTCCTCCGCCCAGCCGTTCTCGACATCGACCTCGCCCTGCGCGTTTACAGGCGGGTAGTTCCAGTTGAGGAACCACGGCGAGCCGAAGTCGCCGTCCGCGTTCACCCATGCGCCGTCTTCGACGTGGACGACCGCGTCGGCCGGGACCGGATGGTCGGCGAGGTACTCCTCCACCACCGTCGCGTGGTACCCGCCGACCTGAGCGGCGGAGACGAGGTTTGGTGTCGCCTCCATGTAGTACGAGAACCCCCCGCCGAAGGCGTTGTCGCCGTCGTGCGCGAGCGTGACCAGCATGGGTCGGCTGGGATCGTTGTTGGCCTGGAGCGTGTCGAAGTGGCCCGTGCCCATCGGGCCGTAGCCGTCTTCCCAGCTGACCGACTGGCTCGCGGGGATGACGATGATCTCGTGCACCGTGCCGTCGGCCGGATCGATGTACCTCGCACGCTGCGGCGTGAGCGACTGCGGGTATGCCTCCGCGGGCGCGCAACCCCTCGAAATCTGCACGCGGTAATAGTCGTGCGACCCCGGGTTGATCATGTCCGCGCGATTCGGCGGGTCGCAATTGATCCCGCCTGAGCCCAGCACGACGGGGTAGTCCGCGTTGGCTCGGCTGATCTTCTCGGCGCTCACGACCGACCAGTCGATGCCCTCCTCGGCCAGGACCTTGATCAGCCGGGTGCTGAAAGCCATCTCGCTCGGGAAGAAGCCCCGAGAGCGCGGGGCCGTCGTGCCCCACGTGTCGGCGTAGACATGCTTGTACGCCTGGATCTCTTTGCGCTGCGTCGTCTCGCTGACCAGCGGCATGAGCGCGTGATGGAATGGGAAGATCACGACATCGAGCCGGGGCTTGTTCTGCCCCACCGTTCTCCAGCCGCGCGCCTGGACGTACGGCACGTTCCAGCTCGACGAGTACCCCAGCTGGTTCACGCTTGCGAGTGATCCGATGTTCTGGATCAGCCCGCCCGAGTACGAGACCTGAGCGCCGGCCTCGGGTGCCCAGTCGATCGCGTCGATCGCGTCCCTGACCCGGTGCCGGTAGACCGCGACACGATCGGCCTTGCCGAATATCTCACGGAGGTTGTTCTCCGGGTTCGTCGCACCGGCATCCGTTCGCACGATGGACTCCCACGCGAACTCGTACCGATCCGGTGCGCCGACCTTCTGGTCGGGCCAGTAGATAGGCTGCTCGAGATGCCACAGGTAGGTGAAGTGCAGCTTCTCCTGCGCCGCAGCTTGACAGGTGGCGAGCGACAAAGCGAGCAAGCATGCACAGCGTGCGAATCGGGGAATCAAGGGGTGCTCCTGGCCTCGTCGGGCGTTGACCGTGACTGGCATGGCCAGAATATACACATTCTGATCTGGAATTGCGAGCCACATTTGCATCGGTGCCGCGAAGCTCTGAACTCTGCCGCATCAGCACGCCGGCGTCGCGGCCGAACTCCACGACAGCGGGATCTCGATCGACTGGCCGACCAAGTTCGTCGCTCGGTCGATCCGCAACGCCCTATTCGCTCGTTGGCAGTCTGACAAAGCCGTCGTGCTCAACAACATCGCCCGATTGCACAAGAGCAACAACAACGGGCTCGATCCGTTCGATGATGCGCGCCGTCACCCGCTGGACTCCAAACCTGCCCGCGGTCTCGCGGACCAGCTCTTCCCGCGGCAGGCCGAACTGCTGCTGCACCACGAAATACGCCGCGTTGCGGATCTCTGTGATGGGCACGTCGTTCAGATCACGTGTCGAATCATCATCTCCGCCCGGCACACGATGGATGATGAACGACGAAGGATCTTGATCGCTCAGCCAGAGATCATCTCCGTCCCGAACGATCTCCCCGGAGCGGATCACCTGTGCGAGTACCGCATCGAAGCGCTGCCGAAACCGTTCGCGGATGGTTTTGACTCGGCACGCATCGGCGAGTCGGCGCTGCGCGAGATCGACCAGAATCGGCGACTCGGTCTGCACGATCTCGACGAGCACACTCGGCAGGACAGACATCGCGGCATCGCCGTACACGTCCTTCCTTCCGAGCGGGTTGCGTCGGAACTTGGCGACGCGGTAGACATCGCTTGCCTCAGACGGTGCGTCCTCCGCCTGTGGTTCAGCAACCGGTGAGGAGAACGACGCGCGACGTTCCGCCGATACACCTCGCTCCCCGGTCGCATCGGTCATCTCGTTGTCGATAGCCTCTGCCGCTTCGGGTTCTACCGCTGCACTCTCCGTGCCGGGTCGTTCCGGATCGTCCGGCTCTTTTCCGGCGAGCGACCTCTCGATCGCCTCGGAAAGTCTGCTGATGCACCCTTGTGCATTGATGTGCCACTGAACAGACCACACGCGTTCCAGACGCCAGCCGAGACCGACAAGAACCGCGTGCCGTGTGCGATCCCGATCCCGGGCCGTGCGCGCGTACCGGTACGTTGCGCCGTCACACTCGATGCCCAAGACATACTCACCCGGCTTCGACGGATGGCGGACCGCAAGATCGATGCGATAGCCGGCGCACCCGACCCGCGTATCAACTTCCCACCCGAGCGACATAAGAGCGCTGCGGACCGACTCCTCGATCCCCCCGCTCGCCGCGGTCTCTGCGAGACCGCCCGAGACCTCGGCCAGAGCCTCCGGGCCGCGGTTCGCGTAGTCGAGGAAGGCCTTAAAGTCCCGCACACCGACGGCGCGCGTCCGCTTCAGATCGATCTGGTCGCTGGTGAGCGACGAGAACACGATCAAACGCCGCTTCGCGCGGGTGATCGCCACGTTCAGCCGACGCTCGCCGCCCTCCTTGTTGAGCGGCCCAAAGTTCATCGAGGGCCTGCCGGTGTGATCAGGGCCGTACCCCACCGAGAAGATGATCGCGTCGCGCTCGTCACCCTGGACATTCTCGAGGTTCTTGACGAACACCGGCTCCTCGACCTCGTTCGTAAAGAAACGTTCGAGCTCCGGCATCGCTCGACGCTCTGCATCCAGCAGATCCTCGATCAGGCTCTGCTGCGCCTGGTTGAAGGTCACGACACCGATCGAGTCATCAGTTGACGGATCCAGAAGCTGCCGAACGATCTCGGCAACAACACGCTCGGCCTCAATCCGGTTTGTGCGTGATGCCCCCCGGTCGTAGACGCCGTCTTCGACGTGTTGGAACGTGACGCCGAGCCGCTCGGACCGTTCCTGCGGCGACGGGAAGGTATGCAGTTCGTTCTCATAGTAATGGTGGTTCGAGAACGCGATCAGCGTTTCGTGACGGCTCCTGTAGTGCCACTGGAGCCGCAGACCCGGCACGCCGGACGCGTTGCATTCTTTGAGGATCGACTCGGTGTCCTCGACCGCGTGATCGTCTGGATCAAACTCGTCATCGCCGTCGATTGTGTTAAAGAAGGACGTCGGCGGCAGCTGCTTCGAGTCGCCCACCACGATGACCTCGGCACCTCGTGCGATTGCGCCGATCGCGTCCCACACCGGGATCTGCGATGCCTCGTCGAACACGACCAGATCGAATCGCGGCAGCCCGCTGTCCAGAAACTGCGCAACCGAAAGCGGGCTCATCAGGAAACACGGCTTGAGCCGCGGCAGGAGCGTCGGCATCGCCTCGATAAGCCGCCGCGTCGGCAGATGGCGACGCTTCTTGGCGACTTCGCGCCGAAGAATACCGACCTCAGACTGCGACGACACGGACGCCGGCGCAGCGGGCGCGCGTTCGGCGAGCTTCGCCGCTACGACGCCGCGTGTCGCGCGGATGCACCGTGAATCGAGATCGCGAAAGCGGTCAACCGAGTCGCCATGCGACGCCGCATTAAACGAGCGTACGGCATCGACGCTGTCAGCGACCGCATTGAACCACGGACGCCCGAAGCTCCGGACAAACACCGCGTGCAGTTCATCGCGTTCGCACCCTCCTCGCTCGTAGAGCTCGACGATGTCTCCGAGGCCCGACTCCACCGCTTCATCACGCGCCGCTCGCCACGTCGCCCATGTGTTCAGTTCGCTGAGATGGTCTTGCCACCGCCCGAGCGTGTGGGCAAGATCACCGAGCGTGTCGCCGTCTCCGGCCGCTGCCGCGTCCGACACTGTTGTCACAAGCACATTGGCGAGAGCTTCCCACGCCTCCGACCATTCGTTCCACGCTTCAACTACCGCCGTAGCCGTCCCCGCCACTCGTTCGGCTTGCTCCTTGGACGCCGCACACTCGGCAAGCTGCACGGCGAACGATGACGACGAGCGATCGAGCTCAATGGCGTTGATATGCCGACCGAATGCCTCCCCCCACTCGAGCTGTTTGGCTCGGTCCGCCCAATCGGTGTCGCAGTCGATCCACCGATCACCGAAGGCGGCCTCGATATCTTTGAACCGTTCCAGGTCACTAGTCGCACGTTTCACTTGTGACACGGCTTCGAGATCGTCGAGCACAGTCTCAAGCGGCGGCAGTTCGCCGCGCGCAAAGACCCGGAGCTTCTTCTTCACGCCGCCGGCCGTGAAGAACCGCATCAGCGCGCTCCGACCAAGGTGGCGTTTCAGGGCATCGATATGGCCCAGGTGCTCAACATCGAGAAACTCCTCGCGGTAGACGCTCAGGAGCTTTGTGCGTTGCGAATCCCGCTCGCTCCCGAGAGCGATAGCCTCACCCGCACGTGAACGAAACGCCGACGCATCTGGGCCAACAAGCGACGCCAGCGGCGGGGCCGGACAGTCACTGAGCATGGCAGCCGCCGTCGCGATCGCCTCCGCCGCACGGTGCGAGACATGAGCCGCCTGCAAGTCAGAGCCGCACTCGCGAAGCATCGCATCGATTGTTTCAATCAGCCCGGAGAGCGCGGCCTCGCACGACTCGATTCCTCGCCGCGCTTCATCGGGCAGAGAGAAACTCCACGCCGAGCAACCAATTCCGCGAAGCGGGAACCCGCCGACCGGATCAACGGGCCGAGCCCGGTGCTGCACCGAGTCAAGCCTCGCCAGCCAACCGCTGAACTGCTCCTCGCTCGTCGATGCAAGGTCACCCAATGGCGGCACAACGCTCGGCCCGTCATCCACCGCGCTGATCCGCCCCAACATCTGGTACAGGCTCTCGCCGATCGGCCGACGCTCGTGCATCTCTCGGACGTACTCGTTGAGCGTGTTTCGTGTGGCCGAGAGATCCTCGCACAGCTTGGTCCAGTCCGCCGGGGTCTGACCAGCCTCCGCCGTGATCGCCTCTTCCAGCTGCGCGAGCACCTCCTTCTTCGACGCCTTGGCGGAGTGGAGCTCCAAACAGAACGGACCAAGCCCGTCACGCTCCAGCCGCTTTCGCACCACCGACAACGCCGCCATCTTCTCGGCCACAAACAGAACACGCTGACCGTTCGCGAGCGAGTTTGCGATGATGTTCGAGATCGTCTGGCTCTTGCCCGTGCCGGGTGGACCTTCGAGAACGAACGACCGGCCCTCGGCCGCAGCACGGACCGCGGCCAACTGCGATGAATCCGCGTCACGCGTACAAAGCAGATCGTTCGGGCCGAACCGATCGTCGAGTTCCTCGGGCTTCGGGAATGGCTCGGCATCGAAGTCCTCGCCCGGCCGCTCGACGAGATGCTCAACAAGCCGGTTCATTCGAAGATTGTTCAGGTTGTCCTTGAGATCCCGCCACATCAGGAACTTGTTGAACGAGAACAAGCCGATCGATGCGCTCTCGACAACCTCCCACCGCTTCGAAGCACGAATGACCGACCGCACGTTTCGCAGAATCAGATCGACATCGAGGCCGTGCTCGTCTTCGGGAAGGTCGTCGAGGCTCGCGGTATCGATCCCGAACTCCGAACGGAGCTTCTCAAGCAGCGTGACATTGGGCCGCAGCGGTTCATCCGTCAAGCTGATCGAATACGCATAGCCGGCACCGGTTGACTTCCGCGCGAGCGCGATCGGAAGAAGCACCAGCGGCGCAAGCCTCGCCTTGTCGGCGGTCTCGGACTCGTACCACTTCAACATACCGAGCGCAAGATAGAGGACGTTCGCTCCGGTCTCTTCGATGCTCGACTTCGCGATTCTGTACAGCTTCAGCAGCCGCTTGCTGGTTTCCGCGGCCGTCTCTTCCGCGTACAAGTGACCCGCCCGCACCTCATCGCGCAGGAACTCCACCGAAGTCTCGGCCTTCGGGTAGATCTCAAAGCGACCGCCGTCGGCGAGCGCGTCCTCGACGTCAGCGAGATCGGGGACCGCCAGCGCCAGCGTCCGACCGCTCGCCCGGTAGTTCAGCAACCGGTTCCGCAGCGACAGGTCAAGCAGACGGGTCTGCCACCGCGCGATTCTGCCGCCCGACTCGTCTGCGGGCTTTCCCGCACCGCCCAGCGCATCGCCCAGCGCATCGCCCAGCGCATCGCTTTGCTCAGCCCGGTCTGCCAGCGCGACCCGATCGATCACCTCGGCCCCGACCGACTTGGCTTCGAGGGGCGAGTCGATCCCATCGATATCGATGCCCGAGTCACCGGACGCCCGCAGCGGCAGCGGGCGGACGCCGCGTTTCCTTGCAGAGCGGATATCAACCGCACAGAACGAGCCGCCCGGCTCGCGCAGCCGCCGCGTCGCCGCTTCGACAGCAGCATGAAACGAAGCGCCATCGTGCGTCAGTACCGTCGACTCCACCGGAACAACCTCGCCGAGTTCAACGAGATTGCGGATCCGCGACGGCTCATCGATCACCGCCTCGGGCAGGTGCGCGTCGTGCGTCCACACCGCGGGCATTGCGTGCCTCTCGGGCAGCAGAAGCAGCGAGTGCAATCCGCACTGCTCCCATTGCGACATCAGCAGCAGCGAGAGATCGAGGCACGTACCAAGCTTCTCACTCACCACGCGATCGACGAGGCGAACGCGCTGGCCGGCCGTCTCAAAGCTCGCCGGCGGCGTGATATACCCGATCCCTCGCACGGCGGCGGCATTGAAACACGCCTCGGCAAGCTGGGCAGCCCTCTGCCGGCTGCCGGACTGATATCCATCGAGCGCATCCGCCCCGCTGATCTCACGCATCGCCTCGCGCGCGGCCCCGAGCAGCTCCGCGATACGACGATGATTCGGCGTCACGAAAGCGGCCGTCAGCTCAGGCCAGTGCCCGACACCGGGCCAGTGATCGAACGCGAGCACGTCGACCGGAAAGGAGCCGACGGCTTGCCGTTCACCGGACCGAACACGGCACGCAATCGCGGTCACCTCCGCCTCGCTCCGCAAGGCGAGCGAACGAGCACTCAACCCGAAACCGTCCGGCTGAAGCACAACAGGCCTGTCCGGCTCGAGCCTCGCGAAATGCCCGACCCACGGCTCGGCTTCGCCGTTGTCGAGCGAGAGCTCGACCGTCACGTCCTCCGCTTCGTCGTCGTCGCGCAGCGTCACACGGACGGAGTCGATCAGCCGCACGCCGTTCTGCTGCATCGCGAAGTTGACACGATCGCTGTAATCAAGCTCTATGTCGCAGGCCAGCCTCTTCGGCCGGATCGAATCGCTCGTCGGTTGTACTCCGTCCATACGACTACGGTAACACCATCCGCACCATCACGCCCGCATCACGAGACGTATCAAGCACGAACGACAGCCGCCCGCACAGCGGAAACGGAACCACGGCGCTCAAAGACCGCCGCTGCGATACTTGCCGGTAGCTCAGGACCATTGATCTTCTCTCGACCGCCATCCGCGAATTCAACGACGATCTCATCGACATCGCCAATCGACACAACGACCGGCACGCCGCACACCGTACTCGCGATAGATCCCACCGGCAGTTCGATATCGGTACCAGGGAAGCGCGACGGGCTCGTCAGCAACTCCGCATCGTCGAGAAGCGTCGCGTCGAACCGGATCGTCCCCACCGACAATCGGACGCCGACTTCGGCCGCCCTCGCGAGCACACCTTCTTTGACCTGACCGGTCATGCCAGGCTGCTGCGCCCCCCGACCCCACGGCGTGTGCGAATAGGGCTCAAACGGAACGGCGCCGAACTCGCTCGGCGTCTTGCGGAACCCCAGCCCATCGCGGACACGCCTGTACAGTCCCACCAGCCGGGCCACCGTCGCCGGGTCCGCATCGGCGTCCGCAGCACGAAGCGTCGCCTCTTGCACGGCCAGCATGAGCTTCGACACCATGTGCCAGTACACCGAGCCGAGGCCCTCGTACTTGTGCATCGTGCCGGAACGCCCGGTGAACGCGGCGTGCCTGAAGGTCTGCTCGTACGCCGCCGCCGCCTTCCCGTCGTCCGATGCGACGACATCGCTCCATGTGGCCGAGTCCTTGAGAACCTCAATCCGCTCGCGCAACGCGTCGTGCGAGGTCAGCGACGCATCGAACCGCAGCACGCCCTCGGCGTCACGCGAGAGAAGCCCTGCGCCGGGCCGATCAAGGGCCGCCGAGAGAAGCGGGCTCGCGCGCACCGCAGCCTCGTCGGCGCGGTTCCGATCGACAAACGCCGGCAACTCGATGCGCGGATACAGAATGAAGGTCCGCTGGTCCTCGCGGTAGAGCTCCGATTCGAAGAGCGTCTCGATCAGCTCGGCTGAATCCGCGGCATCGAGCACTCCCGCAGCAAGCGCCGAGACCTGCCCCTCGAGCATCGGCGCGAGCTGCTGAACGCGGGCACGATCGCCGTCGCGGTGCAGCACGCGGTACGACTCATACAGCCCGTCGTCGCGGCGGGCCGACGCGATCGACTGATCACACACGTCGCGTGTGAGCCGGTAGAACTCCGCGAGCCGCGCCCGGTCCATCGCGACGACTTCGCCTAATCCGGCCTCACGAAGGCTGGTCCGTGCGCGCTCGGCCGCCGCCCCGAGCGACGACACGACCGTCCAACGCGCACGGTCATCGACGGTGTCGGTCGTCGAAGCTAGGAACTCGGAAACAACCGCGATGGTCTCATCGCACCATCCAGCGATGCTCCCCGACAGCGACGCCTCGCCATCACCCATCGACTCGACCAGCGTCATGCACCAGTCGGCGTAGTGACGCAGCTGGTACAGCGTGACCATCGAGAGCCCGTTGCCGGCGAGCGCGTTGTTCGCGTCGTTCCACTCGGGCCGCTGCGTATTCATCCACACGCCGCCCTCCGGCACGAGGTTTGCGACCTTCGCGAGCGCGGGGACGAGCAGCTTCTCGAGCAGCGTGACAAGCGCGGGCCGTGTCGTGTCATCAAGCATGAATCGGCCGTCGCCGCCGAGCGACTCGGAGCGCAACCGCAGCTCGGCATCCAACGCCGCGTCGAAGGTCAGCGAATCCCGCGGGTCGCGCGCGATTTCATCAAAGCTCTTGAAGCGGTACGGCACCTCGGCGTACGAGAACACCCGCCGGTCCGCCATCTCACGCAACCAGTCGGGCGCCATTGCCTCGCACTGCTCCAGCAAGCGATGCAGATAAACGATCTGATGATCGCCCCAGTAGCCGATGCCCGACCGCGGGTTCTCGGGCTCGGGGACCTCCCAGTCGATGCCCTGCTCGTTGATGCGGTACGGGTTGTAGCCCTCGGCCGTCGTCGCGTTCAGGAACTTCGCGATCACGCCCGGCAGCATCGCCGGGTAGCTCCGGCACATGGCCTCCCAGTTCTGAAAGATGTCGCGCCAGTTGCCCTCGTACCCAGCGACCCGGTTGCCGTGGTCGTCGCGCAAACGGATGCGGAAGCGGTTCCACGGACGGCTCGGGTCGCCGTGCCGACGGCCGAACGTCAGCGGCAGGTACTCCATCGCCAGCCGCTCAAGATGCGGATCGCTAGCGGCCGCCACGCGCTTGCGCAGGTCGATCAGCGAGAGTGTGTCATCGAGCGCCGACAGGAAGCCATCGTGCTCTGCCGCGACGTCGGTGTTCCGCATCCGAACGAACCGCCGGAAGTCATCGCGATCGATGCGGTACTCGTCGACCGGCACGCCGCCGCGCATCGCATTGAACAGCACGTTCGACCGGTGCGCCGCCGCCGCGACACCATCGGCGGTCGCCTGCGCCGCATCCGCGCGATCGAGCAAGGTCCGCAGCCGCTCGCGGCCTTCGGCGAGCGATGACTCCACGCTTGCCCGGGGGTCGTCATTCGATTCGAGCATGCCCTTTCGCGCAATAAGAGCCGCGTGATCAAGGTGCGCGTCGGCCACAAGCATCCACGCCACCGGCGAACCAGAAGCCACCTCGACCGAGTCGCGGCAGAGGTACGCCCCGCGTCTGCCGGTCGTCATCGCCTGTTCGATCGACGCCTCGCCGCACTCGAACTCGGCGACCGCGCGATCGTCGAGCAGCAAGTGCGCCCCGGCCAGCCCGTGCCGCCATACCGCGTTGAAGTGCAGCGCCTCCTTCGCCTGCGGGCTGTCGGAGATGGCCGCCTCCATCGCGTACGCGGCGAGCGGCGTCCTGCCGATCCGCTCGCACCGCTTGTAGCCGTCGACAAGCGTGCTCATCGTCTGCTGCAAGATCAGCGGCACGTTCGCGGGCATGATGTTGATGTAGCCGTCCAGAAGCTCAATCGAGACCTCGTCTCGCGTTGTGAGAAGCTCGGCGTTCCGCACCACGCCGTGCGCGTCCGAGAGCTCGTAGCCCACGCGGAAGACCAGCCCCGACTCCGCATCGGTCTCTTCGAACCGCACCGCATCGCCAACGGGCGTGCGTCTGAGGATGCGCGATGCGGCATTCGGCGTGTGCCGCGTGTCGAACGGTCGCCACAGCCGGCCGTCTTCAAATCGAACGAGCGTGACGGGTCCGGAAAGGCCGGCGAAGTCCTCAAGCCGATCGTCGGTCTCGTACGGGAACAGGCAGCGGTCTGGCTCGACTCGGCCCGCTGTAAACGCGCCCGCCGAATTGATGTACATCCACAGATCGGTGTCGCCCACGACCGTCATCAGGAACGTCGGCATCGTGTCGAGCCGGCGGATCTCGTAGAACGATCGGCCGCCGATCTCGACAAAGCCGGCGTGCGATGCGTCGGGTTCTGCTGCCATGCCGCTGCTCTTCGTTGGGGTGTGATCATCCCCCGGGGACGCATGCCGCGTCCGTCCCGGGGACTCGGGGGCGATTATACCTGAGGCGCCGATTCTGCCCCGCCGGCCGCACCCGCGGCCTTCCGCGCGTCGATCTGCTCGCGGATCTCCCGGCTGCGCTGCTCGGTCAGGTCGTAGCCCAGCATGACCACGATCGCCAGCACCGTGCCGGAGACAGGCACCACGATGTACGCGAGCCGGAGCCCGGTCATAGCTTGAACGGTCTGCGTTTCGAGCCCAGGGTCAAAGCCGACCTTGGACATGATCACGCCGGTCAACAGCCCCGCGACCGCGAAGCCGAGCTTGACCATCCACCAGTACACCGCGCCGAACAGACCCTCGCTCCGCGAACCGGTGCGCAGCTCGTCGAGGTCGCAGATGTCGGCCGTCATCGACATCATAATCGTGAACAGCCCGCCGATGCCGAAGCAGAACAGCGGCAGCGGGATGAACAGCATCCACGGATCGCTCGGGTTGCAGCACCACCAGAACAGCACGTAGCCGAACACCGAGATGCTCTGCGAGATCACAAATGCCCGGCGTTTGCCGAGCTTCTGCGACATGAGCGTGACGATCGGGATCGCGAGGAACGCCGTCGCGAGCGCACCGACCGAGCCGTGCCACGCGGGCCAGCGACCCGCGCCATCGGGCCCGGTGTCGCCGCCGAACATGTGGTGCACGATGATGAAGTACGCCATGCCCGCGACGGTGTTGAAGCTGCCGAAGATCAGGAATGTGGCGAGACAAATCCGCACAAACGGCCCGTTCTTGAACGCCTCGGCGATGCCCTTGGCCAGGCTCGACAGGCTCGCCGCGACGCCAGCCAGCGACAGCCGGTCCTGCGTCGCCGGGTCCACCGGCTGGGTTCGGCAGAAGATCGCCGGCGCTATGCCAAGCAGGATGCAGCCGGCACCGACGTAGATCGCGAGCATCCGCGCACCGTGCACGCCGTTGGACTCGCCCGTCTCGGGGTCGGGGAAGAACGCAGGGTCGAAGATGACGATCCAGAACCACGGCGCGATGATCCACGCCCACTGGCCGATCCACTGCGCCACCGCCATCAGCCGCGTCCGCTCGTGGAAGTCCGAGCTCATCTCGTAGCCCATCGCGACATAGGGCGTCGCAAAGATCGTCAACCCAACGTAGAACAGCAGCGCGAAGACTAGGTAGTACCAGAAGTTGTACATCACCGGCTGCTCGGCATCGAGCTGCCACATCAGCATGAACGACACACCCGCGATGATCGCGCCGATGAAGATGTACGGCCGACGCCGCCCCCACCGCGACTTGGTGTTGTCCGTGATGTACCCCATCACCGGGTCGGTGATCGCGTCGAGAATCCGCGGCAGAAACGCCAGCACGCCGGCGAGCCAGGGCTCCATGCCCAGGCTCTGCACCAGCACCACCAGAAAGACCGCCATCGCCGCGGGAAACAGCTGGTTGGCAAGCATGCCGATGCCGAACGCGATCTTCTGCGAAGCGGGGACCGTGGAGCGCCGGGCTGGGACAGTCGGATCGGTGTGCTCGTCGGTCATGCGGTGTGTGCTCCGGAGGGAAGCCGCACGGTACGCGACCGGACGTCAAATCACACTCTGGGCTTGTGTATACAACATGCCCAG
>JBCBMF010000072.1:0-12937 GCA_039822905.1 Planctomycetota bacterium
CGGCGTTGTTTGAAGACGCGGTGTCGCCGCATGTGCGCGCTGAAGCGGCGATCCATCGCGGCGAGTTGAAGTCGGCGCTCGAGCTCTTGGCGGGCGATGCGTCGTATCGGGCTGTTCGGCTGCGGGTGGAGGCGCTCGAACTGCTGGGTCGGCACGAGGACGCGCTCGCGGCGACGGAGGTCGCGGTGGATCGGCTTGTGCGGGAGACGACCGAGAGCGCTGCGGAACTCACCGATGCCGTCCTCACGCTCATGGCCCGGGCGCGGCTCGCGGGCCCCGAGCGTGCGGACGGCACGGACTTTCAGACGCTGATGGCGCTGCTAACGCGGGCGAGCGGTGAGCTGGATCGGTTGTACTGGCCCGCGAAGCTGGCCGAGGCGCAGCTGCTGTACTCAAAGGACGAGCGCGGGCGGGCGGCGGAAGCGGCGATGGAGGTTGTCGCGCTCAACCCGGCGTGCGCGGAGGCGTGGGCGCTGCTCGGTCGGCTGAACGTGGATGCGTTTGACTTTGATGCTGCGGAGGACATCGCGGCGCGGCTCGATGCGCTCGCGGCGGTGGACGAGGCGTGGTGGTCGGGCGACGGCGACGCGGTGCCGAGCGTGGAGCTACCTTCGGTGCTTGGCTCGCTTGTGATCGCGAGGACGCGGGTTCGGCAGGATGCGCCGGCGGACGGGATCGAGCGTGTGCGCGACGTGCTGCTCGCCTACCCAGAGCAGCGGGCGTTGCTTGCGGGTCTTGCTGCTCTTGAAGCCGCGGCGTACGACTTCGATGCGCGGGATGCGGTGCTCGCGGAGCTTGATGCGCTGAGCCCGGGGACGGAGCTTGGGTATCTCGAAGCGGGCTGGGCGCTTTCCGAGCGGCGGCAGTACGGGCCCTCGGCGGAGATGCTCGAAGAAGCCATGGCCCGGCAGCCCAATCGGCCTGAGGCGGCGATCTTGCTGGGTTTGCTGGAGCTGCAGTCGGGGCGCGATCTGAACGCTCTCGCGGCGTTGCGTCGTGTGGCGGAGCTCGATCCGTTCAACGCGCGGGCGGTGAACAGTCTCGAGCTGATCGAAGAGCTCGTCACGTACGACACGATCGAGACGGAGCACTTTGTCATCCGGTACAAGCCGGGCGTTGATGAGGTGCTTGCGCGAGAGATGCCGGACGTGCTTGAGCGGATTCATGAGCGCGTGACGGGTGCTGCCAACGGCGGGATCGATCACGAGCCTTCGCAGAAGACGGTGATCGAGCTGATGCCGAATCACGCGTGGTTTGCGGTGCGGATCGCGGGGATGCCGCAGCTTCACACGATCGCGGCGGCGACTGGGCCCGTGATCGCGATGGAGGCGCCGAAGGTCGGGCCGGGGCACAAGGTGGGCGCGTACGACTGGCGGCGGACGATGCAGCACGAGTACGTGCACACGGTGACGCTGAGCCGAACGGACAACCGGCTGCCGCACTGGTTCACGGAGGCGGCGGCGCAGTATCTCGAAGATGCCCCGCGGGACGAGCGGACATGTCGGCTGCTCGCGACGAAGCTGGCGGCGGGCGAGCTGTTCGACATGGATGAGATCAACATCCGCTTCACTCGGCCTCGCAACCCGGAGGACCGGTCGCTGGCGTATGCGCAGGGGCACTGGATGTATGAGTTCATGGTGGAGCGGTTTGGCGACGATGCGCCGCGGCGGCTGATGGATGCCTATGCACGTGGGGAGCGTGAGATCGAGGCGATGCCGAGCGAGCTGGGGATCGATCGCGATGACTTCTTGAGCGACTTTACCGAGTGGGCGCGCGAGCAGGCCGAGGGCTGGGGGCTCGGGGCGGGTGACCTTGAGCGTGTTTCGGAGCTTGTACAAAGGGCGCGCGACGCCGAGGACGGCACCGAGGAGAAGGTCGAGCTGTTGTTTGCGTGGGCGGAGGCTGTGCCGGTGGCGGAGCGGCCTCACCGTGAGCTGGTGCGGCACTTTCTGGCGCAAGAGGACCCGGCCGAGCAGGCGCGGGCGATCCCTCATCTGGAGTTTCTTGATGCGCGGGCGCAGTACACCCCGGCGTTTGCTGCTGCGCTCGCGACCAGGTACGCGGAGTCGAACCGGTTCGAGCTTGCGATGGTGAAGGCGGACCGGGCGGTGAGCATCGCGCCGTTTGATGCCGATCAGCGGGAGCTGGCGGCGCGGATCGCGCTGGTGACGCAGGACCTCGAGACGGCCGAGCGGCACTTGGATGCGCTGACCAGGATCGAGCCGGATCGGCCCGAGCACGCGGCGCGGCTGGCGCGGGTCCAAGAAATCATGCAGGGACGGTGAGCGGCTCGGACGTTGTTGGTTCGCTTGAGCCGCCGACGCCGTCGGTGCGGTGCTCGTTGAGCGGCCAGCCGGACCAGTCGAGGTAGCGCTGTTGCAGATCGGCGACGATCTCGGCGGGCTTGAGGTCGGTCGCGGCGTAGTCGATGGGCTCGCCGAAGCGGACGCGGGAGTGGCTGGTGTGCCAGAGGCTGGCGAAGGCGGGGTCGACGCGTGGGGTGCCGTCGATGAGGGCGGGCAGCACGAGGGCCTTCGAGCGTTTGATGAGCAGTCCCACGCCCGGGAGGAAGGGCAGGAGCTGCTCGGGCGGGCGTTCGATGCCGCCCTCGGGGAAGATGCCGAGGACGCGGTCGTGGGTCGGGCCCGTGCTGAGGTGGCGGAGGGCTGCACGCGCGCTGGTCGCGTCGCCCGAGTAGCGCTCGACGTCGATGATGCGCGACCATTGCCAGAGCGGCTCGAGCGGCGTGATGCGCATGTCGGCCGCCATCATCCAGCGGATTTCGAACTGCCAGGTGGCGAGCTGGACGAGCAGCGGGTCGGTGCCGGCGGTGTGGTTGGCGATGACGATGACGGGCCGGCCCTCGGCGAGGGCGTCCTCGGCGGCGCGGACGTGCTCGGTGTGCTCGTGCTTCACGCGGTGGACGAGGCGGAGGTAGACGGCGAGGAAGGCCAGGATCGCGCCGTCGAGGACGTCGTAGGGGTCGCGGCGGGGGCCGGCCGTGACGACGCGAGCGAGCCCGGCGAGGCCGAGCCAGACGGGGACCAGGATGAGAAGCCAGAGCGGGCTCACTGTTTGTATATACTAACTAAAGAACGGCGGTGTTCCACCGGCGGTGCTGACTCCGTGCATCGGCGTGATGATCGATCAGGTTAGGTAGGATCGGGGCGTGAGCGACCTCTGGGCAGAGCGGCGGGCGGCGGTGCAGGCGCGGGCTGCGCCGCTGGCGGCGCGGATGCGGCCCCGGTCGTTGGACGAGATCGCGGGGCAGCAGCACGTGCTGGGCGAGGGCAAGCTGCTGCGGCGGATGCTGGTCGCCGACGCGATCATGAGCCTGATCCTGCACGGGCCGCCTGGGACGGGGAAGACGACGCTGGCCCGGCTGATCGCGGAGCACACCAAGCGGCACTTTGTCGCCGAGAACGCGGCGAGCGTTGGCGTGAAGCGGATCCGCGAGATCATCGACGACTCGGCAAGGCGGGTCGAGGGCGGCGGGCGGGGCACGATCCTGTTCCTCGACGAGATCCATCGGTTCACGCGCTCGCAGCAGGATGTCTTGCTGGGTGATGTCGAGCGGGGGCTGGTGACGCTTGTGGGCGCGACGACGGAGAACCCGCTGTTCGCGTGCAACGCGGCGCTGGTAAGCCGATCGACGCTGTTCCGGCTGGAGCCGTTGAGCGAGGACGACATCGTGGCGGTCTTGCGCCGCGCGATCGAGGATGAGGACCGCGGGTTCGGCAAGCGTGCGATCGAGGCGAGCGATGAAGCGCTGCGTGTGTGGGCGATCAAGTGCGATGGAGATGCGCGGCGGGCTCTAACGGCGCTCGAGGTAGCAGTGCTGAGTTCTGAAGCAGAACCGGTCGTGATTGATCGAGATGTTGCTGAGGAGTCGATCCAGCAGAAGGCGGCGGTATACGCGGACGACGAGCACTACGACACGGCTTCCGCCATGATCAAATCGATCCGCGGCAATGACCCGGATGCGGCGGTGTATTGGATCGCGCGGATGCTCGAGGGCGGCGAGGACCCGCGGTTTGTCGTGCGGAGGCTCGCGATCCTGGCGAGCGAGGACATCGGCAACGCTGACCCGCAGGCGGCGGTGCTCGCGGCGTCGTGCTGGCAGCTGGTCGAACGCATCGGCATGCCCGAAGCGCGGATCACGCTCGGGCAGCTCGCGACGTATCTCGCGCTCGCGCCGAAGAGCAACGCGGCCTACGTCGCGATCGATGAAGCAATGAATGACGTGCGCGAGGGTCGGACGATCCCGGTGCCGGTGCATCTGCGGGATCCGAATACATCCCCCACCGCCGGTGATGATGGCTCGGGCGTGAAGATGCGTGATCGGCGCGAGGGGGATGCGAGCGCGCGGTACCGGTACAGCCACAATTACGACTGCGGTGTGACCGGGCAGGACTATCTGGGCGTCGAGCGAACGTACTACGAGCCGAGGGACTCGGGAGCGGAAGCAGCGATGGCGGAGCGGCTGAGGGAGATCAAGAAGCTCCGCGACTCGAAGAGGCGAGACGGTTGAGCATCGCCGACAAGAAGAAGACGATGCGGAACGACCTGAAGCTGTCGCTCGCTCGGCTCGGGCCTGCCGAGATCACGGCGCGGTCGGCGGCGGCGTGCGGGTTTCTTGTGGACCGCTTTGGTGATGCGCGGACGGTGATGGCGTACTTGGCGATGCCCGTGGAGGCGGACCCGGCGGGGGCGATGGCGGTCTGGCGGGCTCGCGGGGCACGGGTCTGCGCGCCCCGGAGCGACTGGGAGAGCCGATCGATGGAGCCCGTGGTGCTCGGCGGGCAGCTGATCGAGGGGGTGAAGGGCATCCGTGAGCCGGGACCTTCGCAGCCGGTTATGGCGACGGGGGAGCTGGAAGTTGTTGTTGTGCCTGGGCTTGGGTTTACGGCAACGGGCGATCGGCTGGGACGAGGGGCGGGGTTCTACGATCGGTTCCTGGCCCGCTTGGGCACGGAGACGGTGACGGTCGGGCTGGCGGTTTCGGTGCAGATCGTGGATGATCTGCCGACGGAGCCGACGGACCGGCGGGTCGACATGGTGGTCACGGAAGACGGCCTGGTTTCGTGCCGGGCTGGCGATTCGGAAGGAGTCTGAAGCCGATGTCACTCCCCTCGCAACGGAGATCTTTTGGGCCGCGGGTGAGCCCGAGGTCGCGTCGTGGTCCTGTGGGGCCCAAGCTGATCGGCGGCGCGGTCCTTCTGGCGACGGTGGCCGGCGGGATCTGGCTGCTGCTTCGCGGCGGGGGCGAGCCCGAGCCACGGATCTTCGATGACGATTCGGCGTTTGCTGCCGCGGCGGTGGAGGCGGAGAGCGAATCGGCGGCGGGCATTGACGCCGGCGACTTTGTGTCGTCGGGCGTGCTGGCGAGCACGGTCGAGCGGCCCCAGACGAACACGGCCCCCGCGGCGCGCGAGCAGGAGACGCAACCGATCGTCTCTTCTGAGGCGGTGCGCGATGTGACGCCGACTCGATCAGTTGAGAGCGCGCCTCCCACGAGGAGAGCGGCGGGCGTCGCTGGGCTTGTTGACGAGGCCCGCGAGCTGCTCGGGCAGCAGCAGCTTGTTGCCGCGCGCGATCGTCTGAACGAGGCGCTCAAGCACCCCGATGCGACCGAACAGGACCGCGCGATGATCCGCGGCGACATGGCGGTGCTGAACGAGGATCTGTTCTTCAGCCCCAAGGTCTACGAGGGCGACCCGCTGGCGTTCGGATACCAGATCCAGTCGGGTGATCGGCTGGCGGCGATCGCGGCCAACCGCGGGCTGGGCGTGGATTGGCGGCTGATCCAGCGGATCAACAACATCTCGTCGCCGAACCGGATCCGCGTCGGGCAGAGGCTGAAGCTGGTGCAGGGGCCGATGCACGCGATCGTGGACAAGAGCGACTACCGCATGGACCTATACGCCGGGCCACCGGGCGCGATGGACCAGTGGATGTACATCCGTTCGTTCTCGGTCGGGCTGGGTGAGGACAACTCGACGCCGGTGGGCCGGTTTGTTGTGCGGCCCGCCTCGAAGCTGATCAACCCGGTGTGGCGGAACCCGCGGACGGGCGAGTTCTTCGCGGCCGACAACCCGGAGAATCCGATCGGCGAGCGTTGGGTGGGTCTTGAGGGCACGGGCGAGATCGCGAATGTTGAGGGCTACGGGATCCACGGGACGATCGAGCCCGGCTCGATCGGGCGGGACGCCTCGATGGGCTGCGTGCGGCTCGATGACGACGATGTGGCGGTCGTCTACGAATGCCTGGAAGAGTCGGTCAGTGAGGTGCATATCCGGCCGTAGCTGCTTGGTTTAGGCCGGGCTCACTCCTATGATTCTCGACGCGCTCCGGGGCCGTCCCCGGGGCGTTTTTTGTCGAGTCGGAGGCCCACCGTCAATGGCTGAGAACGGGACTAGTTCATCGTCGGGCAACGGCGACTACAGCAGCGACCAGATCAAGGTTCTTGAGGGCCTCGAGGCGGTCCGCAAGCGGCCCGGCATGTACATCGGCGGCACGGGGCTGAACGCGCTGCATCACCTTGTGTACGAGACGGTCGACAACTCGATCGACGAGGCGATGGCGGGCTTTGCGACGATGGTCACGGTGACCGTGCACGCGGACGGCTCGTGCAGCGTGACCGACGACGGGCGTGGCATCCCCATCGACCCGATGAAGCACGAGGACCCGAACCTCAACGGCAAGCCGGCGGTCGAGATCGTGATGACCAAGCTGCACGCCGGCGGCAAGTTCAACCAGGAGGGCTCGGCGTACAAGGTCTCGGGCGGGCTGCACGGTGTGGGTGTGTCGTGCGTGAACGCGCTCAGCGAGCACCTCGAGGTCGAGGTGTACCGCGAGGGCAAGGCCCACGAGATGCGGTTCGAGCGTGGTGTCGTCAGCAAAGAACTCCGTGAGGTCGGCCCGATCCCGAGCGAGGCGACGCGGACGCGTGGCACGCGCGTGACGTTCAAGCCCGATGCGACGATCTTTCCCGATACGACCTTCAGCGGCGAGACGCTGGCGAATCGCCTGCGCGAGCTGAGCTTCCTGAACCCCGGCGCGACGATCCGGTTCCTCGATGAGCGCGAGGCGGGGGCTGAGCCCGAGACGTTCAAGGCCGAGCGGGGCTTGCTTGAGTATGTCGAGCACCTGATGGCGGGCAAGAACGCGTTCAGCCCGCCCGTGCACGTCATCAAGGAGGACGGCGACACGGTGTGCGAGGTCGCGATGCAGTATCACGACGGCTACGCCGAGACGATGCTGACGTTTGCGAACAACATCCGCAACACCGACGGCGGCACACACGCGCAGGGGTTCAAGGTCGCGCTGACCCGCGCACTCAACACGTATGCGCGGAAGGCGGGGCTGATCAAAGAGAAGGACCCGACGCCGACGGGCGATGACCTGCGTGAGGGTTTGATCGCGATCGTGAGCGTGAAGCTGCCCGAGCCGACGTTCAACAACCAGCCGAAAGAGAAGCTGCTGAACCCGGAGATCGAGTCGTTCGTGAGCCAGGCGCTCGCGGAGGCGTTGGAGGCGTGGCTTGAGGAGCACCCGGCCGACGCGAAGCGGGTGTGCACGAAGGGCATCATCGCGGCGCAGGCGCGGGAGGCGGCGCGGAAGGCGCGGGAACTGACCCGGCGGAAGACGGCTCTCGATTCGGGGTCGATGCCGCACAAGCTGCGGGACTGCAAGACCAAGGACCTTGCGAAGAGCGAGCTGTTCATCGTTGAGGGCGACTCGGCCGGCGGTTCGGCGACGCAGGGGCGTGACGTTGAGACGCAAGCGATCCTGCCGCTGAAGGGCAAGATACTGAACGTCGAGAAGGCGCGGATCGACAAGGTGCTGGGCTTCGAGGAGATCCGCACGCTGATCGCGGCGCTGCGCTGCGGCATCGGCGGCGACATGGACATCAGCAAGCTGCGGTACGGCAAGGTCATCATCATGACCGACGCGGATGTCGACGGGAGCCACATCCGAACCTTGCTCTTGACGTTCTTCTTCCGGCAGATGCCGGAGCTGGTGAAGAAGGGTCACATCTACATCGCGCAGCCGCCGCTGTATCAGCTGGTGCGGGGCAAGACGGGGCGGTACGTGCTGAACGAGGCCGAGCTCTCGAAGACGCTGAGCGAGACGGGGCTGGAGCGGGCGACGCTCTTGGTGCGCGACATCGCGAGCGTCGAGACCGAGCCGGGCGGCGTGCTGGGTGATCCGCCGATCGAGAAGGAGCTTGCGGGCGAGGACGCGAAGCGGGCGGTGGAGTTGCTTGAGCGGCTCGAGAAGCTGGTGGATATCGCTGAGCGGCGTGGGACGACGCTGGCCGACCTGCTCGACGAGCGCGTGAACGATCCGAGTGGTCATGGCACGCTGCCGACGCACCGGGTGAGCTGGCGCGGCGGCGAGGCGTTTGCCTGGAGCGAGGCGGACGCGATGAAGCTGGTCGACGAGCACGGGCTTCGGCTGGGTGACGCGTCGGACAGCGACCCGGAGGCGGGCGACACGCCGATCGCGGCGGTGCGCGAGCTGCACGAGAACCGTGAGCTCGACAAGGTATTCGTCGGGCTGGCCGAGGTCGGACTCGACATCGCGGACTACGCGCTCGTGCAGGAGGAGTCGGTGACGGGCGAGCGGATGCCGGCGCGCTTCGCGTGGCGGATCGAGGGGCCGGGCTCGTCTTCAGGCAAGACCACCGATGATGCGCCGGCCGATGACGAGAGCGTTGGTGCTGATGGCGTGAGCCAGACGGTGACGCGTTCGGGTCAGAAGCTGATCGAGGCGGCGAATCTGGCTCGGATCGTGCCTGCGCTGCACGAGGTCGGGCGTCGCGGGATCGAGGTCAAACGGTTCAAGGGGCTGGGCGAGATGGACGCCGAGCAGCTATGGGCGACGACAATGGACCACGACGTGCGGGTCTTACTTCGTGTGACCTGGGATATGGCGGGGCAGGCCGAGAGCCTGTTCAGCACGCTGATGGGCGAAGAGGTCGAGCCCCGGCGGAAGTTCATCGAGGACCATGCGCTCGAGGTGAAGAACCTCGACGTTTAGGTCGCGGTTGGGCTGGGTCGGGGCCGGTTTCGGGGGGAACCGCTGTTCGCCGACGGGCCCGGTCTGGCCGGACTGGCCGGGTGTCCGGGAGCGGGCACACGGATCAAACCCCGCCATCCGCACAACCAGAACAACTGAAGTGGTCCGGCGCTGACGGGATGAGAAGGCCTTGTCTTCGGTGACCGATAGGCCTCGATGCGGGTGAGACTTCCGACCCCGCGCAGCACGGGGCGGGGGCGTATGGGCCGTTACAAAGCGAATTTCAAGAGAACCGACGGCGGCGAGCCGCGGCGGAACTCGCTGGGGCTTGACAAGAACCAGCTGAATCGGCTGCTTGACATCCTCGACACGAAGAGCGAGGGCGACCCGAACCCGAAGCGTGTCCACGTGAGATGGCCGTTCCGGCACGACTCTGTGACGTTTCGCCTGATCGAGGGTTTCGGCAGCCGCCGCGAGTTTAAGGTCGCCGCGCGGAACATCTCGAACTCTGGCTTGTCGCTGATCCACAACGCCTACGTGCACCCGGGGATGGAGTGCGAGGTGCGGGTGCCGGTCGGCGCTCCGGAAGACAACGAGACGCAGCTGATCCGTGGGATCATCCGTCGGTGCCAGCACATCCAGGGCGTGGTGCACGAGATTGGTGTGGCGTTTGAGGAAGAGCTTGATGCGAAGCAGTTCTTGCCGCGCGATTCGGTGGAGGCGTACTACAGCCTTGAGACGATCGATCTTGCCAACATGGAGGGGAACATCCTTCACGTCGAGGACTCGGCGGTCGATCGCCGGCTGCTGACGCACTATCTGGCTGATACCCGTGTGATCGTTCGGAGCGCTGACACGCTCGAGGAAGCGAAGCAGAAGGCGCGTGAGGGCTTCGACCTTGTGGTGACCGATCTGTCGCTGCCCGACGGCGAGGGGCTGGAACTCGTCGACTGGCTGCGAGACAACGGGATCCTCACGCCGATCATCGTGCTGACCGCCGACACGTCCCCCGCGACCAGGAAGAGGCTCTCGTCTGCCGAGATCGACGGGTACCTTACGAAGCCTGTCGATCCCGCGACGCTGCAGCGCACGGTGACGGAGTACCTGAGGGTCGCGGACGACCGGTCGGCGACGGCGGGTGACGACGCGCTCCGCGATCTTGCCGGTGCGTTCGTGGCGGAACTCGGCGGCATCATCGACGATATGAACAAGTGCATCGAAGAGGACGACGCGATGACGGCGTACTCGATCGTGCTTCGGATGAAGGGGACCGCGCCGGCGCTGGGGTTCACGCAGCTCGCGAACGTGTGTGATCGCGCGGCGGCGGCGTTGGCGGGGAGCATGAGCTGCGAGGAATCGAGGCGGCAGCTCGACGCGCTCCTTGATGCGTGCGATCGGCTCCGGCACAGGAGAGCGGGATGAGCGGGATCAGCGTGCTGAATGTGATCGACGTCTTGCGCGGAGCGGGCCCGGTGATCATCGCGATCGCGCTGGTGTCGGCCGTCGCGCTGGGGTGCGTGCTGGGCGTGCTGATGATGGCGCGGCGCGGCTCGGGGCGGAAAGTGGATGAGCCCGGTGCGCTGGACGACGCGCTTGCGGCGACGGGAGCGGCAACGATCGCGGTCCGGCTGCGCGGCGGTGAGCGGGTCGAGGTGACGAGCCTGTCCTCGAGCATCGAGGCGCTCACGGGCTACGTGCCGCAGGCGTTGTGCACGGGCGACGCGTTCTTCCGGATGCTTGACGAGCGTGCCGCGACCGAGCTGGAGCGGAAGATCGCGGCGGCGGTGCGGGACGAGCGTGCGATGGTCGCCGAGTTCTCGTACGAGGACGCCGAGGGGTTGCGGCGGTGGATGCAGCTTCGTGCTGCGCCGGTCGCCGGCGGTCGGAAGACGCGGAACACGCTGCAGGGCGTGGTGCGTGAGACCACCGAGTCTCGGCAGACCGGCGGCGAGCTTGTGCGGGCCAAGTCAAGGTTTCACGCGCTCGCAGACGCGACGCCTGCGATGCTGTGGGTGCTCGATGCGGCGGGCAAGGCAACGGCTGTCAACCGGGCGACCGAGCGGTTCTGCGGTGTGGGCGAGGCGGCGTTGCTCGGCGAGGGTTGGATGCTGGCCGTCGACGAGGGCGACCACGAGGGGCTTCGGCAGTTCGTCGACCGCGTGCTTGATGAGGGCACGTCGCTGAACCGCGAGGTCGTGATGATCGACCCCGATAACCGCGAGCGGCAGATCGCGATGACGGCGACCGTTGCGAAAAGCAACAACGGCGACGTCGAGAGCGTGGTGCTGACCGGGCGTGACGTGACGGACCGCAGCCAGAGCGAGCAGCAGCGCGAGCGGCTGACGCGGCTGATCGACTCCAGCGGCAGCCCGGCGATGATCCTGGCGCCGGACTTCCGGGTGACGATGCTCAACCCGGCGGCGCGGACGCTCGCGGGTCTGAAGGACGGCGAGGCGGCGGACTCGATCGCGCTGTGGCACGTGGTGACGCAGGAAGCGGTCGAGAAGATCAGGAACGAGGCGACGCGGTACTGCGCGGACGGCGGCGTGTTCGAGATGCGCGGTTCGCTTCGCGACGGCGGCGACGGGAGCCTGTCGGCCGAGATCCGGGTCGTTGGGCTCGGCGACGGCTGGCTGGGCGTGAGCGCGCGTGTGATCGAGCAGGATCTGGCGCGTGAGGCCGAGGCGCAGCGGAACCAGCGGCGGCTTGACGTGATGCTCGCGGCGCTGGAGCGGCTGACGGGCGAGGCGTGGGCGCCCGGGCGGGCCGCGGAGCGGGTGTGCGAGGCGATCGCGTCGGCGCACGACGATCTCCGCGTGTCATACGGCGCGGTCGATGAGCACGGCGTGCTGACGTGCGAGGCGTCGGATGAGGCGGCGTGGATGGGCTCGGCCGTTGGGCGCCAGCTGCGGTTCGACGATGATGGTTCGCTGCTGAGGTCGCTCGCTGAGGGCGAGGTTGTGAAGGTTGGCGATGTGTGGGCCGAGTCGCAGCTCGCCGAGAGCACTGTGGCGTGCGAGGAGTTCGCGGTCCGTCGGCTGGCGCTGTTGAGGGTCGATACCGGTTCGCCGGGGCTTCGGCTGATGACGCTCGAGCGGCCGGACGCTGGGCGTTGGGCGACGGACGAGCTGCAGGCGCTCGAGCTGGCATCGCGGATGCTCGGGCTGGCGCTGCGTGCCGAGGGGGATCGCAAGGGTCGGGATGAAGCGGAGACGCAGGCGGCGACGCAGGCGCAGCGGTGGCGCGCGGAGCGCGATCGGTGCGACGGGCTGGCGCAGCTCGCGGCGGACCGGGTGACGGAGTCGGAGCGTCTGCTGCATCGCCTGCAGAAGTCGGACAAGACGTGGGCGTCGGCGCTGATCGAGCTCGGGGCGAAGGCTTCGGCTGCGGGCGAGCTTGCGGACGAGGCGCGGGATGCCGGGCTGAAGAAGGTCGCAGACCAGCTGGGCCGGATCGCGCACGACGCGGACCGTGCCGAGGTGTCGGGGCGGATCGTGTCGGGCACGCTGACGCCGAGCGTTTCGGAGTTCAGCCCGCGGGGTGTGCTGCGGACGGTTGGTCAGCGGCTGCTGTGGGAGACCACCGCGCGGGGGATCAAGCTGCGGATCAAGCAGGAAGGCGAGCTGCCGGAGGCGGTCACGTCGGACGAGCGGCTGTTCCGGCTGGCGTGCGTCGAGCTCTTGGCGATCGGTGTAGATCGTTGCCTGTCGCCCGAGCTCCGCGCGACGGTCGCGGCGACGGGCGGCGAGGGCGACGACCCGGGCATGGTCGAGCTTCGGATCCAGGGCGGGCCCGTGTCGGCACCGAAGGAGGACCGCATCGGCGCGCCCGGCGGCTTTGCGCTCCTGAGGGCGATCGCTGAGGTGCTGGGCGGCCGGTTTGAGGTGATAGAGGAGTCGGCGGGCACGAAGCT
>JBCBMF010000073.1:0-12915 GCA_039822905.1 Planctomycetota bacterium
GTCGCGACGACGCTCACGCTCGCTTCGGGCGGGTCGGGCGGCGTGTTTGCGCCGAGCCTTTTCTTGGGAGCGACGACCGGCGCGGCGTTCGGCCTGCTGCTCGAGAAGCTGGGGCTCCTGCCTGAGGGTGGCTCGCCCGCGGCCTATGCCTTGGTTGGAATGGCAGCCGTCGTCGCAGGCTCGACGCACGCGACGCTCACGGCGATCCTGATCTTGTTTGAGCTCACGCGCGACGTGTACGTGCTGCTGCCGATCATGCTCGCGGCGACGGTCGCGACGATCTTTGCGAGTGTGATCGAGCGGGACAGCATCTACACGTTCAAGCTGCGTCGCGCGGGCGTCTTGCTCGGCGCAGCGCGCGACATCGTCGTGCTCCGGCGCATCCCGGTGACCAGCGTGCCGATCGAGCCGCTGCCAGAAGAAGCCGTTTTCCCGAGCGACCCCTTGGCGAAGCTCATCACGCTGCACGCGCACCACAACGTGCCCGACTTTGCCGTGACCGACGCGGACGGGGTGTACCTCGGGATGATCACGGGGCGCGACCTGCGGACTGCGCTGATCGACCGCGAGGCCATCCCGCTGCTGCTCGTCGCCGAGCTCTTGCGGACGGACCTGCCGACGCTGACGCCCGACGAATCGCTCGACACGGTGGTCGACAAGATGGCGGAAACGGACATCTCGAGCCTGTGCCTGGTGACCGGCGGAGCGACGCCCCGGCCGATCGGGCTGATCACCCGAACACGGGTGATGGCCCGCTACCGGCAGGCCTTGGAAGAGTCCTGATCGATCTACGGGTGCCACATCGGGCCCATGTCAGGGTGGGCGGCGGACCGATAGACTCTCCCATGATGCGACGTTTTGCGAACATCTGTCCGAACACTCTCCTGATCACGGGTCTTGCCTTGTCCGCCCTCGCCATGGCCGGGTGCAAGAACATCTGGCGGGACCACTACCGCCCGATCGGCTCGATCGAGGCGCTGCCCAGCTCGTCGGCGATCGAGATCCGCGAGATCCCGTGGGAGCGGATGGAGCGGGCGATCGCCGAGGCCCAGACTCGCGCCGCTGACAGCGACATCCATCCCTCGGAGTGGGACGAGACGACCAAGGTCGACGCGCGGGGCGAGCTGCTGCGGAACCTGCAGATCCAGGCCGACCCTGCCGACGTGCGCGTCGTTGGCGTGAGCAGCTTTCGTACGACGGACATCGTTCGGCCCTGGGACGGCGCGCTGGCCGACTTTGCCGGCGAGGTCGGTGCAGACCTCGTCGTCTGGTCCGACCGCTACATGGGCAAGGCCGACGCGATCGTGGACCGGACGGTTTACGTCGACAGCATCGGCGATGCGCGCGATCTTGACGACGACGAGCGCACACGCTTCCGCAGCGAGACGTTCAATGTGCCGATCGTGGTGCAGAAGGACGAGCGCGGGTACACGGCGTTCTTTCTTCGCCGCGCTTCGAACTAGCCATGGCGGGGCCTCAGCTCGCGCTGGTGATCGGCCTGTTCGTGCTTGTCGACGCCGTCGTCGTCTGGGTGGTGATCCGTTGCGCGGGCGGCAACTGGAACCGGCTCGCGGACGCCCATCCGCCGGTGCCTGTGCTGGAGCCTGCCGAGTCGCGTCGTCACCAGAGCTTCAGGCTCGGGCTGTTCAATCTCGGGTTCTCGGTGCATGTGACGGCGGACACCGAGCGGCTGCACCTGACACCGATGATGCCCCTGCGCCTGATCGGCATGCGTGCGATGAGCCTGCCGTGGGAGGCGATCGAGCTGAAGCCGCACGGGCTGCGGAAGCGATGGCGGACGGCGCGCGTTGGCGTCGGGCTCGACCTGCACGGTCCTGCGTGGTGCCTCGGGCTTGCCGAGGGAGAACGTCCGGTTGGCGGGCGGGGCTAGCCCACCCACTTGGCGCGGAATTCTGCGATCTGCTGGGGTGTGTAGAAGTGCTGAGCGATGCGCGAGCCGCACATCCGGTCGAGGTACTCGCCCGGCAGCGGCAGCGCGCGGAACGCCCGGTAGATCTCCGCGTACTGCTTCTGATCGCCGACGTTCGCCTGAACGTCGAACACGAAGCCATCGAAGTTCAAGAACTCTCGTACGACCCGTTCCTTGGTGTCGTCCGAGAGCTCGAGCTGCATGAGCAGAAAGCTGTTGTCGCCGTGTGCGGCCGAGGCGTGGCCGGCCGACGGATCAAAGTCCTGCGCGAACCAGTCCAGGCCCAGCGCATCTCGGAGATGGTGATCGAACCAGCGGTCGGCGAAGTTGTGATCCCACTCGTCGAGGAAGACCTCCTGATACCGCTCAACGGGAGGCGGGTTCTCGGTCACGGCGAGTTCCGGGTAGTTCGCGATGTTCTGGAAGAACGCCGAGACACCGCGGCCGATCGGATCGCGGATCATCGTGATACACGCGAACGGCCGGCCGTGCCGCTGGAAGTGATAGATGAACTTCTGGGCCTTGCGGATGTGGATCGGGTATCCGAGCGACTCGTCCTCGTATCGTTTGAGGAGATCGTCGGCGAAGTATGGTTCGCTCCGGTTCATCGAGTGTGTCTGAAAGAGCGGCAGCGGGACCGAGTACAGCATCGACTGGTGCAGGCTCGAGCTCCCGACCTTCCCGGGCTGGTGGATGAGCACGCACTCGGGCGGCGGTGTGCCCAGCGGCCCCGCGGGCATGCCGGTGCGCGCGGGCATCGAGCGGGTGCGCGCGGCCTCCTCGATCGAGATCATCTTGCGTGGCATGCGGAGACTCCTGCTGCCCGATCTGATTGCGGCGGGTCTACTCGCCGATCGTCCTCTTCCGCCGGAGGATGTGATGATAGTGCTGGGCGAAGCGGTGCGCCTCGTCGCGCACCTGCTGCAGCAGCTTGAGGCCCAGGTTCTCGCGGCCCAGCTTGATCGGCTCGGCCCGGCGCTGCACGTAGATCAGCTCTTCCTTCTTCGCGAGCCCCACGACCATGGGCGGGTGCACGTCGAGCGCATCGAACACTTCCATCGCGGCGTTGAGCTGGCCCAGGCCGCCGTCGATCAGGATGACCTCCGGGTAGAGCTCGTGGCCCTTGCCGGCCTCGCGGTAGCGACGCGAGACAACCTCTTGCAGCGCGCGATAGTCGTCGTTGTCGACGCTGCCGATCTTGTACCGGCGGTACTCGTCTTTGAAGGGCTTGCCGTCGATGAAGCAGACCTTGCTGCCGACGGTCTCGTTGCCCTGGAGGTGGGCGATGTCGAAGCCCTCCACGCATCGGATGGGCTCTTCGAGGCCGAGCGTTCGTTGCAAGCTCTTGGGACCCTTGATCGGGTCGACGTAGCCGATCTCGGTTTCGGGCTGCCAGCCGTCGCGGGTGCTGGCACGGTCGTCGAGACGTTCGATGGCCTTGATCTGGTCGCGCAGCGTCGCGGCCTTCTCGAAGTCGAGGTCGGTGCTCGCCTGCTGCATCTCGGCGCGCATCTCGCGCAGCATGGCGCTGCGCTTCGACCCCAAGAACCGCGTGAAGCGGTCGATGTCTTGCCGGTAGACCGTTGGCATGATCTTGTCGGCGCACGGCGCGGTGCACTGGCCGATGGAGTAGAGCAGGCAGGGCCTGAAGTAGCGGTTCTTGGGGTGGCCGGCCTCGATGTCGAGCTTGCAGGTGCGGAACTTGAAGACGCGCTGCATGATCTGAACGGCCTCGCGCAGCGCGCCGGCGTTGGTGAACGGGCCGAAGACCCTGGCGTTTTTCATGTAGTCGAGCTTGTTGCCCTTGTCGTCGAGGCCGCCGGGGTTGCGGGTGACGAAGACGCGGGGGTAGTCCTCGTTCTGGGTGACGACCAGGTAGGGGAACGTCTTGTCGTCGATGAGCCGGGCGTTGAAGCGCGGGCGGGTGTCCTTGATCAGGCGGTTCTCGGTGAGCAGAGCCTCCCATTCGGTCTCGCATTCGAGGGTCTCGAAGTCGGTGACGACATCGAGCATGGGCTGCTTGTGGTGCCCGAGGTCTGCGGAGGGCACGAAGTAGCTGGAGACGCGGTCGGGGAGCTTGCCGGCCTTGCCGACGTAGATGACCACGCCGCTCAGATCTTTCATCAGGTACACGCCCGGGACGGCCGGCAGGGCTCTCGCTTGTTTGAGCAGACGCGCAAGACGTTCCTCTCGCGGCTCATCCGGGATCGGGCTCTGCACAACGCTCACGCAACATTCTAGAGGCAGGGTGCCCACGGCCGATCGGTCTGTAGTAGAGTGAGGTCATCAACCAGGAGAGACCAGCCGATGCGCACGACGCCGACCACCATCGCACTCGCCGCGGGACTCGCCTGCGTCTCGTCTGCCGGGGCTCAGAGCAACGACCTGTTCTCGTTCACGCTCGAAGAGATCGGCAACCCGAGCAACACACTGACCATCGGCGGCTCGAACCTGCCCGACCTGCTCGTCGACTTTGCCGACCAGGACGGCCTGTTCGACCCGTTCGACGGCGTCGCGTTCGACGCCTCGGTCACCTACGCCGGCATCGACGATGCGATCAACGTGACCTTCGACCCCAACGGCGGCACCGGCGGCGGCGGGTTTCTGACCATCAACTCGCTGCTCGGGAGCAACGAGACATTCGAGTTCGATGAGGCCAACGGCGACCTGGGCGAGCAGCTCGAAGACTTCTTCCTCCAGGACAACCCCGACGCGATCGAGTCGTTCCTGTCGACCGCGTCGCAGCAGTCGTTCGTTGCGGTGACCGATGGCAACCCGCTGGCGAGCACCGCACGCACGGCACGGTTCAACTTCTTTCGCTTCGGCCTGTTCGCTGACGTGACGCCGACGGATCGCGAGCTGAACCGCGTGTACGCCGACCCGTTCGGCAATGGCGACGACGAGAACCCGATCGACCCGGTTGATCCGATGAACGACCCCGCACTCGATCCGACGATCGACGACGGGGCAGCGCCCTCGCTCTTTCAGTCGACCGGCGGCACGGCGTTCCGCGACTACGGCGGCATCCGCACGCGGCTCGACTTCCGCGGCCAGACGTTCGAGGCCGACGGGTTCGAGGGCTCGGCGTTCGATCTCGCTCTCGGCACCGAGGTGCGGTTCCACGATCGGTTCTCGGCGGTGCTCAGCGTGCCGCTCGGGTATCACGAGGTCGAGGGTGCAGACGTGTTCAATGGCGGGCTGAACCTGGGCCTGCCGATCCGCATCGTGCTGCCCGACGAGGACGACACGGTCGGCGTCAAGTGGCAGGTCACGCCCACGGCCTCGGCCGACACGGTGTTCAGCGTCGACTTCGCGGCCGGCGGCATCCTGTACAGCTACGGCGTCAACAACCTAGTCGAGTTCGTCGTCGGCCCCGTGAGCCTCGCGGCGGTCGCGCAGTACACCGTGCACGAATCGCTCACGCTCTCGGTCGACGAGTTCGAATTCAACCCCGGCATCGAGCAGCAGATCCTCAAGCTCGGCGGCAAGGTGGACTGGGATGTCACCGACAACTTCGCCGTCTACGGCGGCGGCGTGTGGACCGACTTTCTCGAGGACGCCGCGATCGACAACTACACCACGGGCCTCGCGGGCCTGAGCCTCAAGGCCTCGAACGGGTTCGCGTTTGTTGTGGGCTACGAGGGCGACTTCGGCGACGAATACGAGGCGCACGGCGGGGCGGCGTCGATCCAGCTGCCCTTCTGAGCCAACGGACGGGTTGTATACATCGGCCGGCTACGATCGGCCTCATGCGTGCGATCGCGGCGGCGACAATTCTGTGCATCACCGGACTCGCCGCATCGCAACCGACGCTTGAGCTGACGCGGACCGACACGCCACCGACGATCGACGGCCGGCTCGATGACACCGTCTGGCAGCAGGCCGTCGGGTCCGATGCGTTCATTCAGGTCGAGCCGGATGCCGGGGCCCTCCCGGACCGGCGCACGATCGTGCGCGCCGCGTACGACGCGAACACGCTCTACATCGCTGTGCGGTGCGAGGACGAGGGGCCGGTGCGCGCGGTCGAGATGGCGCGCGACGGCAGCCTCAGCGGCGACGACACGGTGCTGATTGTCGTCGACCCGTTCGGCGACGAGCGCAACGGGTTCCTGTTTGCCCTGGCGGCTGGCGGCGCACGGATCGACGCGATTTTGGAGGGCGGCCGGCAGAGCTTCGAGTGGGACGGCATCTGGCGCGGCGAGACACGCGTGACGCCCGACGCCGAGGGCGGTGGCTGGTCCGCCGAGTTCGCCATCCCGTTCGATTCACTGCCGTTCGATCCCGACGCGTCGGCGTGGGGCTTTAACGTTGAACGCCGCGAGCCGCGCACGGGTGAGATCGTGCGGTGGTCGGGCGCACGGCGAGAGCGGTCCGTCACCGACCTCGATACCGCGGGCGTGCTCGAGGGCTTCGACGGCAGCCAGCAACAGGGGCTCGGGCTGACGTTCAAGCCGTTCGGCCTGATCAGCGGCGGCTTCGACGGCGACCCGCCCGAGGCCGACGGCGGGTTCGACCTGTTCTACCGCGTCACGCCCACGATCAGCGCCGCAATCACGTTTAACACTGACTTCGCCGAAGCAGAGGTCGACCAGCGGCAGGTGAATCTGACGCGCTTCCCGCTGTTCTTCGAGGAGCGCCGCGACTTCTTCCTCGAGGACGCGGGCATCTTTGAGTTCGGCGGCATTAACCGCAGCCCGAGGCCCTACTTCAGCCGTCGCATCGGTATCGTCGACGGCGAAGCGAAGGACATCCTCATCGGTGGGCGCGTGACGGGCCGGGTCGGGCGGACGCGGTTCGGCGTGCTCAACGTGCAGATGCAGGACGACGACGAGCTTGGTAGCAAAAATCTGGGTGTCGCGCGCGTTGTCCGCGACGTACTCGACAACTCGACCGTCGGGCTGATCCTGACCAACGGCCGGCCCGACGCGCGTGGCAGCAACACGCTGCTTGGGGCCGACTTCAACTTCGTTCAAACCGAGTTCGCCGGCGGCGCGCTCACCGTCAGCGGCTGGGCGCAGGGAACGTTCGACAACCCAACGGGCACATCCAACGGCGGCGAGGACGCACTGGGCTATGCCGTGGGCGGCAGGGTCGACTACCGCACCGACGCGTGGCGGTTCTTCGGGTTCATCGGGCACATCGATGACAACTTCAGCCCCGCGCTGGGCTTTGTTGCACGGCCGGGCGAACGCGAGCACATCGCGAGCCTGACGAGAACATTCCGCAGGCCGGAGGGCGTGCTCGTGCGCGAGATGGATGTTCAGATCGCGGCGGACGTGTTCACGAGCGAGTCGGACATCGTGCGCACCGCCGAGCTCGAGTTGCCCGATGTCACCGTCCAGTCGGCTGCGGGTGATTTCGTGAGCCTCGCCGTCGTTTGGGAGCGCGACAACCTGAACGACCCTTTCGAGATTGTCGACGGTGTGACCATCATCCCTGACACGTACGACACGCTCGGGCTCGACTTCGACTTTGGGACCTCGGAGGCCCGGCCCTTCTCGGTCTTTGGCGGCGCGGGCGTGCGCGAGTTCTTTGACGGTGAGCGCTACGACGGCTTCCTGGGTGTCGAGTGGCGGCCGAGCCCGCTGTTCACGGGCGAGGCTGAGTTTGTGTACAACGACATTAATCTGCCGCAGGGCAACTTCGAGGTCGAGATTCTGCGGACACGCGGGGACCTGCAGTTCTCTCCCGACCTGACCTGGAGCAACGTGGTGCAGTGGGACAACCGCAGCAACCGCGCGAGCGTGAACAGCCGGGTGCGGTGGGAGTACTCGCCGGGCTCGGAGATCTTCGTGGTGTACAACGAGGGGTTCGATGTTGACGGATCGGAGCTGGAGTCCGCGGAACGGCTGGCGACGATCAAGATCGGTGCGGCGTTTCGGATCTGACGGGAGGATCGGCAGTGCAACCCTGTGTGTTTCTTGATCGGGACGACACGCTGATCTTCAACACCACGCTGCCGCCGCCGGCGGATCCGCCGGCGGGTTGGAAGCCGGGAGATCTGTACGACCCGGAACTTGTTGGGCTGATGCCGGGCGCGCTCGAGGCATGCCGGCTGCTGAAGGCCCGCGGCTATGCGCTTGTGATCGTGACGAACCAGGGCTGCGTTGCGCGCGGGTCGGCGACGATCGAGCAGGTCGAGGCCGTGAACGCGCGGGTGCGTGGGGTGCTGGTGGGCGAAGCGGGCGAGCCGCTGATCGATGGGGTGTACTTCGTGCCGTTCCATCCGAAGGGGAACGTGCCCGAGTACACGCGGGAGCACCCGTGGCGCAAGCCGGGGCCCGGCATGCTGCTCGCGGCGGCGCGGGATCACGGTCTTGACCTGCCGTCGAGCTGGCTGATCGGCGACATGCCGAGGGACTGCGAAGCGGGCATCAACGCTGGTTTGCAGCGTGACAGGTGCCTCCTGTGCGGGCCCGAGGGCGAGCACGCGACGGTGCTGGATGCCGCGCAGATGGTGCTTGGCTGATTCCGACGAGCCCGAAGCGCGAGCGAGGGATTCGGACTCGTTGAAGAATAGCTCTATGCTCACTCTGTGCCACGCCCGCCCGAGATACCGCTTCGGCTGCTCGTCGTCGCCCCAAGCTGGGTGGGAGATATCGTCATGGCGACGCCGACGCTGCGGAGGATCCGCGATGCGATGCCGGGCGCAACGATCGGCGTGCTGCACAAGCCTGGCGTGGACACGGTGCTGGAAGGGCTGGACTCGTTCGACGAGCTGATCGCCGCGCACCCGGGCGGGATGATGGGGCACAAGCACTCGGCGGCGAAGCTGAGGCAGCGACAGTTTGACACGGCGCTGCTGCTGACCAACTCGTTCTCTACGGCACTCACCACACGCATGGCGGGCATCCCAAGGCGTATCGGCTACGACCGCGACGGGCGGGGCCTGCTGCTGACGCACAAGCTGCGCGCGCCAAAGACGCGTGACGGCGCGTGGGCGATGGTGCCGGCGGTTGACTACTACTGGCACGCGGCGGGCGCGCTGCTGAATTCGCTGTGCGGTGCATCGCCCCACGAACTCGAGCCTGCAAACGATCTCGGCGACCATCGGCTGCCTGCGGGCGCGGTGATGGAACTCGGCGTGAGCGATGCCGATGAGGCGAAGGCGGACGAGCTGCTGCGGTCCGCCGGCATCGACGGCGAGCGGTTCGCGATCCTGAACCCCGGCGGCAACAACCCCGCGAAGCGGTGGCCGGCCGAGCGGTTCGCGGCGTTGGCGGATTGGCTGGCGCGCGAGAAAGAACTGGCCGTGCTGATCAACGGCTCGCCGGTCGAGGCCGAGCTGGCGAGCGAGATTGTGGTCGCTGCCGAGACGACGCCGGTGAGCCTGCCCGCGATGGGCGGGACGCTCGGCGGGCTCAAGGCGTTGGTCCGAAGAGCGGTCTTGATGGTCACGAATGACACGGGCCCGCGTCACTTCGCGGCGGCGCTGGGCACGCCGCTGGTCACGCTCTTTGGACCCACCGACCACCGCTGGACGACGATCCCGACCCGGCCCGAGGGCCCGGAGATGATCGTGACGGCCGACCCAGACCTTCCAGCCACCGAATCGGCGAACGACCATCCCGAGCGGTGCCGGGTGGATCGGATCACGATTGAGCGGGTGCGAGAGGCGGTCGATCGTGTTCTCGGGGGTGCCGGGGGCGTGAACTGATCCCGTCCTGTCGCGGTTTGGTTGACCGCGTGGCGGTTGGACTTACTATTCGTCCGGTCGGCGGTCGCGTCGGCATGACATCTGGGGACGTAGCTCAGTCTGGTAGAGCGCTTCCATGGCATGGAAGAGGTCGTCGGTTCGAGCCCGATCGTCTCCACTTTCTGTGACGCAATCCGACCGCTTGGTTCGGAGCTCCCTTCTTGCGGAGCACGGTGCGGCCTGAAGGTTTCTCGGATCCGATGCGGACAGGATCCTTCCTGTGGGAAGCACCGGCTTGCGTCTGGCCCAACCCCTCCGAGTCCCTGCGTACCGCGCTCACAAGGCTTCTGGCCCGTGCACTGTGCGGCTCGCAGGTCGAGACTCTCATCTCCGCGACTTTCGCTCCGCAGCACGTTGGGTCGATATGAGCGAGCCGTCGCGGGGTGGCTCGCAAGCGATCATCAGTCCGTCAGACCGGCCGAGCTCGCTCGTGCGACGATCAACAACTGCGTCGGCCGGATTAAATCGATGATCCGCTGGGGGTGAGCGAGGAGTTCCCGACAGCGGAGCGGCTGCATTCGACCCAGTCAGTAGCGGCCCTTCGGGCACGCCGATCGGATGCACGGGAGCTGGAACCCGTTTGCCCGGTACCACAAGCTGCAATCGGTACAACTCTTCCGAATCCCTCTGACACTTTCGCAGACATTGTGCGGGTGCAGCTGCCCGCAGAGATGCGGCAAGGCGAGTTGTGTGACCGGACCATGGCACAGACCGACTCAGCAGCTAGCCTGCTGATCTACACACCCATCAGTCACAAGAACATTCGTCTACGAAAGCATGGAATGACCGCTATCCGCCCGCAAGCTCAACCGCCTTCGCTTTGTTCCGGTCACTCCATGCCTTTCGACGGCCGGATTCATACCTGCGAGAGAGTAAGACGGTAGCTGCCTCCACGATGTCTGAAGCTCGGGGTAGATGTATTAGGACGGATGTTATGTCTCGCCTACGCCCTGCCCGCATGCAGCGCCCGATACCATCGGCCGAGCTCGCACGGCTGTCGCGGCATGTGCAGGTCGCCCTCCTGTACACGTTCTGTTGTTGCGCAATCTACTCGCTTTGCAAGTGTCGTCATACGCTCCACCGAGACATGCAGCGTCTCATGAACCTCGCCAGCGACTCAGGGTACTGGCACGATGTCGTGCACCCCGGGCGGCATCAGGCCTGAGCACCTCACGACTGCCACTCACAGGCGACGCGTCCGCTGCCTCCAGACGGTCACCCACTTTCTGCCGCACACAGTCGTTCCAGCTCTGCGGAGGGATGCGACGGCGCTTGGTGGTACGAGATGGTGGACATCATTTGGGACGGCTTTCGTGACACTCCGCAGCGTGCATTTCGCAGATAGAGAGCTTTTCATCGCGAGACGTCTTACGGGGGGCGTCGCTGAAAGCGATAGGTACAACGCATCGCTGAGAGGACGCAAAGATCTCACCGCTTTCCGCGGAGAGAAGCCAGCATGTGTCAACCTCGATGCTCGCCGGTTGTTCGTGCGCGGCACGAACGCCCAAGAATCGATCCCCAAGCTCCGCCTGGATCGGACCGAGACCGAGTGAATCCGCACTCACTGTTTCCTTGTCAGACAGAACAGCGGGCCGATGTCTTCGGCATCGTGCGCCCCAGATATGAGCCGCGACTTGCTCCTTCTCCGGCAGGAGTATTCAAAGTTGAGATAGCATCGAATCCACTCATCGAAGGCGGCAACATTGTCATACGAGCACATACAGACGTGGCCCGATCCTGTGATCGTCCTGAACGACACGTTTACCGGTCGCACCGCCCGGATCGCGTAAGAATGCAGGAACATGCAGGTGAGGGTGCCGAGCGGTACCGGGGCGTCCGCGGAGCATACCGAGTGGCGACTCGACAGCACGATCAAGGTCTTTATGCGAGACAACGCCTCCGACCCAAATCGATGTTCGCCGGTTTCCTCTTCGGCACCCTTGGCGGCGTTCCGCTCTCAACGTCGCTCGCCGCGATCATCTTGGGCTCAGGCTCGGCATGCTTAGAAACTCGGCAGTATCTGGTCGAGCCGTTGCCCGTGATATGCACGCCAGCGGGGGTGAAGACGCGGTGCCAGCCGATCCGCGTGATCGACGCGCTCGGGTATCCGGTTGGGGGTGCTTGAGGAGCCGGCGACGGCCGGAACGTGTATCGGCAACGGCGGGCGCGAGGTGCCCACTTGCCGCGATCTGATGACTCAGATGTCGGACGTGCTCGGCTTGCGACGGTGTGTGACTGTATCGCTCACTGTGCTGAAGCCGAATTGCAGCTCGCGATCGATCGGGCTGGTGACACCGGTGAACCCGGCGATCGCTCGGCCGCCCACAGAACGACCGTGTAGCGATGTTGTCGTTCGCGACACGAAGGCGGAGACGCTGATGCCGCGGATGACGGTTCCGCCGCGTGTGACGATCAAGCGTGCAGTGAGCAAGACGCTGTCGGGCTTGGTGCCGACGGCGTCGTCGGCGGCGGGCACGGCTGGCACGGCTGGCACGCAGCGGACGATCTGTCGAGACTTCGGGGCTGGATGGACACGCGGATGGGCGGGCCCGGCCCTCGGCGCGGCAGGCGGCACCTGGAGACCGTGAGCCACGGTGAGTACGAAACTGTTGGCGTGTTACCGATGTCCAGCGCAACAAGCGTCTCGATCTGTGGGCAGAGATGAAAGTGCCAGACGTTGCTGAGCAGTCGACTGGCATCGAGGCATCGGAGTCGAGAGTCGAGGCTGAGACCAGCACACAACGCCTCAGCATGCCAGCGATTCAGTCTGATTAATTTATCCGACCATCGGTGATGATCACGTTGACAGTGCCGCATCAGCCATGGGGCTCAATCGTAGATGGGGCGTATGCGCAGTCTTACTAAGACCCTTCGTAGTGAGTCGCCCTCTCGCATTTGCGTCGAGACGAACACCCAAACAAGCGAGGATCGCGGCATGCCGCGTATCGAGCACCTCAGCGAGAGCGGTCGCGAGCAACGTCAGTAGGCGATTCGCCCACGCTGACCGCGAGAGCAGTCCACCGGTCCGAGGACTACATCTGGTACAGCCGCATTGTCACCGACTGCTCGCAAGCACAGTCTGTGCTCGGAGGGGGTGGACAACTCCGGCAGAACTGTCGCGACGCCTTTCGCCGGCTCCGGCGAGGCCGTCCCAACGCGGTCGCTGACATCGTTGATTGCGACGAGAGGTGGACGGAAGTGATCCAGCACGTGCTTGATGAGGTCAAAGGACTGCAATCGTCCGGGCAACGACGATTCAGACAGCGCTGGTAGCGATGCCGGGAGGTCC
>JBCBMF010000074.1:0-12759 GCA_039822905.1 Planctomycetota bacterium
GAATCAATGCCAGCCTCACGGAGGCGCTCAACCTCGTCCTCGAACTCGGCCATGGCAACGATGTGACCGGTAAACCCACATGACCGGAGCAGCGACGCGACCGCCATGACCTCGGGCGTGCTCTGGAGGGCGATGATCGCCAGCTTGCACGGCGAGGCGGCATCGAACCTCGCGTAGAAATCCGGGTCGGTGGCGTCTCCACAGATAACCTGCCGGCCCTTCTCGATGTGACCCGCAACAACCTCGGGGTCTTGGTCGAGCCCGATGACTCGTTCGCCGTACCGCTCTCGGACCTCTTCGTACGCTGCCGTCCCGATCCGTCCCATGGCGATGATCACAACATCGATGGGATTGTTGAAGTCGATGTGCTGATCATCAGGCAGTCGTCGGTTGGATTCGAAGCGTTGCAGCGGCTGCATGTACTTGGCAAACAGGCCGTGCGCCACGGCATTGAGCGGGGCCGAGAACACGAAACTGATCGACATCGCAATCGCCGCAACAAGCAGCCACGCCGAATCGATCCAGCCGGCCGTCACCCCGACTGCACCCACAATCAGGCCGAACTCTGAGTAGTTGCTCAGCGGCAGCGTGCTCAGCGTTGCCGTGCGGGCACGCAGCTTGAAACGAGTCATCAGCCAGAAGAACATCGCCGCCTTCAGCGGCAGCAGGACGATTAGTGCGGTTGCGATTCCCAGTTGCTGCAGCGTCGGGACGCCCTGAAGCCCGATCGACAGGAAGAACGCGACCAAGAACAGATCTTTGAGCGATAGCAGTGCCTTGGAGAGTTCCCCGGCCTTTGGATGCGACCCAAGGAGCAACCCCGCGCTAAGCGCGCCGAGGTCGGGCTTCACCTGTACCAGGTCGAACAGATACACCGAGCCAAGCACGAGCAAAAGACCGTAGAGCACGAGCAGTTCGCCGTGGCCGACACGCTCAAAGATCAGCTTCAGCGGGCGCCGCAGCAGCGGCACACCGAGCAGCAGCAGCGCCCAAGGCGAGGGCAGCTTTCCCATCGATGCGGTCAGGAACACGATCGCGAACAAGTCCTGGGTGATCAGCACCCCGATCGCCTCTTGCCCGTGCCGCGAGTTCATTTCCGATCGACCTTCCAGCACCTTTACCGCGAACACGGTGCTCGAGAAGGACAACGCAAACGCAACGAGCATTGATGTCCAGAAGTCGAGTTCGGCGAACAGGCCCAGCCCAGCAAACGCCAGGCCGAACACACCCAAGCCGATCAGCAACGTAAACACCAGCATGTGGATCGACGCGACTCCCCACACGGCCGGCTTTGCCAGTCCGCGGAGATCAAGCTTGAGACCGATCGAGAACAGCAGAAGGTAGATGCCAAGGTCAGCGAGCCGCGTGAGCGTTTCGGTCTGGTCAACCCCCATGGCAGCGAGCACGAACCCGGCGCAGAGAAAGCCGACCAGAGGCGGGAGCCCGACTTGGCGCACAGCCAAGCCGACCAGAAAGGCGATCAGAATCCAGATCGGTTCCATGAGGATGCACCCGGCACGTGGTTCGGACCTCGGAGTTATCGAGCCAGAGCAACCTGTGGCTGAAGGCTTGCCGCCCTTCTTGGACGCAAATTGGACGTGGCATGGGGAAGGCCGATGCTCATTGTCTGGACACGTTCGGGTCTTCGGGCGTGGAAGCCAGAAACGCACAATATGATCCGGATTTCAGGTTGCGGACCAGTGCATCGGTTCAAGAGTGCAGTGATGGCCGTCGCTGCACTGCTCTTGTGCTACCGGGCTGCCGCGCGGTATCGTGCACCTCTCCAGGAACGAAAGGGAGACATGTTGCACCGAATTTGTGTGATAGCCGCCGGGACGATAATCGCTGGCACCGGTTCAGCTCAGTTGGCTGACGACGCGTACCCCGAAGGGGCGGCGATCCCGAAGGGCCTCACCGATGCCGAGACGGCCGTTCTCGCGGCCTCGCCGCTCACCGCCGCGAGAAGTGCCGGCATCCCCACGGGAAACGTCCGATCGGTTGCCGAGTACGAACCGATGGAGGGCATCCTCATCGCGTACGAGGGCCCGTCGTCCTGGCGTGCCGTGCTGCGCGATATGGGTCGCCACATCACGACGACCGGTGACGCCAACCTCTACGTCATGTGCGACTCGACGAACGAAGCCGCGACAACGCAAGCCGAGTTCGTTGCCGCAGGAGCCGCCCCCTCCCGGGTGATCACCAAGGTCCGGCGCACCGACACGATCTGGATGCGAGACTACGGCCCGCGGTACATCTATGAGAACGGGGTCCGCGCGATCGTGGATCATACCTACAACCGGCCTCGGCCCAACGACAACCTGCTGCCGAGCTTCTGGGGAGCCGACCGTGGAGAAGAGGTGTACACCATCCCCCTCGTCCACGGCGGCGGCAACTATCACCTCGACGCGCTCGGCGGTGGGGCGTCCACGAGTCTGATTGAAGACGAGAACCCCGGCCTGACCGATTCGCAGATCATCGATCTCTGGCAAGACTTCCAGGGTGTTGAGACAACCCTGTTCGATGCGCTGCCCGCGTTCGTCGATTCCACGCAGCACATCGACATGTGGATGCAGATCGCCGCGGACGACGTAATCGTGATCTCGGATTGGCCTCTCGAGCCCACATCGTCATGGGACACAACATGCGACGCGGCCGCGGCAGACTTCGCCGCCGCGGGCTGGACGGTCATCCGAACCCCGGCGATTCGCCAGGGCGGAACGCACTACACATTCACAAACGTGGTCATGTGCAACGACATCGTGCTCGTCCCCGAGTACGACAACATAAGCGCGACCTATTCGCAGCAGGCGTTCGCTGCCTGGGAGTCAGCCGTGCCGAGCAAGACCATCATTCAGGTCGACTGTGACGCGATCGTCACGGCGTCAGGCGTGATGCACTGCATCGTCATGCATGTTCCCGAGAACTCCGCGGGACCCGATCCCGTTGCATGGCTCATCGAGCCGGCGGGCGGGGTGTATGACCCTGGTGAGACTGTGGATATCACGTGGCGGACGGATGATGACAATGGGGTCGTCGCTGTCGAACTGCTGTTCCAGGCCCAGCCATTCGAGCCGTTCCAACCGATCGCGGAGAACATCGCAGACACCGGCTCGTTCACCTGGACTTTGCCGGATGTCAATACCCAGTCCGGCGTACTCCGCGTGGTCGCCCGAGACGCGGAAGGCCGCGAAGGCGGTGACGACGCGGATGCTCTCATTTCGATCACGGGCTCATCGTGTCTCGTTGATGTCAACGGTGACGGCTTCGTCGACCCCGCCGACTTCAACGCGTGGGTCATCGCGTTCAACACCAACGGCACCGGCTGCGATCAAAACGATGACGGCGTGTGCACGCCCGCCGATTTCAACGCGTGGGTATTGAACTACAACGCCGGGTGCTAGTCAGCTCAGAGAGGCAGCCTCTGTACTTCACATGTTGCCCGAACGCGGTCTTCAAAGACTGCTTGCCCTCACGGCTCTGTTGCTGATCGTCTTGTGCATGCTCGCATGCGATTACTCGGCAAGGCAACAGCCGGCACCGTCTGTCGAGACCCGCCCGAAATAATGTGGACTGCTGTCGCTGCGCCTGTGTCGCGACGGTGCGTCTGACGCCGCTCCCGAAGACAGATCCGCGAGGCGCACGTGTTGTGTAAAGATCGCGTGAGCGCATCTTGACATGATCTGGATCGAGGCTTGACACTCGGTTCCACGCTCCTGCTCTATCTTCTTCGCGTTCTCGGGTAGATGGCTGCCCGAACGACGAGCAAGGTCTGAAAAGCGGAGGCATCATGGATCCAACAAGACAGCGCGGCCCGCATACCTTCCCCGCGCGGCGATCCGCGTTCACGCTGATCGAGTTGCTGGTTGTGATCGCGATCATCGCGCTGCTGATCGGCATCCTGCTACCCGCGCTCGGCAAGGCCCGCGCCTCCGCTCGGGCTGTCGTTGCCGGGACAAACGCCCGCGGCGTCGGCCAGGGTGTCGCGGTGTACACGGCGGAGAACAAAAGCTTCTTCCCGCCGTCCTACATGTACGGCTCGCAGGAGACCGGTCTCACGTGGAGCTTCGCCGACCAGCAGACCAGGAACCCGACACCGGTCAACGGCTACGTCCACTGGTCAATGGCGCTCTTCGACGGCGAGGGCACCGCTGGTGAGGCGTTTGAGAACCCGGCGCTGTCGAACGGCGGCGCACCGCGGACGAACCCTGGCGCCGACGAGGAGGACTGGGAAGACAACCAGCGGAACGACGTGGGCCAGACTGCCGCGAACGCGCAGAACCTGCCCCGCGACCGCCAGCTCGCCCGGGTGGGCTTCGCCGGCAACGGCGCGATCTTCCCGCGCAACAAGTTCCAGTCGTCCGCGGGCCGGCGGCTCAACAGGCTCGTGAAGGAATCAGAGATTCAGAACACGGCGCGGACGATCCTGCTCGCGGAGCTGTACGACTCGGGGAACAGCTGGTCGTCGCTCGCCGACCCCAACGACGTCGGCGAGTTCACGATCAAGAGTCACCGCCCGATCACGCCGTTTAAGGGCATCTCGAGCGGCTTCGGCGACGCGGTCTACAACGAGCCGTCGATACCTGGACCAGGCGCAAACGTGCCTCGCTTCGCATACCCCAGCACCGATCCCGACGTTGGTGAGCTGGTCGAGAACGACGAGGACAAGGGAGAGGGCTCGATGCTCGATCGCGGCGTCGACATGGCGGGCCAGCCGCACGGCGGGACCGGCAACTTTTGCTTTGTCGACGGTCACGTCGAACGCCTGACCACGCTCGAGACCGTTGAGCAGCGGCTCTGGGGCGACCGGTTCTACAGCCTGACGGGCAACGGCACGCGAATCCGCCTGGAGCCGCGGCCGGGCAATTGACCTCCCGCACCCCGCTCGACGGGCCCGCCGGGGCACGTCGAGACTTTCGCACCGCATAGCGAGCACGGAACGCTCACGTCTCAGTCTGACACACCCGGCCGCAGCGGCCGGTGCGCTGTCGGTGTGTGCCGACGGCGTGAAAGAGAGATCCCACGAGTTCACCCTGGATCTGGAGAGATCAGCATGGCATCGAAGATTCGAATCGTACAATTGCTTGCAACGTGCGGCCTCGCAACCGCCGCGGCGGGTCAGCCGTTCGAGGTCAGCATCTCAGGCGCAACTCTGCTCGAGACGTTCCTCACCTCGCCCGCCTCCACAAACGACTTCCTCGACCTCGACGGGGACGGCGTCGCCGGCAGCGTGAACGCCGACAACGAGCAGCTCGCCAACAACGGCACCAGTCTCTCGGCAGCGCTCGCGAGCGACTACTTCATCATCCAGTACACCGCCGTCGGCTCGGGCAACGGCATCATCGACCTCGACACGCGAGGGTTTAGCCGGGTTGATGCCTTGGGTACGCTCGTCGATGGTGACAGCAACTACCTCCGTGGCATCGACGACGTCAGCGATACGACCCCCGACAACCCCTTCGGCGGGGCCCCTGGCTCGGCCAACCTCGTCGGCGATGATGCGTTTGTCTCCAGCAACGTCGCCGATGGGTTCATGAACAGGATCGCCTTCATCAGCGGCGGGTCGGGTGTCGGCCTGGCCAACCCGAACACGCCGCGCGCCTACCCGTTCCGCTCCGATGTCGCGGGCAGCCACAGCGCGTCAACGAGCACCAACGACGCGACCCATGGCGTGCAGATCGACCTCGCACCGACCGATGTGCCTGTGAGTTGGTTCATCACGCAGGCCGGCGCACCGGGGCTGGATGCCTTCCCCAACACCCCCGGCTACGGCAACAATTCGATCGTGAGCCTGAACGCCGACGGCACGGTGAACGGCCGAACGAACGCGCTCGCGACGCTGCGCAACACGAACACCAACACCGCGAGCCCTGATCAGAACACCATCTTCTCGACCAGCCTCACCACGTCCCCCGTCGGCGCGCTCGTCAACTTCGGCGTCGGCTACGACGGGCTGGAGATGAGTAACCTGCGCCACGGCTTCGCGACAGGCCGCCTCAAGACGGGCGAAAACCTTGTGTTCGTCACACGTGACTCGGGATCGGGCACACGGAACGCCTTCGCGAACGGCATCTGCCTCGATCCCTCCTTCTGCATCGGCGAGAACATCGGCCCGCGGACGTCGAGCTCGGTCAACGACCTGATCGGCCCGGACTACCAGCCCAGCAACAAGGGTGGGTCCAGCCGGATGGACGCGACCGTCATCAACACCCGACTCGGTGTCGGGTTCACTGGCGCCGAGCGGCTCTTCAACCGCGGGTACAAAACCTCAAACAACGGCACCGCGCAGCTGGATATGCTGGCGATCCGCAACGACATCTTCGGGACCGCGGCCGCCACATTCAACCGCCCCTTCATCGACAACATCCTCGAGAACGATGCCGACACCGGCTACGTCGTGCAGGCGCCGTCCGTGATCGCGTCGATCGGCGATCCGCGGAACGAGACCATGCCCGGCGGCACGCCCGGCAACACCAACCCTCCGATGGACAACCCGGCCGCCGCCGCCTACTTGAACAACATCACAGCCGCCGTCGCTGCGTTCGCCGGTGACCCGGGCACTCCCGAGGACTTCTTCTCGCCCGGCGAGTTCCTCGGCTTCAACTTCATCCCGGTTGATGCAACCGACTTCGTGCCGGGCAACGGAACGTGCGACCCGGTCGCCGCCACGACAAATGCCACGCTCCAGGCCTTTGTGCGAGCGACCAACGTTCTGGGCAACAGCGTGTACGCCTCGTTCGACAACAACGCGAACGGTCTGGTGCCCGCACGTACCGCGGGTGTGACCTACGCCGATGGCGTCGCCAACGGATCGAGCTACATCTCCGAGTCGGGCAGCACGGTGCTGTACGGGTCGATGCTCAGCGACCGCAACAAGATCGCCGGCGACTTCAACGCCGACCTTCTCCGCGATTGGAACGACGTCGCCGACGTCGTGCTGGCGTGGGAGGAGCGAGACGGAGGTGCCTCTTGGACGCCCGCCGGCGGCGTTGCCGGTCCCGCGGGAGACTTCGTACTCGACATCGTTGGTGACTTCAACGGCGACGGCTCGTTCGATCTCATCGATGTCCGCTACTTCGCCGACGGCCTTTCGCTCGACCCCTCAACGGGCCTTCTGAACCGTGCCGAGGGCTTCGTCCGCGCTGACAACGCCTCGGCATCCGGCAATGCGTTCGGTACCACACTCGCGACGGGTGCTGCGTACACGGCCGGTGCATCGGCTGCCGACATCGCCGGTGCGACCGGGACCACCCCCGGCTTCCATCCCATCGGCGCCGACGGCGTCGTTGACGCCACCGACCTCGACTACATCTACGCACAGTTCACGGACCTGTCGGGCGGTGAGCTCGACTGGACCGTGACCGAGCAGATCGTGCAGCCCAACCGTCTGGGCCTCGTGCGTGACCTCTCGGCCGACGTCAACGGCGACCTGCTCATCAACCAGGACGACATCTGCGCTGCCCTTGCCTTCCTCGGGACTTCCAGCGGCGATGTCAACCTCGACGGTGTCGTCAATGCCGCCGACGAGTCGATCGCGAGCGGCAACCTCGGCAGCGCCGGCGGCTGGGCCGACGGCGACGTCAACGGCGACGGTACGGTCACTCAGGCAGATGTCAACATCATTACAGGCGCTGCCCCCGATCCCTGCTCGACCGCTGCTCGCGACTGCTGCGATCAGAACGGCGACGGGGACTGCAACCCGGGTGACTTCAACGCTTGGATCCTGAACTTCAACTCGGGCGATCTCCGCGCCGACACCAACCAGAACGGTGTCAACGATCCGGGCGACTTCAACGCCTGGATCCTGGCGTTCAATTCCAGCCAGTCAGGTACCCCGCAGCCCTGCCAGTAAGCCGAGATGCCGCCACCCGTGAACGGGTGAGCTTCATTCCCTCTCTCTCAGCGTCGCCTCCGAAAGGGGGCGTCGCTGCTTTTTTTCGCCGGTACTTGCCCGTATCCGTCGCACACCGGCAGGGCGTGCCCGGATCGCCTCGATCCGTTCACGGCAGTTTTCCGTCGCTGACTCGAGCCGAGGCCTTCTGTTTCTATCGCAGCAACCGATGGGGTTCGGTTTAGCCAAATGAACTAAAGACGGAGTTGAGTGTCACGATTTGTGCGGGTCGGCTTATCCGTCGTGAGCGTTTGCAAGCACCCCCCGGACGATCGTGCCCCGAGGCCGCTTGCTTTGCGCAACTTGATCTTGTCTAGAACAATTCTAAACTTGGCAAAGGCCGCACGAGCCAAGCACGGAGATCAATGCCATGTCGACGCATCCAGGACCTTCCGGCGATATCAGCAAGTGCCCGGTGATGGGCAAGAACAACAGCACCGCTGACATCCCCGTCGCCTACCGAAAGAACCGCGACTGGTGGCCCGAGCAGATCGACCTGACTGCGCTCCGTCGGCACTCGGAACTCAGCAGCCCGCCGGACAACGACTTCGATTACGCCCGGGCGTTCGAGTCACTCGATCTCGCAGCCGTGAAGAAAGACATCTTCGACCTGATGACCGACAGCCAAGACTGGTGGCCGGCAGACTACGGGCACTACGGGCCGTTCTTCATCCGGATGGCGTGGCACGCCGCGGGCACGTACCGCTCGACTGACGGTCGCGGGGGCGGCGGCTCGGGCATGCTGCGGTTCGCACCGCTCAACAGCTGGCCTGACAACGCAAACCTCGACAAGGCCCGTCGCCTGCTCTGGCCCATCAAGCAGAAGTATGGCAACAGCCTCTCGTGGGCCGACCTGATGATCCTCACCGGGAACTGCGCAATCGAATCGATGGGCCTGCCCACGTTCGGCTTCGGCGGCGGACGCGAAGACCGCTTCGAGCCCGACGACGGGATCTACTGGGGCCCCGAGGCCGAGTGGCTCGGCGACAACCGGTATTCCGGAGACCGCCAGCTCGAGACCCCGCTCGGTGCTGTCCAGATGGGGCTGATCTATGTCAACCCCGAGGGCCCCAACGGGAACCCCGACCCGGCCCGCTCCGCCATCGATATCCGCGAGACGTTCGCTCGCATGGCGATGAACGATGAAGAGACAGTCGCGCTCATCGCCGGGGGTCACACGTTCGGCAAGGCCCACTCCGCCGCCGCCGCGCCCTACTACGTCGGCGCCGAACCCGAGGGCGCACCGCTCGAGCAGATGGGCATCGGCTGGAAGAGCAGCTACGGCACGGGCAACGCGGGCGACACCATCACGAGTGACCTGGAGGGCGCCTGGACGCCGACCCCGACGCAGTGGGACAACAGCTACTTCGAGACTCTCTTCAAGTACGAGTGGCGTCTGACGAAGAGCCCCGCCGGCGCACACCAGTGGGAGCCCGTCGAAGAGGAGGCGTACGGCACCGTACCCGACGCGCACGACGCGACCAAGACGCACGCGCCGATGATGCTCACCACCGACATCGCCCTCCGCGTCGACCCGGCCTACGAGAAGATCTCGCGCCGTTTCTACGAGAACCCGGATGACTTCGCCGACGCGTTCGCCCGCGCCTGGTACAAGCTCACCCACCGCGACATGGGCCCGCACGAACGCCTGCTCGGCCCGGAAGTCCCCGAGCCGCAGCCGTGGCAGGATCCGGTCCCCGCGATCGATCATCCGCTGATCGACGGCGCGCAGACCGTGAACCTCAAGAAGCAGGTTCTCGCGTCGGGCCTATCGATCGCGCAACTAGTCTCGGCCGCGTTTGCCGCAGCCGGCTCGTTCCGAGGGACCGACAAGCGCGGCGGCGCAAACGGCGGCCGCATCCGTCTCGCCCCGCAGCGCACCTGGACCGTCAACGACCCGGATAACCTCAACACGGTCATCCCCGTGCTCGAGAAGATTCAGAGCGACTTCAACGCCAAGGCACCGGGCGGCATGAAGGTCTCGTTCGCCGACCTGGTCGTCCTCGCCGGCTGTGCTGCGGTCGAAGAGGCCGCAAAGAAGGCCGGCCACAACGCCGCCGTGCCGTTTAGGCCAGGCCGGACCGACGTGACTCAGGACGACATCGATCAGGAGTCGTTCGCCGCACTCGAGGTCACCGCCGACGGCTTCCGGAACTACATCCACGAGGCTCACAAGCGGCCGGCCGAGCACCTTCTCGTAGACCGGGCCGATCTGCTGACGCTTACCGCGCCCGAGATGACAGTGCTTGTCGGCGGCATGCGTGCGCTCAACGCGAACACCGGGAAGTCGCCGCTCGGCGTCCTCACCGACCGTGCCGAGACGCTCACCAACGACTTCTTCATCAACCTGCTCGACAACAACACCGAGTGGCGCGTCTCGCCCCGCTGCGAGCACTTCTACGAAGGGCTCACCCGCGGCAGCGACACGCCGAGGTGGACGGCCTCGGGCGTCGATCTTGCCTTCGGTTCCAACTCACAGTTCCGCGCGATCGCGGAGGTCTACGCGAGCAGCGACTCGGAGACCAAGTTCGTGCACGACTTCGTTAACGTGTGGAACAAGCTCATGGAGTTGGACAGGTTCGACCGCTGATCGCGAAGCCGGCAGGCCGGCTCACACGGCCGCGTTCAATTCATCGCACACGATCCGGGCCTCTGCTTCCGTCTCGCAGCGACGGAACGTGGTCCAGGTCGTGTTGCTTGTGCGACGCCAGACCCACCAGTCGCCCGATAGATCCTGAGCCACGCGGTAGCTCGCCACACCCGCGATCACGCTCTCAAGACCCTCCTTTCCGGTCGAATTCTGGATAGCGTGGTCGTTCATGCAAGGCTCCTCTCGCCGGCGGCTTTGCCCATCTTGCCCTGGCGACCCGCCACGGGTCAAGCAAATTGGTCTCGGGAGCATAAGAAAGCTGCCAGACGAGGCGGGAACCGCGGCGATCAGTCGCTGAGCGAGAAGTCGAACCACGACTCCTGCTGCGCGACAGACCCGCGGGTGGCCCTCGCTCGGCCCGACCCTGCGGCCTGCGCGAGCCTCCACAGCAGGGGCCGAGCCGCCGGGTACCGCTTCGCGAGCCGAGCCAGCGGTGCGAGCCCGAAGAGCCGAATGAGGTCGTCCTCGAGAGACGCGTGCATCTCGGCCTGGCCCGGATCGCCCTGCCGCCCGGCCCGGCCGAACAGCTGACGATCCACCCGCGACTCCTGGTGCCGCTCGGTGCCGATCACCGCGAGTCCGCCCAGCGATCGCGCTTCGGTATCGAGCTTGATGTCTGTGCCCCGGCCGGCCATGTTTGTCGCCACCGTGATCGCGCGAGCCTTGCCGGCCTGCGCAACGACCTCGGCCTCTTCCCTTTCCCGCTCTGCGTTGAGGACCCGGCACCGCAGCCCAACGTTCGCCAGTTCGCACGCGATCCGTTCGCTGGTTAGAACGCTGCGCGTCCCCACAAGGATCGGCTGACCGGTCGCGTGGATCTTCTGAACGCGATCAACCACCGCCTCGATCTTCGCATGCTCGGTCACGTGAAATCGGTCGTGGAGCTGGATGCGCGCTATCGGCTTGTGCGTCGGGATCTTGACGACCGGCAGCTTGTAGGACCGCCACAGCTCGTCGCGGACTTCGAAGAGCGTTCCCGACATGCCGCACAGGTGGTGGTAGCGCTGAAAGAACTGCGCGTACCCGATCCGGCTCGACGTCCGGCGAGGCTCGCTCGGCATGAGGCCCTCCTTGGCTTCCACGGCCTGATGCAGGCCGAGCTGCCAGCGTCGACCGGTAAGAACGCGGCCGGTCGATCGATCCACGATCTCGACCGAGTCTTTGCCGCTCGATGTTCGCTTGATGATGTAGTCATCGCCGCGGATCATGAGCTCCTTCGCGGCGAGCGCGGTGCGGATCAGCTCCTCCCGCCTGTGCGCACCAGACCAGAACGACGGCAGGTGATCCGCGGCCTCTGCCAATCGCTCGCGTCCTTGGTCTGTCAGCGCAATGTGCTTTGCTCTGCGGTCGAGCGTGTAATCGGTGCCCGCGACAAAGTCACGGGCCAGTGCGGCGGCCGTCATGTGGTGCTTGGCGGGGTCCGACGGATCTCCGCCGTCGTCCGTCGGATCCGCCGAGATAATGGCGGGCGTCACCGCTTCATCGATGAGAATCGAGTCCGCCTCGTCAACGATCGCCGCATGCAGCCCGCGTTGCACGACGGATGTATGCCAGTCCCCTGCATCGTCGCCGAGGATGTCCTCAATCAGCGATCGCGTCACGCTCGTCTGGTTCGGCGCCTTTAGCCGGTCGCGTAGGAAATCGAACACGATCTGCTTATCAGCCGCGTAGGTAACGTCAGCGTTGTACGCCGCCCGCCGCTCGTCCGTCTCCGTCTCGTTCGTGATCGAGGCGACCGACAGACCGACGCGATTCAGGCACGATCGAACGATCTCGGCGTCTCGCGTCGCGAGGTAGTCGTTCACGGTCAGAACGTGCACGCCGCGTCCACGCCACGCGAGCATCGCCGTCGGCAGGATCGCCGTGACCGTCTTACCTTCACCCGTCGCCATCTCGGCCGCCGAGCCGTCTGCCATGGCGAGTGCGCCCATGACCTGCTCAACATGCAGCGTGAAGCCGAGCTCGCGACGAACGACCTCGGTGAGCAGCGAGAAGGCGTCGTCCACAGCAACGTCCGTGCGCAAGCGTGCCGCATCGATTATCGGCGAGGCATGTTCAGCGAGCGCAGCATCGGAGAGCGTGCAAAGCTCGTCGGCTCGGTCGACGATCCGCGTCGCCCGTTCTCGTGTGTCCTGACGGCGACGCGCACGAAACACGCGGCCGTGCACCCATTCCCCAACGAGATCGAGCCCGCGCGCCGGTATGGGCCGGTCGACCCTGC
>JBCBMF010000075.1:0-12462 GCA_039822905.1 Planctomycetota bacterium
CCCGCGTCCGAGGTCGTTCCGCATCAGGTCGACGATCATCGCCAGCTCGGCCGCGTCTTTGGGGTTGTGCGCGAGGGATCGGTCGTCGCCGGGCCGCGTGCCCTTCATGGGCCTGGTGATAACACGCCCCTCCGGGGTCACTTCAAGAAACAGCTCTGGGCTTGCTGAGGCGATCGCGCGGTCGTCCCACTCCAGGTAGCACCCGTGCCACGGCGCGAGCCGGCCGGCGAGCGCCGCGAACAGACCGCGCGGCGATCCAGCGAACGATGCCGACAGCGCGTGCGTCAGGTTGACCTGAAAGACATCACCCGCGCGGATCAGCTCAACCGCCCGAGCGACCGCCGATTCGTATCGCTGCTGCCGATCGAGACCGTGCACTTCGCCGAGCGAGAATGACGCGGGATCATCGCCGAGATCGATCGCGAGTGGATCGCCGAACAGTGTCCACGTGCCGAGCCGGTTGTCGTGCACCCAGCCGTGGTCAACGCGTGCAAGCGTGACCGCGGGGTCATGTATACAGGAGTGGTCGCCGGCTGTCGGTTCGATCTCGAAGCCCGCGTGGTAGGCGATCGAGGCGATCCAGCCCGCGCCAAACGGTGTCGCACGGAGTCCGGGGCGCGCGACAACATGCTCCTGAAGCTCCGCGAGCGTGTCGAGCTGGATGATCTCTGTCGGTTCGGCGATCAGGCTGAACCGCGATCGGCCCGACGGGTCGCCGGCGAGCACCGCGGCGACCGGCCGATGGTCCGGCCACCGCGCGACTGCGTGGGTGGGTCGGGTGTCCGTGATGCTTCGCGCGGCTTCGGTCTTCACGATCTCATGCTATGAAACACGATGCCCGCGAGCGCCTCGGCCCTAGACTGGCCCTCGCCGGACGCCCGAGCACGAGGAGCGGGCCCGGTGCTCATTGCATCCAGCGACACGCTCGGCCCGACGCGGTCGGTGCGAGCGCCTTGAAGGGACCCGACACGATGGCGAAGAAGAAGGCTGCTTCCAAGAAGACAACCAAGAAGGCCAGCAAGAAAAAGGCCGCCAAGAAGGCCGCTGTACGGAAGACCGCTGCGAAGAAGTCAGCCAAGAAGGCCGCCAAATCATCGACGAAGAAGGCCGCGAGCAAGGCGGCCGGCCGCGTCCGCCGCGCGAGCGGCCGCAAGGTTGTCAAGAAGCCCGCCAAGGCCGGCAAGATGGTCTACTACTTCGGCAAGACCAAGACCGACGGCGACGCCACGATGAAGACTGTCATCGGCGGCAAGGGCGCGAACCTCGCCGACATGACCAGCATCGGACTGCCCGTGCCCCCCGGCATGACGATCACGACCGACACCTGCGCCAAGTACAACGACGCCGGCAACAAGATGCCCCACGGCCTGATGAACGAGGTCGCCAAGAACATGGCGACGCTCGAGAAGGAAATGGGCAAGAAGTTCGGCGACAAGAAGAACCCGCTCTTGGTCTCGGTGCGATCCGGTGCCGCGGTCAGCATGCCCGGCATGATGGACACAGTCCTGAACCTGGGCCTCACCGATGACAGCGTGCACGCGCTCGCCGAGGCCACCGGCAACCGTCGCTTCGCGTACGACGCATACCGCCGACTGATCAACATGTTCGGCGATGTCGTCATGGGCATCGACCACGAGCACTTCGAGCACGCGTTCGAGGAAATCAAAGTTCGCTACCACGCCGAGGACGACACGGACGTGCCGGAGGAAGGCCTCGTCGAGCTGTGCGAGCGGTACAAGGAGGTCTACCGCAAGCACACGGGCGACGTCTTCCCGCAGAACCCGTTCAAGCAGTTGGAGCTCTCCATCGAGGCGGTCTTCAAGAGCTGGGACAGCCCGCGGGCCAAGAGCTACCGCCGGATCTCGGGCATTACCGGTCTGAACGGCACGGCCGTCAACGTGCAGGCGATGGTCTACGGCAACATGGGCGAGACCTCGGGCACGGGCGTCGCGTTCACGCGCAACCCGTCGACGGGCGAGAACAAGTTCTACGGCGAGTTCCTGATCAACGCGCAGGGTGAGGACGTCGTCGCCGGCATCCGCACGCCGCTGCCCGCGATCGAGATGAAGAAGTGGAACAACAAGGTCTATGAGCAGCTGATGCGCATCAAGACCAAGCTCGAGAAGCACTACAAGGACATGCAGGACATCGAGTTCACCATCGAAGATGGCAAGCTCTACATGCTGCAGACCCGGACGGGCAAGCGGACCGGTGCGGCCGCGGTCAAGCTCGCCTGCGACATGGTGAAAGAGAAGCTGATCGACGAGAAGGAGGCGCTGCTGCGCATCCCCGCGGGCGACCTGACGCAGCTCTTGCTGCCGCGGTTCGACGAGACCAAGAAGTCCGTGGCGCGTGTGCTCTCGCGCGGTCTGCCGGCGTCGCCCGGTGCTTCGGTCGGCAAGCCGGCGTTCACGGCCGACGAAGCCGTCGAGCGGGCGCACGCGGGCGAGGACGTGATCCTGGTTCGCAAAGAAACCAGCCCCGAAGACGTCGACGGCATGCACTCGGCGGTCGGCATCCTGACCTCGACGGGCGGCATGACCAGCCACGCGGCGGTTGTTGCCCGCGGCTGGGGCAAGTGCTGCGTCGCCGGCGCGGGCGATATCCAGATCGACGCCAAGGCAGGCATGTTCACCGTGGGCGGCCGCAGCTACACCCGCAGCGACGTGATCTCGATCGATGGCTCGACGGGCGAAGTCCTGCACGGCGCTGTGCCGACGATCACGCCCGAGCTCTCTGGCGACTTCGCCAAGATCATGCGATGGGCCGACAAGTACGCAACCATGGGCGTTCGGACCAACGCCGATACGCCGACCGACGCGCAGCGTGCCCGCGACTTCGGCGCGAAGGGCATCGGCCTGTGCCGGACCGAGCACATGTTCTTCGAGGGCCCGCGGATCAAGGCCATGCGCGAGATGATCGTCGCCGAGACGCTCGAGCAGCGCGAGACGGCTCTCGAGAAGCTGCTGCCCTACCAGCGCGACGACTTCATCGGGCTGTTCCGCGCGATGAACGGCCTGCCGGTGACGATCCGCCTGCTCGACCCGCCGCTGCACGAGTTCTTGCCGCACGAGGACGCGGCCGTTGTCGACCTGGCCAAGTCGCTGGGTGTCCCCAAGGAGAAGCTCCAGCAGCGCGTCGCGATGCTGCACGAGCTGAACCCGATGCTCGGTCACCGCGGGTGCCGATTGGCCGTCACCTACCCCGAAATCCTCAAGATGCAGGTCCAGGCGATCGTCGAGGCGGCGATCGAGTGCGTGGGCGAGAAGGTCAAGGCGATGCCCGAGATCATGATCCCGCTCGTCGGCACCGTCCGCGAGCTGGCCATGCTCCGCGGGATCGCCGAGGACACGCTCGCCGAGGTCAAGAAGGAGATGGGCTTCAAGAAGCGGCTCGACATCAAAATCGGCACGATGATCGAGATCCCGCGTGCGGCGCTCACCGCGGCCGAGGTCGCGAGCGAGGCCGACTTCTTCAGCTTCGGCACCAACGACCTCACGCAGCTGACGTTCGGGTACTCCCGCGACGACGTGAACACCTTCCTGCCCGACTACATCGAGAAGGGCATCCTCGACGTCGACCCGTTCCAGAGCCTCGACCAGACCGGCGTGGGTGAGCTCGTCCAGTTCGGCTTCGAGCGAGGCCGCGGCGCGAACGAGGGCCTGAAAGTCGGCATCTGCGGCGAGCACGGCGGCGATCCGTCGTCGGTCGACTTCTGCCACCGCGTGGGCCTCGACTACGTCAGCTGCTCGCCGTTCCGCGTGCCGATCGCAAGGCTCGCCGCGGCGCAAGCGGCCATCCGTCACGGCTAAGTAGCGCAGCACCGGCTTAAACAAACACGGCCCGCCTCGGTGTGTCCGGGGCGGGCCGTTTGCGTTGATGCGCGTTGTTCGCTCTGGCTTACTCGCCCGCGGTCAAAGCATCGAGCGTCTCGTTGACCTTGGCGAAGATCGGCTCAAGCTCACGGCCCTCGGAGCGGTAGCGGATGATGCCCTCGGCGTCGACAACGACGACCAGCGGCGCCTGCGTGACGCCGTAGGCGAGCAGAGTGTCGCGCGGGTTGATCATCATGGGCACCTCGCTCAGCCCCGCGTTCGCGAGCAGGTTGAACGCGTCGTCGGGGTTCCGCTCGCGGACGGCGAACGTAACGAGTGCGACGCCATCACCCCGGTTCTGGCGGGTCGAGGTCAGGAAGTCGACGATGTTGTCCGCGCCGGGCACCCAGCTCGCCCAGAAGACGAGCACCGCCGGCGTGCCCTTGATGGACTCGAAGCTCACCTCATCGCCCAGCATCGTGAAACCATCGAACGCCGGGGCGCGATCGCCGACGAGAAAGCCAACCAGACCTTCACCCTCGGCCGCCGCCTCGAACTCGCGTTCGGCGGGCGCGACGAAGTCGGGCCTGAGGCTCTCGGGGCGGTAGGCGACCTCCCAGCCCTGAGGTGCTTCGAGCGCGAGCGACTCGGTGTTCAGCTCATCCGTCGCGGCCTGATACGTGTAGGCGAACCGGTTCTCGAACCCGGTGACCAGCACGTCACGCACCAGGCGCGGCAGGCCGTCGACCCGGCCGATGTACAGGAACTTGTCCCCCGAGTCGTTGGGCCGGCCGAAGCCCGCGCGGACGACATCGCACAGCGTGCCGTCGATCACCTCGGGCTCCAGCGCCTCGAGCGTTGGCGCGGCGATGATGTTCTCGAAGGGCTCCTTGAACGGCTCGCCGAAGACGAACTGCACGCCGAACTCGTTCTCGGTGCTCAGCTCACGCCCCCGTGCGAGCCCACGATTCGCCGTGACCTTGGTGCGGTTCTCCTGATCGAGCCACGCGACGGTCTGCGGCCCGCGGAGCACCACGATCTCAAAGGCGTCCTTCCGGCCGATGTCGTCGGCCGTGCCGTCGATGCGGTACACCCACCGGCCCTGATCGTCCTTCGCCGCTCGCACGGTGCCCTTCGCACCGATCGAGATCGAGGTCATCATCGCGAAGTCGGCCGGCAGCTCGTCGGTCTTCTCCATCGTCTTGACGATGTCGTAGCGGATCGTCGAGGCCTCGCCGATGGCGGCCTGCGCTGCCTCGAGGATCTCGATTGCGCGCGAGTCGCGGCTGTTCTCGACGGCCTGCTCGCCGGACTGCCGAACGGCCGGCGGCGCGCCTTCTTGGGCGGTCGCGGTCGCAGCCGGGCTGCCAGCCAGCGCGAGAAGCACGCACACACCACCGGCTCGGTTGATCATCGTCATCGCGGTTGCTCCCGACCGGCCGAAACCGGAGTTCAAGGTTTGGTGTCGGCCGCTCCCCCCAGGCCGACGGGCGGCATGTTAGCGCCGGCCGGATCACGGCGGGCCGCGCAGACTCACCGCAGCAGTTCGGCCAGCGCCACACCCGGGTCGTCCTGCCGCATCAGCGTTTCGCCCACGAGCACGATCTGCACGCCCGACTGCCGGAGCTTCTTCAGATCATCCGGCGTCTTGATGCCGGACTCTGACACCAGCACACCCCGGTGCTCCTCGACCAGGTCGGCCATCCGCAGCGAGTGGGCCAGGTCCACCGTCATCGTCGACAGATCGCGGTTGTTGATACCGAGCAGGCAGTAGCTCGGATGCGGGAAGCCCACGTGCGGCTTGACCCGCAGCAGGTTCTCGGCCGAGTGCACCTCCAGCAGCACCGTCATCCCCAGCCGCTGGGCCAGGATCATCATGTCAACGATCTGCCCCTCGGTCAGGCACTCCGCGATGAGCAACACCGCGTCCGCCCCCGCGGCCCGGCTCTCCCACAGCTGCCACGTATCGACAATGAAGTCCTTCCGCAAAACCGGAAGCGGCACCGCCTCGCGCACTCGCTCGATGTAGCTCAGGTCGCCCGCGAAGAAGGGCCCGTCGGTCAGGCAGCTGATCGCCGAGGCGCCCGCCGCGTGATACCGTCTCGCGATGTCTTCCGGACGAAACGGATCCTCAGCGGACGCAAGCGGCACGCCCTCGGCGGGCGTGTACTCGTCGCGGATCCACCCCGCGCTCGGGCTCTTGCGCTTGATCTCGGCGATCACGGCCGTGCGATCGGTCGGCGTGTGCCTCGTGACGGCAGCAAAGAAGTTCCGAGGCGGGTCGGCCTGCGCGACCTCGGCCTCAAGCTCGGCCATCGGCTTGGCCGCCTTCCGCTCGGCGACCTCTTCCTTCTTCTTTACAACGATCTCGTCGAGGGCATTGGCCATGGGGGGCATTGTTGCCGCGGCGGCGGGCTCGGTCGCAGCGCAAGCCCCAGAACCAGAAGCCGGCACCCCGTTCGTTGCGCTCGGTATCGCGACGCTCGTGTCCGCGATCTGCCTCGCGATCCTCTGGAAGCTGGACACGATCCGCCCTGGCTCGATCAGGCGTGCCGGACACGCTGAGCCGGAGCCCCGCGCCGCGATCCCGCTCGCGCTCATGGCGTTCGGCGTCTACCTGCTACCCGCCGTGTTCACCGCGATCATGCTGGGCGTGCTCGGCGTCAGCTTCAGCGAAGCCCCAACGCTGAAGGACAACGGCATCGTCGCCGGCCTGACCTACGGCTCCGGTGTCGCGATCTCCGTCGCCGCCTGCTGGCTCGCGATTCGGTGGAAGCTGCTCAAGTCCGAGAACCTTCGCCCGCGCGTCCGTGATATCTGGATCGGCGTCGCGGCGCTCGCGCTGTCGTATCCGCTGATGCATCTGACTTCGCTCGCTGCAAGCGCCGTATATACCTTCACCGGCGGCACACCGGACTCCCCGCTTCAGCACGGCACGCTCGAGCTGCTCGCTACGGGCGATCGCGCCAGCGTTTGGTGGTGGACCATCGTCGCCGGCGCCGTGCTCGGCGCGCCGATCCTCGAAGAGGTCGTGTTCCGGGGCCTGCTTCAACCCGCGATCCGCGCGATGGCCGGCCCGTGGGCGGCGATCCTGATCTCAGGCGCACTGTTCACGGTGCTCCACATCCCACGCGGCCCGGACTCGGGCGGCGCAACGTGGCTGGCGATCCCGACCCTGGCCGTGCTGTCGCTCGCCCTCGGCGTCGCCCGCGAGCGGACGTGCCGGCTCGGCGTGCCGATCGCCATGCACATAGTGTTCAACGCGTTAAACGTCGGTCTGGCTCTCGCGTTATCGAAGTAGGTCCGTTGCTACCTTGATGCAAAAAGAGCAGCGGCAAACAGCACAAGTGTGACGCTGCCGTTGCGAACCGCAATGAGCGGCCAGTCTGCGATCGAATTCCCCGAAATGCCGCATCCGCAACTGGTCGGCTGATCGGGAGGCATCAGAATCAAGAGGCCGGCGTAGAGCGCGAAGACCGCCGCCGTTCCTCCCAACCAGCAGGCAGCGACGCGCGTCCTCCTTTGCACACATACCAGCCAGAGTGCATCGATGGCGAGGGCCAGTTCACAAATGACAACGAGTGCAGCCGTCTGCGTTGCTACCGCGGCAGGAATCAAGCCGTGTGACGAGATAATCTCTGCCAACGATTCACCCGATTGCAGCCGCCCGAACCAAGCGAACAGCAGAACGCCCGCAGCGATGACTACGAGCATGTCGGCGGCTGCCTGCAGCGGCGCAAGTCTGCATCTCTTTGGTTGAACCGTTTCGTCATGGCAAGCGCCGATCGAGATTACATCGGCCTTGCTCATCGCTGTTTCCACCATGCGAATCCACCGATAGCGAGAAATACCACTCCGACAAAGACAACCGGCAGCGCCCATCGCCGCGGGCTTGAGCTATTGACCGGTTCAAGCGTCTTCCGATCCGATCGCTCGAGATCCCGCTTCCCTTCTTCGGAGGCGAGCGAGGCTTCAAGGTTTCTCCGAAACGCCTCCGCCTCCGCAAAGGCATGCACCTTCGCAAACTCCAGCACCGATTCCAGATTGCCGACTTCGTCTGGAACCTCGCTTGTCCAGGTCTTGGCCGCGACGATCCGCCAGTGTTCCGGGTGAACAAGCTTCGGCGCGAGCCGAGGGTGCTCGACGTCATCGTGGTATTCGATCAGTGTTTCGGTTTCTTTTCCTTGCAGCCCGGAGCGGATTGCACGAAGAATGCCATCTGCATCGAATACGAACGTCGCTGGCACCACGTTGTTCTGCAGACGTGGATTATCTGGATCGCGGTGATACCCCCAGAGGCTTGAAAACGCGGTTGGTGTGTCGACCTCCCACCCACCATCGTGGAGTCGTCGGACGCTCAATTCGTCTGGATCAGCCTGAGCAAAGACGTGCGCAACTAGTGCAGGAAAGTACTCTGTGAGCGAGAACATCTCCGTTGGCTGTGACCCACTGCTTTCTGTACGCAGCGCGGACTCGCCAGGGTTGAACGCAACAGGCTCTTGGAGATCAGTTCGATACCACGCAGGACCGCGCACAGGAATCTGGTACAACACCATACCAGTCGAAGTATCAAACGCAGTGAAAAACCGGTTGCCTCTCGTTACGCTTTCGTAAACAGCATAAGCTCCCCCGCGTGCAACTGGAGGCAGTTGCCCTGAGAGAGGAAGCGATAGCAATACACAAGTGATCGCTATCGCTCGTTGTATCGAAAAACTCACAGTGAGCCACCCGGGCCACCGCCCTGGATGCATCCGCTTCCGGTTGGATGCCTGATATCTGGGCCATCAGGGCCGGGAAGGGGTGGAGGCACATTCGGCACCTCGCAGCACTGACCGCTTTGCTGCGGACAGTCTGGCCGATACGCCCCCCCGCCGGTCGCAGGAACCGAATCGCAGTCCACGAGCGATGAAGAGGGGTACTCCCAGCAGACCGCTGGAAGCACTGTCCCGTTTCCCATCTTCTGACCGCCTTGTGATGTTGGCACGTAGTCAGCTTCACATACCAGTGTTGCTCCACCTCCGCACGATGAACAGTTCAATGCACGTATCTAACAGGTTTGATCACCGAGAGGGGCCGCTGCTGTCGACGGCTGAAGCACGATGGCGGCGGTCATAAACGCGAACAGATTCCTCGTCATTTGTCATCCAATCGTCTTAAGGTGTTGCGATATCAATCCCGCGGATCCCGTGCCACGTCCACACGATCGGCATGCCCCAGATGTTGTTGAGCATTGCCGTATCCGGGCGTCGCAGGTCAGCGGATCGGATCTGACGAACCGATCCGTCGGCTGTCCACACAGGGCCCTTCGGCCCGGTCTGTCCGGGAGGCTGGTTCCAGAACTGCCACTCGCCGTCGACAGCAACGTAGCTCGGCCCCAGCAGAATCTTCTGGCTTGGATAAATTGCCCAATGGCGATACACCGCCGAAGTGGTCAGGCTTTCCCACGGGAGCAAGTTGTCTGGGTCAAGCCTTGACGGGTGAACATACATGGTCGCCGACCAAAAAATCTCACCCGTGCCGTAGAGAAGCTGGTCTACCTCCTGCTGCGTTGCATCACCGGCGGAAATGAAGGCTGAAGGCCAGCTTGCGCCGACTCCGGCTTCGCTTGCCTCCTCGATCGACATGCCCGCGGGCCACAAATCAGGTCGTTCATCGGCCACGGGGAACACGCCGTCCCGAGCGTCGCAATACATGGAGGTGAGCTGGCCGATCTGCCGCATGTTCGAGGCGAGCACCGCGTTGTGAGATACTGACCGAGTGCCGGCCAGTGTTGGAACAGTCAATCCAATCAGAATCATGATGATCCCGATGACTACAACGAGCTCGATGATACTGAACGCACGACGAGTCATAACAAGCACGCTACCCGATCGTCCGAGAATACACACGACTAGATTCGGTTTTTTTTTTCGCTGTCTGCCAGGGTCTGACCCCCCAAACGGGTGCCTGAGGCCGCCTCCTACGATCGCCGCATGACGACAGACCCCCAACCCGATGCCAAGCACCGCGTCCTTACCGGCGACACGCCCACCGGCCGGCTGCACCTGGGCCACTGGGTGGGCTCGGTCGAGAAGCGTGTGCAGATGCAGGACGACTACGACTGCCACTTCCTGCTCGCCAACATGCACGCGTTCACGACCCGGGCGACCGAGGCCGACGAGATCAGGCAGGACACCATCGAGATCGTCAAGGACTGGCTCGCGGCCGGCATCGATCCGGAGCGGTCGACGATCGTGCTGCAAACAGAGATCCCCACGATCGCCGAGCTGACGTGGTACTTCGCGATGCTGATCCCGTTCAACCGGATCATGCGGAACCCCACGCTCAAGACGGAGATCGAGACCAAGGGGCTAGGCGAGAAGTACAGCTTCGGCTTCCCGATGTACGCCGTTGGCCAGTGCGCCGACATCCTGGCGTTCCGCCCAAAGTACGTGCCGGTCGGCGTTGATCAGGTCGCGCACATCGAGGTCTGCCGCGAGGTCGCGCGGAAGTTCGACCAGGTCTACAACGGCGTCGACCCGCAGGCCGAGGACGGCGACTACTCGAGGCTCGGCGGCACGTTCCCGATCCCCGAGGCTTTGGTCGGCCGCGTCGGCCGGCTCGTCGGCACCGACGGCGACAACAAGATGAGCAAGAGCCTGAACAACGCCGTGTTCCTGAGCGACACGCCCAAGCAGGTGAAGAAGAAGATCAACAGCATGTACCCGGGCCAAAGCCGCGAGCCGGACGAGCCGGGCGATCCTGACATCAACCCGGTGTTCATGTATGCCGAGACGTTCTGCGATGCGGGCCTCGTGCAAGAGATGAAGGAACGCTACCGCAAGGGCGACAACATCGGCGACGGGCATGTGAAGGCGGCGGTGATCGATTCAGTCAACCAGTTGCTCGAACCCATGCGCGAACGACGCGCCGCGTACGACGGGCCCGAGGGCGAGCAGAAGATCATCGAGATCATCCGCGACGGCACCGCGCGTGCGAACAAGGTCGCCGAGGAAACGCTGCACATGGCCAAGGACGCCATGAAGCTCGACTTCGGCAAGCGCTCGCTCGGCTGGGCGTGATCAGTCTTGTTCGAGTTCGATTGCCTCAAGCAGCCGCAATGCGCGCCAATTGACGAGCGACCGCATCTCCGCGAGCTCCGGGTCGTCCCGGCCCGTTGTCACGGCGAGCTTCCCCAGTTCTTCCGCGTACCGGCACACGTCCGCGATCGCGCCGCGGTGACGAGCCATCCACGCGCCATCGACCGGCGGCCCGAGCGAGACCTCTTCGATCGGACCGGCCAGCGAAAGCCCCGCGTCCGGCCCGAGCCGAGCGAGCCGACCCGCGACCAGTGCGGCTGCGTAGTCGCCGCGCAGCGTGGTCAGCCGGCTCGTGCTCCGGTCCCTCGCGACGGCGTTGTTGCCGCGCATCGCGTCCGGCACGAGATCATCGATGCCCTCGGTCAGACCCGTCGCGATCGCACGCCGCGCGCGGACCGACATCTCGAAGCCCGGCCACGACATGAGTGTATCCAGCCGCGTGAACGCCTCGGCGTCTGCCAGCAGCGCGGTCAGGTCGGCCACGAGCGTGAGGTCGGCGATGGTCTCGGCGTCCGGCCCCGTGCCGCCGGGCACCGCCCAGCCGCGCAGCCACGCGTCCCGCAGGTCGGTCTGCCGCGTCGGCAGCTCGCTGCCCCGCTCGCCCATGACGCGCACGGCGGTCTCGGCGTCCGCTTCGATCCGATCGAACATCGCGAGCTGCCCGTCCATCGCCCGCAGCAACGCGATCGCGTCGTCCCGCGCGTCATCATCCATCGACGTCTGCGCGATCCCGAGCAGCCGATCACTCACCAGCGACACGAGTTCGGTCGGGCCTTCGAGGCCTGGTCCGACTCGGTCGCTCAGCCGCTCGAGCAGCGCAAAGTCGTCGAACAGCAGGCGCTGCGCCGCCACGGCCGAGAGCACGCCGGGGTCCGTCGCCTTCGTCGGGTCGATCAGCAGATCGATCGCATCGTTGCGTGCCGTAACCGTGACACCGCGCACCAGCGGCACGAGCCGACGCCACGCCGGACGGAGCTCTTGGACGATGTGATCGTCCTCACGGATCGAACCGCGTGAGACGCTCAGCGCGATCGTGTCGGCGGCGAGGGTTGATGCCGGCAGCGCAGTCGAGTCATCCGTCGCGCGCGTCGCGATCACTTCCGACGCCCGTGCTCGCAGGCGGTCCGCCTCCCGGCCTTCTTCGAGGCCGTCGAGCGCGATCAGCAAACGGGCGTGCTGGGCCGCAACACGGAGGGTCAGCCGGCGACCTTCGATCGGCAACGCGAGCGCCTCGCCGACATCGGAGACCAGCCTGTTCTTTGCCGCCGCCGGTGTCCACGCGGGGAGCGCGGCGAGCGCATCCACCGCGGTCGTCAGGTCGAGCGCCATCATTTCGCCGCGCGCCGCGTAGGTCGGCCATGCCCGCAGCATCTCGATCTCGTCGGCGACAACACTCACGGCGTTGACCGCTGCATCGCCGGCCTCGAGCGCCGCGAGCGTGCCCTCGCGGGCGCGGACATCGTCGGCTGTCGTCCTTGCCTTCCCGTGGAACCATCCAGTCCCACCGCGGGCATCGGCGGCGACTGTTCTTGCGAGCGCTGCGAACGCCGAGCCGATCTGCTCGTCGA
>JBCBMF010000076.1:0-12379 GCA_039822905.1 Planctomycetota bacterium
GCCCGTCGCGCACAGACAACATCCACGGCATCCGCAACTCCGACTGGATGCCGTGGATGTTGTCTGTGCGCGACGGGCCGTGCTGCGTGGCATTGTCCTGCGTGCCGCCGACGACGTTGTAGAACGGCTCGTCGTAATCAACGGCGACCTTGTAGAACTGCGTGATGGGCAGATTCGCCGTGTACTTCCACGTCTTGCCGAGGTCCCAGGATTGGTACAAGCCGCCGTCGCAGCCGACGAGCAGGTAATCGGGGTCGTTCGGGTCGAACGCCATGGCGTGGTTGTCGACGTGTTTGTGAGGGCTGCCGATGGAGCGGAACGACTCGCCGCCGTCTTCGGTCACGTGCAGGCGGACGTCCATCTGGTAGACGCGGTCGAGCTGGTGCGGGCAGGCGTAGAGCTCTTGGTAATAGTGCGGGCCGGTGCCGCCCGAGATGTAGTCGGCGCCCTTGGTCCAAGACTCGCCGCCGTCGGCGCTGCGGTAGAAACCGCCCTCGCGGTGCGCGAGTTCGATGGTGGTGTAGACGATATCGGGGTTGATGGGCGAGACGGCGAGGCCGATCTTGCCCTTGTCTTCGGCCGGGATGCCATTGGTGAGTTCACGCCAGGTCTCGCCGCCGTCGGTTGACTTGTGGATGCCGCTCTCCGGGCCGCCGTTGATGAGCGCGGCGACATTGCGGAAGCGCTGGTGTGTGATGGCGTACATGACATCGGGGTCGCGCGGGTCGAGGTGGAGCTCATTGACGCCGGTGTACTCGCCGGCGCTCAGGATCAGCTTCCAGTTCGCGCCGCCGTCGGTGGTCTTGTAGAGCCCGCGGTCGCCGCCAGAACACCAGAGCGGGCCCTCGGCGGCGACGTAGACGGTGTCCGAGTCGCGCGGGTCGACGACGATCATCCCAATGTGCTCGGAGTCCTTGAGGCCGAGGTTCTCCCAGGATTTGCCGCCGTCGCGGCTTCGGTAGACGCCGTCGCCGTAGCCGACGTGCCGGCCGCTGACGTCCTCGCCCGTGCCGACCCAGACGGTCTCGGGGGTGTTGGGATCGAGCGTGACGCAGCCGATCGAGTACGAGCCCTGGTCGTCGAAGACGGGGTTCCAGGTGGTGCCGGCGTTGGTGGTCTTCCAGAGGTTGCCGCTGCCGACGGCGACGTACCACGTGCTCTGGTCGTCGGGGTGGACGGCGAGGTCGGCCACGCGCCCGGACATCAACGCGGGCCCGATCGACCGGAGCGCGAGGCCCTTGAACGTCGCGGAGTTCATCGGCCCCGGCTCCGGCTCATCCGTTGCGGGCGCACCCTGGGCAGAAACGCAGGCGAGCGTTGAACCAACAAGCCAATACACAATGATCTCGGCGAGGCGTCGCGTGCGCATGTTCTGCTCCGGTTCGGAGAATGAAGGCCGCGAGTACGGCGACCGAATCGATAGGGTACACCATGCTCTGGTTTGGTGCGGCACGCCGTGACTGGCACCGGCAAGTCGCGCATCAAAGGCAAGTGACAGACGCTGAAAGCCAGCAGAACTTACCGTGCCTGTTCCCGTGCACACCAGGTTCGGCCGCCGGGTATCGTTGCAACCAACTCCACGCACGCGGATCCATCCGCTCGCTCGCACACTGATCGGAGACTGAACTGATGGCATCGCACCGCATCGCTGCACTGCTCGTCGCCGCCGGCTTGGCGGCCCCGGCCGCCGGACCAGCCTGGGGTCAGGACGACGCCGACTCGCCGCACGCGGGCATGCTGCGCTACCCGGATGTCAGCGCGAGCGAGATCGTGTTTGTGTATGCGAACGACCTGTGGATCGTCTCGCGCGATGGCGGCCAGGCCCGCCCCCTCGCAAGCCCAGCGGGTCAGGAGATGTTCCCGAAGTTCAACCGGGACGGTTCGATGGTCGTCTTCCAGGGCAACTACGACGGTGATCGCGATCTGTACACCATGCCGACCACCGGTGGGCTGCCAACACGCTTGACGCATCGGCCGGGCCCGGAGATGCCGACCGACTGGACGACCGGCGACGAGATCGCGTTCTTCACGTTCGCCGATCGCGACGGCATCACCAGCCCGCGGATGTACACCGTCGGCTCCGAGGGCGGCCTGCCGGGCAAGATGCCGATCGAGTACGGCGCGAACGGCGTTGTCAGTGAGGACGGCACGTGGCTCGCGTATACACCTTTTTGGCGCGACTCGCGCACCTGGAAGCGGTATAAGGGCGGCATGGCGGCCGACGTCTGGCTGTTCAACCTCGAAACGAACGAGTCTCGCCAGATCACCGACTGGGACGGCACCGACACGCTGCCCATGTGGCACGGCGACACGGTGTACTACCTCAGCGACGCGGGCGATGAACACCGGCTGAACGTGTGGTCGTACGAGACGACCTCGGGCGAACGCCGGCAGGTCACGGGCTTTGAGAGCTTCGATGTCAAGTTCCCGTCGATCGGGCCGGGCCCGATGGCCAGGGCGAGATCGTGTTCCAGCTCGGCGATGAGCTTCAATTGCTTGATCTTGGCACCGGCGAGAGCCGTGTGATCAACGTGACCATTCCGGGTGCGCGGCCTGCGCTTCGGCCGCAGGCCGTCGAGGCAGGCGAGAACCTTGCGGGCGGTTCGATCTCGTCGACCGGCAAACGCGCGGTCATTGAAGCGCGCGGCGATATCTGGACCGTGCCCGCCGAAAACGGGCCGATCCGGCAGATCACCGACACGTCGGGGGCCGCGGAGCGTTCGCCCGCGTGGAGCCCCGACGGCCGATGGATCGCATATTTCTCCGACGCGGACGGCGAGTACGAGCTGTACGTCACACAGTCCGACGGCAAGGGCGAGACCCGGCAGCTGACGGACGGCAACGAGAACTTCTTCTACAGCATCACATGGTCGCCCGACTCGGAGTCGATGCTCGTGGTCGACAAGGCCGGCCGGCTGCTGCTGGTCGACACCGAGACCGGCGAGATGACCGAGATCGATCGCGACCCGTGGGGCAACCAGCCCGGCGTGTCGTGGTCCGGCGATTCGCGATGGATCACGTGGGCCCGTGCGGAAGAGGAGACGCTCAGCTCGAGCATCTGGATGTATGACACCGAGACCGGCGAGAAGCACAAGCTGACCAGCGGCTTCTTCAGCGACGACAGCCCGGTGTTCAGCCGCGACGGCGAGTACCTGTACTACACGTCGAGTCGGCGCTTCGAGAACCCGCAGTACGAGGACGTCGGCTCGACGTTCGTGTACGCGAACACCGGCGTGCTGATCGCGGTGCCGCTGACCGATGAGGTCGAGAACCCGTGGCTCATCGAGTCTGATGAAGAGACCTGGGAAGAAGAGACCGAGGAAGGCGAGGAGAGCGCCGACGAACAAGGTGATGCCGAGGGCGGTGATGAAGGCGATGCCGAGAACGATGCTGAGTCAGATGAAGAGAGCGACGCCAATGAAAGCCTTGTACGAGGGCCTCGACACCGAGCACCCGCTGTTCGGAGAGTGGGAAGGCACGGCGGCAGGCTTCTCGGCGCTCGGCATGCCCGCCGACGAGATGACCTACACGATGGTGATCGTTGTCGACAACGACGGCAACATCTCGGGCACATCCGAATCGCAGGGAGAGACGAACAATCTGGGCGATGTCGTTCGGTGGGACGACGCGACGAACGAGTTGTACACCGAGCGTTCGCAAAGCAGCATCACAGTTGTCAGCCGGGGCACAGTCGATGGCGACACGATCACCGGCACGTGGGAGATCGAGGCGATGGGCGTGTCGGGCACGTGGGAGGCGACGCGCACGACGCGAGAGATCGATGAGGAAACGCTCGCCGAGATCGTCGACGAAGCCGAGGGCGGTGACGACGAGCCGGTCGAGATCACGATCGACGGCTTCGAGCAACGCGGCATGGAGATCCCGGTGGCCGTCGGTCGCTTCTCGAACCTCGCGGTGAACGACAAGAACCAGCTTCTGTACACGCGCTTCGGCGCGCCCGGTACGCCGCCGGCGATCAAGCTGGTCGATATCTCCGACGACGAGCCGGAGGAGAAGACCGTGCTCGGCGGCGCGGGCGGGTTCGACATCTCCGCCGACGGCAAGAAGCTCATCGCGGGCGGCGGCGCAGGATTCGCGATCGTCGACGCCAAGCCCGGCCAGAACTTCTCGAAGACACTTCCCCGCTCGGGCATGCGGAAGATCATCGACCCGCGCGAGGAATGGGAGCAGATCTTCACCGACGCCTGGCGTCGCCACCGCGACTTCTTCTACGTCGAGAACCTGCACGGCGTCGACTGGGACGCGGTGTACGAGCGGTACAGCGCGATGCTCGACGACGCCGCGACGCGCGAGGACGTCAGCTTCATCATCGGCGAGATGATCTCCGAGCTCAACGTGGGCCACGCCTACTACTGGGGCGGTGACGTCGAGGGACAGCCCAGGGAGAATGTCGGCCTGCTCGGTGCGGACTTCGAGCTCGGTGCCGAAACCGACGAGGAAGGCAACGAAGTTTCGGCGTATCGATTTGCCAGAATTTACGAGGGCGGGCCTTGGGACTCGGACGCTCGCGGGCCGCTCAGCCAGCCGGGCGTTGATGTCGAGGAGGGCACGTACCTGCTGAAGGTGAACGGCATCCCGCTCGACACGGCGCAGGATCCGTGGGCGGCGTTCGTCGGGCTCGTCGGCAAGGACACCACGCTCACCATCGCCGACGCGCTCGTCGGCGACGACGAGGCGCGCAACGAGCGCGAGATCACAATCAAGCCCATGGGCGGTGAGGGTAGTCTGCGCTACCGCGCGTGGGTCGAAGGCAACCGGCAGTACGTCGACGACGCGAGCGACGGCAGAGTCGGCTACATCCACGTGCCCAACACGGGCGTGCAGGGGCAGAACGAGCTGTTCCGCCAGTTCTACGGGCAGATCGGCAAGGAGGCGCTGATCATCGACGAGCGTTGGAACGGCGGCGGGCAGATACCCAACCGCTTTATCGAGCTGCTCAATCGGCCTCGCACCAATTACTGGGCGCGTCGTGACGGGCGCGACTGGCCCTGGCCGTACGACTCGCACCAGGGGCCGAAGGCGATGCTGATCAACGGCATGGCGGGCTCGGGCGGCGACATGTTCCCGTGGCTGTTCAAGCATCACGAGATCGGCAAGCTCGTCGGCTCGCGCACCTGGGGCGGTCTCGTCGGCATCTCGGGCGTGCCGGGTTTGATCGATGGCGGCTACACGGCTGTACCGACCTTTGGCTTCTACGAGCTCGATGGCACGTGGGGCATCGAGGGCCACGGCGTCGACCCGGACATCGCCGTGATCGACGACCCCAGCGCGAGAGCCGAGGGCCGCGATCCACAGCTGGATGCCGCGATCGAGCTGATGCTTGCCGAAGCCGACGCCAATCCGTACCGCCCTGCCGCTCGCCCCAGCGATCCCGATCGCAGCGGTATGGGCATCCCGGAAGCAGATCGTTAAGGCGACCCTAATTTCCCGAGGGTTTTCGTCAGATAGTGCGGCCCTGGCCCTTGCGAACTCTGTTCGATGTACGTGCATCGACAGCTACGAGGTCGAAGCGGTCATCGGCATGCCGTCTCACGAAGCAAGGACCATTGGTTCTCACACGGTATAACCGTTGACTGAGAGCCGAACGGTCGCGGCTGGCGTGCACCCGTCAGATACCCGACATCAATTGTGGGAGATCGGCGTATTTTCGGAACCTGTTGCACACACTGGTTGCCTCTGACGGTGCATCCCACGCGAATAGAATGGGAAGGAGATCGGTTGCTCTGTTGCGATTCAGGAGGCCGGAGATGATGCCGTGGTAGCCAAAGTGTCTGTGTTTGCAGCAGCGTTCGTGCTGTCTTTGATGTTCACCTGGGCCCTTTTCGCCTCAGCAACTCATGGAGCAGCCGGTCTCGGATCGGGCCAGGCCATCGCGGTCGGGCTTTCGGCGGACGACGGCTCGGGCCGGCGATACTCGAAGAGCAACTTCGATATCACCCCGCTGAGTGACGAGGCGGTCGAAGAGCTCGCGGCTGACCTGACCGACGAAGAACGGCGGGTGCTTCTCAACGACGGCACAGAACCGGCGTTCTGCGGGACGCTTCTCGATAACAAGCTCGACGGCTTTTATGCGTGCAAGCTGTGTGCGTTGCCGCTGTTTGAGTCGGATAGAAAGTTCGACTCCGGCACCGGCTGGCCGAGCTTTGATCGAGCGTTTGACGTCGATCATGTGACGTACAAAGAAGACCGGTCGTATGGCATGGTGCGGACCGAGATCGAATGTGCCCGATGTGATGGTCATCTCGGACACGTGTTTGCCGACGGGCCGACTTCGACCGGACGGCGATACTGCCTGAACTCAGCATCGCTGGACTTTATCGAGAAAGGAACGGAGATCCCCTTGGGTGCACAGCCAGTCAAGACCGAAACCGCGTACCTCGCCGGCGGCTGCTTCTGGGGAGTCGAGCACTACTTCCAGAAGCAGAGCGGCGTCATCGATGTCGTCAGCGGCTACCAGGGCGGCCATGTCGACAACCCGACCTACAAGCAGGTGTGCACCGGCAAGACGGGGCACACCGAGAGCGTGAGAATCACGTATGACCCGGCCGAGATCAGCTTCCGCGAGCTTCTAGAGATCTTCTTCGTCGTCCACGACCCACGCCAGCTCAACCGCCAGGGGCCCGACATCGGCACGCAGTACCGCAGCGCGATCTTCGCCATCGACGATGAGCAGCTCCGCACCGCGCGTGAGTTCATCGAAGAAGCAGCGAGCGACCCGAAGTTCAAGGGACGCCCGATCGTGACCGAGGTGAACGAGTACGCCACTTTCTACGAGGCCGAGGACTATCACCAGGACTACAACGCCCGCACGGGTCGCCAGTGCTTCCTGCCAACGTTCGCGGACTAACGAGGACTCGTAACCTGGTCGCGGCTACTCGCCGGCCATGAACCGTTCTATCTCGTCGGCGGTGCGCGGGAGATCGTTCGTGAGCACCTCGAAGCCGCTCTCCGTCACGAGGATGTCATCTTCGATGCGCATGCCGATTGCCTCGTCGGCCAGGTAGATCCCCGGCTCGATCGTGATGATCGTCCCGACCGTCAGCGGGAGGTGGTAGATGCCCGCGTCGTGCACGTACAGCCCGAGGAAGTGGCCCAGACCGTGCTTCATGTCGTCGGTGTAGCCGGCGTCCTCGATCACGGTGCGGGCGATGTCGTTGAGCTCACGAAACATCACGCCCGGCCGAATCTCGGCGATGGCCGCATCAGCCGCCCGCAGGACCACGTCGTACACCTCACGCTGCCGATCCGAGAACGCCCCAGACACCGGGAAGGTCCGCGTGATATCGGCCGCGTAGTTCTCAACTTCCGCACCAACATCGCACAGCACCAGGTCCCCCGCCTGCATCACCCGGTGATCGTGCTCCCCGCGGTAATGCAAGACGCACGAGTTCGGACCAGACCCGACGATGCTTCCGAACGCGAGCCGACGCGAGCCGGCCTGATGAAACGCGGTCTCGATAACGGTCCGCAGATCGAACTCCGACATGCCAGGCCGCACCTCGCTCATGCCCACACGAAGGCCCGCGGCTGTGTTCGCGATCGCGCGTCGAGTCAGTTCGATTTCCGCTTCGTCCTTCGCCTGCCGCATCGCTGGCACAATCTCGCGGTCGAGCGCAACCGATGCCCCCGGGATGCGGCCGGTCGCGTCACGCAGGACCTCGAGCTGCTTGGGAACCGGGCTCGTGTACCCCACGACCGGCCCCAGGAAAACGGCCTTGTGCGTTTCGCCGGTGAGAATCGCGTTCGCGAGCGCACCGGGAAGCGAGGCGAGCCGACGGACGCGTGCGAAGCCCGTGCTGAGTTCAAGCTCCCGCCCGAGCCCCGCTCGCTCGCCGTGCCAGACATGATCTTCAACGTCGAGCATCGGCAGATGAAGCGACTCGGCGTGCTGGTCGGCGTCGGGGTCGAGCAAGAGCGCAGCGCCCGGCTCGTGCTCGATGCCGGTGAAGTAGTAGAAATCAAGGCCGGATCGGTCGGGCCCGCCCGACGGCGACGATCGGGGTTCGTTGAAGATCACGGCAGCCGAGTAGCCGTTGTCGCGCATGTGCGTCAGCAGCCGCATCCTCCGCTCGCGGTAGATCTCACGCGTTACCAGCCCTCGCGGCCCTGCCGACCCCATCGCTGCATCGCCGGTCGGAAGCGATCGATCAACGGTCTCGTGCGGTACCATCACGCTGATGTCATCGACCTGCGCGCGGCTTGACAATGCGACGGCAAGGATCCCCACGGCGACTGCTGGTTTGATGTTCATGCAACCAATGTACCAGCCGCCGCCTCGCCCTGGCCCCATGCACCCCGCGCGCCCGAGAGACCGAGCCGGGGCCGCAGTCGACACTCTATAACCGGCCTCTACGCGGCCAGACCAAGCCGGCCGTTCTCACCGGGCAAGCTGCTCTGCAGGTTGGGCATCCCGAACCGCAGCACGGCCTGCTGCGACTCGGCGCTCGTGAACGCGTCGCGGCGCGCGACCGTGTAGTAGCTCACCTGCGTGGTGCCGGCGGGCACGGTGGTGTCCTCGAAGCTGCGGGTCGCGCTCGAGCCGATCAGCGTGAAGCCCGCCCGACTACCTGTCGTGCTGGTCAGCTGGCGGTAGACGTCGTAGAACGTGCCGTTGGCGGTCGTGCCCTTCCACGAGACCAGCACCGCGCCCGACTGCTGGAGGTTTGCAACAACATCGGTCGCCGGCACGGGCGGCGGCAGCGGCGTGCCGGCGGGGGTCGGCGGGTTGATCTCGGCGGCGACGTACACCGCGTTCGGGTCGGGCTGCAGGTCGGCGAACGACCGGATCGTCGAGATCAGGTCGGACCCGAAGCGGGCCATCTCGTTGACGGCGATCCGCTGCGTGGCGGTGGCGTTGCGCGACTGCTGGCGGATCTGCTGCGCCGCGTTGTACGCGGCCCGCGCCGCGGCGACGCGGCCGACCAGGTCGTTGGCCTGCTGCGCGGTCAGCCCGATCTGGTCGACGTTGGCCGCCCAGTCGGCGATGCGCTGCTCGAAGAACTCGATCTTGCCGAGCAGGTCATTGGGGATCATGTCGGACATGAGATTGGCTCCGGCCTGTGTTGGCGGTGCGTGTCGGCCTCGTGCGGACAGCCGCCGCCGATGGTGTGTGACGCCGACGCACAGCGCGACGGCTCGGCGGGAACGTCGGCACACCGCACGCACACGGTCAACCACGATCACACGAAACACCCGGCTCCGGGTGTGAAGCGCCGCGGCACGTGCGGGCTGTCCGGCCTGCGACGCGCGATCGCACGCCGCCGGCACGTCCCATACGGCCGAGCATCGGTGACCGATGGGCGAGCATCAGTTGTTGATGGGCCAGGTTTAGCGACTGATGGGCGAGCATCAGCCGTTGATGGGCGAGCTTCAACGGCTGATGAGGGAGCATCAGCCGTTGATGAGCGAGCTTCGACGACCGATGGGCGAGCTTCAACCGTTCATGAGGGGTCTTCAACGGCGGACGGGCAGTCCCGGAAAGCTTTCTCCGCTCCCGTTCCCTCGCGTGCAGGCATGTCGCCGACTGCAGGCACGTCGGATGAGGCACGTTCGTGCCGCTGACCCGTAAAGCCGGGGCAGTGGCACGTGTCGAAGCCACCTGCCAGATCATGGGTGATTCTCGGTGTCGCCAACGGTGTCGGATTCCCTTGAACCGGTTATTGACACCAGGCAATCTGCGCGCAGTTGGTGAGAATATGCCGATCCTTGTTGTGTCGGGCCGCCGACTGTGGCAGCCTGTTGCACAAGGAGACTCGCTTTGTTCATCCGACTCGTATCAGTTCAGTGCTTTCTGCTCGCCCTGCCGCTCTCGGCCGCGGCCCAGCAGGCTCCGCCCGACTATGGGCACAACTTCATCACGATCGGTGATGTCGGCAACCCCGGCTACACTGGCCTCGACCCGTTCATGGACATGACCGGCCGCGGCGCGGTGAACTACGAGTACCGCATCAGCCGCACCGAGGTGACCAGCGGGCAGTACGCCGATTACTTGAACGCCCGCATCGAGGCCGGCTTTCCAGCGAGCACCATCCGGGTGCCTCGCCTCGGCGGTGTGATCTACGACTTCGTCAACGACCAGTGGATCACCCAAGCCGGTGGCGACATGCTGCCCGTTGGCGGAATCTCCTGGCGCAACGCCGCGATCTATATGAACTGGCTGCACAACGGCAAGGGCACCGACGCCGCCGACTTCATGAGCGGGGCCTACGACATCGCCACGTTCGGCACCGATCCGAACGATCCATCGAGCTTCACCGACCAGAGCAGCCGATCGCCCGGCGCACAGTACTGGATCCCGAGCCACGACGAGTGGTTCAAGGCGGCGCACTGGGACCCCAACAAGAACGGCCCGGGCCAGGGGGGCTACTGGGAGTTCAGCCACACGAGCGACACAAAGCCGATCCCCGGCCTGCCGGGCGTCGGCGAGACCTCGGCCGACCTCGCAATCAGCGACGAGGAGGCATTCCAGATCCCGCTCGAAAGCTATCCCGACACACAGTCCCCGTGGGGGCTGCTCGACGTCTCCGGAGGGGGCGCGGAGTGGACCGAGCGGTGGTTCACGCTAAACGGGGCGGACGACACAGAGCTACGCGTCTGGGACGGTGCTGGAGCTGGCAATACGACTATCTCGAGAGGTGATTCAAACTTCGATCCCATTCTTGGGATCGATCGCACAACAGATCGACACTGGGAGTATGGGGCATTCGATCCAGACGAACCAACGCGACCGTACCTGACGTTTCGCATCGCGAGCGCGATCCCAGCACCGGGAGTCGGTGCGCCGCTGCTCGCGGTTTCTGTGTCCATGTTGGCACGCAGAAGAAGGAGATTCGCGGCTGTCGCCTTCACTACCACCACACTCCCCCTCGCCGCCCAGCAGGCCCCGCCGGACTATGGCCACAACTTTATCACGATCGGCGATGCGGGCAACGTCGGCTACGACCGCGAAGATCTCCGAGGCCGGACCACCGGTCGGGGCAGCGTCGGCTACGAGTACCGCATCAGCCGCACCGAGGTCACCAGCGCGCAGTGGGCCGAATTCATGAACGCCGTCGACTCGGCCGGCGGCAGCGGCGCGAGCTTCCAACCGCTGTTCTGGGGCGGGTTCAACGACGGGTCGGAATGGACAACCCAACCCGACACCGCGATGCTCCCGACCACCATCGACTGGCGTGACGCGGCGATCTACTGCAACTGGCTGCACCACGGCAAGCCGACCGACGATCTCAACGCCTTCAACAGCGGCGCGTACGACGTCTCGACGTTCGGAGTGGTCCCCGGCACAACCCGCGACTACACCGACCAGACATCGCGGTCGCCCGGTGCCCGCTACTGGATCCCATCGCTCGACGAGTGGCTCAAGGCCGCGCACTACGACCCGAACAAGGACGGCGCGGGCGATGGCGGCTGGTGGCTGTACAACAACGGCTCCGACACGCAGCCCGTCCCCGGCCTGCCCGGCGTCGGCGAGACGGCCGCCGGCCTCGACTTCGGCTTCGGCCAAGAGTTCACGATCCCGCTTGAAGCCTATCCCGACACGCAGAGCCCCTGGGGCCTGCTCGACCTCTCAGGCGGCGCGGGCGAGTGGACCGAGGAGTGGCTCGGCGGAACGCGCGATTCGGGCTTTCGGGTCTTCAAGGGCAACGTGGCGGGCCAGGAGACCTGGGATCCAGGTGATCCAATTTTCTTCAGCAACGACTTGGCCTGGGAGGAAGCGGCTGAGCGGCCGAACTTCGGCTTCGACACCTCCCTGCGTATCGCCTCGCTCGTTCCCTGTCCGGCGACGGCCAGCGTGGCCGTGCCGGTGTTCATATTCTCTGTTCGTCGGAGACGATCATGAATCCGAAGGCACTGACAGCTCTCTCTGTTCTCATCGCAGCGGGCACCGCCCATTCCCAAACCGTGCAGGTCGATGTGTTCATCGACGACGGCACCACGGGCTACATCGACGCGGTCACAAACGGTAACGCGACCATCGACGGATCGAACAACGTAACGATCACCAGCATCCCGACCAACGGCGAAGAGTTCCGCGTGCACTTCACCGGCGGGCTCGGCAACCTGGGCGAGATCCGGCACAACGTCGATGAGCCGACCATCATCCGGCTTACGCCGAACGATGGACCTCTAGAGGTTAGCACCCCACCCACAAACCCCGGTGCCAACAACTGGGCGGGACTTGCAGGCGATTTCCCGGAGCGAATTTTGTTTGCCGGAAGGATCACCGGTGATCTCACCGGCCCTGTGACAGCCAGACGCATCACGCAGTTTCTCGCCGAGGGCGACATCGACGGCGACATCACCATCGATCCGAGCTTCGGTCCCGACGATGTGAACATCATCAGGCTGGAAGCAGAAG
>JBCBMF010000077.1:0-12374 GCA_039822905.1 Planctomycetota bacterium
GGGTGTGGTGATCGTACATGGCACCGACACGCTGGCGCTGACGGGCGAGTGTTTGCACGAGCAGCTCGGGTCGCTTCGGTGGCCCGTGGTGCTGACGGGCGCGATGCGGCCTTATGAGTTGCAGCGGTCGGACTCGGTGCAGAACCTGACCGAGGCGCTGTTTGCGACGGACCTGCTTGAGGCGGGGGTGTGGGCGGTGGCGCACGGCCGGGCGTTGCGGTTCCCTGGCGTTGTGAAGGACCGCGATCGCGGGACCTTTGTCAAGCCGGTGAGCTAGTCGAGCGGCACACCGCGGTCGCGGAGTGTTTCGATGAGCGGGGCGAGGTGCGTTTCGTAGGGTTTCCATCGGCCGATCGATGATGTGTAGACGGGGCGGGACGCCTGCTCGAAGCTCGCGGTGTTGATCGGTTTGGCCGACTCCCAGTAGCGGAGCGAGGCGTCGTTGAAGTCGACGCCGGCGGCTTCGGACAGCGAGCGAGCGGCGGCTTCGAGGTCCCCCACGACTGACTCGTATTCGACGAGCGTGAAGCGATCGGGGATGGTTGATGCCGAGTGCTGCATGACTCGGATGGTGTCGGCCTGGAAGTGTGCAATGTGGGTGAGGTCGTACATCGTGCGGTTGCCGCCGCCGAAGTTCTGTTGGAAACAGGAGAGGCCGACGTCGCGCGGGTCGCGGAGGCAGCCGATGAAGCGGGCGTTCGGGAAGAGCGTCGCGGCGACGGGCACGAAGAAGGCGTTGATGGGGAGCTTGTCGATTGTGACCGTTTCGGTGCGTGCCTTCGCTGCTGCGCGGAGAGAGCGGGTGAACTCTGTTGCGGCGGACTTCACGAGATCGGTGTCGAGCGCGGTGGGCGTTGGTGCGTACTCGAAGGGCGGTCGCGCGAGTTTGAGGCTGCGGGCGGCTGCTGGGAGCAGGAGTGTCTCGCCGGCGGTGGCAACGTCGGGGTGCGCGGCGAGGATCTGCTCGACGAGGGTGGTGCCGGAGCGGGGCATGCCGACGATGAAGACGTGATGGTCGGGCTGCGCGCCGTCGATGGGCTTCATCGCGTCGGCCGGCCAGCCTTCGATGATGGCGTCGGTCGCTCTGCGGTGGGCTTCGGCGTCGAAGGTTGCACCAACGACGGCGTTGGCATCGGCGAAGGCGGCAAAGGCCTCGTCGGTTCGGCCTTTGCGGTCAAGGAGCGTGCCGAGTCGGAAGCCGAGCTCGGAGGATGCGCCCGCGGGGACGGTGCCGGACGCGAGGACTTGTTTGAGCACGTCGATGGCGTGGTTGCGATCGAGGCCTGGGTCGACATTGGCGAGGGCGGCTTCGCCGATGGCGGCGGCGATGAAGGCGTCTGTTGGTGCGCCTGCGTCGATGGCGCGCTGAACGGCGGCGACGGCGTCTTGGTCTCGTCTCACGAGGCGGAGTGCGCGGACGAGGCCGTCGACCGCTTCGGTGTTCGTCGGCTGCAGTGCGAGGCAGCGCTCGAAGGCGGCGATTGCGGGCTGGAACCGGCCGGCTTGGGAGAGGATCTTGGCGTTGGCGACGGCGAGGCCGACGTCCATCGGCTTGAGCTTCATCGCCTTGCCGATGGTGGCGATGGCTTTGTCGGCTTCGCCGGCTTCGATGAGGATGACGGCGAAGAGCTTGAGCGCCTCGGAGTGTTTGCGCAGCTGCGGCATGAGCGGTTGGAGGACACGCTTTGCCTGGGCGGGCTGCTTGGCGTGGAGCAGCCTGACGGCTTCTTGGATGGCTGGGTTCACAGCGCCGTTCATGCCGCGTGGTCAGTCCGGCACGCGGCCGTTTGATCAGGCCTTGATCGATGTGATCTTGACGTGGGTGTAGCGCTGGCGGTGGCCGGTTTTGCGGCGGTAGCCCTTCTTGGCTTTGAACTTGTAGATGTCGAGCTTCTCGCCCATGACCATGGGCGCGACGATCTCTGCGGTGACCGACGCGCCGCTCACGTAGGGCTTTCCGATCGAGGTCTTGCCCTCGCCGTCGGAGGTGAGCAGGACGCGATCGAAGGTGATGGAGTCGCCGGCCTTTGCTTCGCCGCCCTGGTAAAGGTCAATGACGGCTTCCTGGTCCTCGGCGACTTTGCGCTGGCCGCCGCCTTCTTCGATGATCGCGTACATGGCTGTCCTTTCGTCCGCGTCGATCCGGAGCGAGCGTCTGACTCGGCTTTCGGCCCGCCCGACGTCGGGCCCTAACTGTAGGCCGACACCGCCGGGGCGATCTTGCCGAAGTCGGGTCGCGAGGTGGTTCCGATAACGGGATCTGGCGACTTATCGGTGCTGTGAGCGCAGGGATGGACATGTGGGGGTGGGCAATGCGGGTTGTGGGTGGTGCGAGACGGGCTGGGGACTCGATAGCAGCCAGGCCTGTGCGGCTCGATGCGAGACCGCGGCGGGCCGGAGTCCCATCTGGAAGTCACATCTGTCTGAGCGAACCAAACCCTGCTTGCTCTACCGAAACGAGGTGCACCGTGCTGATCCGTGAGACTGAACTGGAACGATTCTTCGAGACGCTGATTGCGGGCGACCGCGTGGCATCGCGGGACGTCGTCAACGAGTACCTTGCGCAGGATGTCCCGCCGGAGGACCTGCTTATTGAGCTCTACTGGCCGACGTACGAGATGATCCAGAAGCTGCACCGCAGCGACAAGCTGACAAATCTGGCGCATCACTACGCGACGCGGCTCTTGCGGGTGCTGGTCGATCAGACGGCGGCGCAGTTCCGGTTCGAGCCCAGCGTGAATCGGAGCGTTTTGGCGTTCTGCGGGCCGACGGACCCGGACGAGCTCGCGGGGCAGATGGCGGTTGACCTGCTGGAGCTGTCTGGCTTCGACGTGAAGTTCGCCGGCGGCGGCATCCCCCGGGACGAGATCCTGTCGCAGGTGCACGAGGAGCGGCCGGATGTCTTGCTGCTGTTTGGGTCGGCCCCGGCTGATCTACCCGAGATCCGGACGCTGATCGACACGATCCGCGAGATCGGGGCGTGCCACGCGACGCAGATTGCGGTGGGCGGCGGGGTGTTCAACCGTGCCGAGGGGCTCGCTGAGGAAATCGGTGCCGATATCTGGGCTTCGGATCCGCTCGAGCTGGCTCATGTGCTGATCGAGGAGCCGGCGCGTCGGGCGACGGAGGATCAGCGGACGGTTGGGCGGAAGCGGAAGGCAGCGTAACGCAAATACTATCATATTCCAAACAGAATTTGCTTGACCGCCCGTCGGAGCTTTGGTTCCTGCGGGCGGTCGTTCTTTGGGGCTTGTGCGTTGGAATGGCGGCTCTCGGTCAGTCGGCGGCATCCGGGGGCGGATCCGCTGGTATATTCGAGCTGAGGAGTCTTGCCGTGGCATTCGAACGAGACGAAGAGCGTCGGTTGATCCGGTTGGCGGCCGCGGGCGACCGTGAGGCGTCGGCGGCGTTCATCCGCGAGTATCAGCCCTCGCTGCGGGCGTACCTGCTGCGGCTTTCGGGTCGGCCGGAGATGGCCGAGGACATCGCGCAGGAAGCGTTTGTGCGTGTTCTGACGAATCTGCACCGGTTCGACGATCGGTATCGCTTCTCGACGTGGCTGTTCACGATCGCCAAGCGGTTGTATGTGAATGCTCGGCAGAAGCACGCCCCGCTGTTCAACACGGAGGCGGTGGCCTACGAGCGATCGAACGCCAGCGGGCCGGGCGTGAAGGCGGCGGCGACGGAGGTTTCGGCGCACGTGCGTGATGCGTTGCAGCACGGGCTCATGACGCTGGGCGAGGAGCAGCGCGAGATCGTGGTGCTATTTCACCAGCTCGAGTGGCCGATCGCGTTGATCGCTGAGCACATGGGGATGCCTGAGGGGACGATCAAGAGCCATCTGCATCGGAGCCGGAAGAAGCTGCGGGCTGTGCTTGCCGAGCACGCGCGGCATGGTTCGCGGGTGCGTGAGGCGTGGTCGGATACGGCGTCGTCGCCGAGGCGTGTTGCGCGTGCCGAGGAGATCGGGGCTCGATGACCGACCGCGATCCCAATCTGTTCCGGGACCGCTTCGAGGACGAGCGAATCGGCGGCGATGACGGGCTTGAGCTCCCGTTGGAGATGTTCTTCGCTGAGGATCGCGGCGATCCGGGGGTGGAGGCCGCCGAGGACGCCCTCGAGTCGGATGTGCTGTGGCGTATTGGTGCTGAGCGCGGGTTTGTCTCGCGGCGCGAGCGGTCGGTGATCCGCCGGCTGCGGGGTGTGGCGCTCGCGGGGGCGTTCTGCATCGTGCTCGCGGCGGCGGTGGCTGATCGGTTAGGTGTGGCTCCGTGGGTGGCGGGCGACGATGCAGCGATGCGTGGCCCGGTGTCGAGGCTTGTGGCGTCAACGACGGCGGAGACGACCGGCACGGTTGAGCAGGCTCGGCACATTCGCGAGCGGCTGCTGCGTGTTGTTGAGCAGCCGGCTCCGGAGGCGTCTCGTGCTGTCGAGTTGACGCTTCGGCCTGTCGGCTCGGCGCGGAGCGTTGCGGCGGACGTTCGGCGGGTTCGGGCGGTTGTGGAGCCCTTGGCGGGCCCGTATCTGACGGCCCGGGGGTTCGGCGTTGCGAGCCCTTGTTTGACGAAGCGGGTGACGACGGTGATCCGGTTCGAGGATGGGTTCTCGGTGCCTGCGATGGCGTGCGAGTCGTCTTCGGAGCTGCGCTGGCCGGCGTCGCGTGAGATCACGGCATCGGTTGTGTCGCTCGATGGCGGGCCGACGCCGCGGTCGTCGGTTGCGCTCTCGCCGCTGTGGTACTCGAGCTCTCGTGCGGACATCGATCGGTGAAACCCGCGTTGGTGGGTCTGCTGTCGGCCTGTTTCGTGTTGCTGTCTCGTGGAGCAACGGGACAGGACGTGGCGCTGTGGACGCACCGCGGGAGTGTTGCGCTCGGCAGCCCGCGTGTTCTCATCGTTGTTGACTCGCTGGCAGCGCAGCTGGCAACGGCGGGGGGAGAGCGGACGATCGCGTTGGCGCTGGATGCGGGTGGCATCGCGCCGAACGGCCCGGTGGCGCGGAACTGGGCGCAGCTGAGCACTGCCCTCGATGCCGGGCCTATGGAAGCGATTACGAGGCTGTTCGGCTCGCGTGTTGTCTTTGCGTTTCATAGCGGCGGTTTGCCTTTGCCGAGCGATTGGGTGGTTGCGACGCGTGTCGGGCGCGATGACGCGGGGCGGGTGCTCAAGGCGCTCGACGCGGTGCATCGGGGTGTGGTTGCCGGCGCGACGGTGTTTTCGATCGAGCGGGGGTCGTTTCAGCTGTGTGTGGTAAAGCAGGGGCCGGCGGGGCGCGTGCTGGTGCTCGGACCGGGCGCGGGTGTCTCGGCGGGCTTGTTTCGTTCGACGATCCGTGCGCTGCAGGAAGACGCGGGTGCCGACTGGTTCGGCAGCGCTTGGCCGGTCGCGGAAGACGGAAACGGGGTGCCGGGGGGTGTGCTGCTTCGGGTGGCGGGGCTCGCCGGCGAGCCCTCGGTGTTGTTCGGTCGGGCGAACGATGTCGGGTGGTCTGGTGTCGCGATCGCCGTGAGCGCTCTTGCGGAGAACGCGCCGACGTGGTCGGCGGCGGATGCGCGGGCGGTTCTTGACGGCGCGGCGTTGGGCATGATCGGCTCGATCGATGCGGCGTCGCTCGCGGCCTCGCCTCTGGCGCCGTTTGTTGGGCTCGATCGCCGGGCGGCGGAAACTGTGCTCGGCGATCGGTCGTGCCGGGGTGCGGTTCGGCTGGTCACACACGAGCGGGGACGCTCGGATGTCGAGCTCGCGTTGGAGACAGAGCCTTCTCGGTCGGCCGAGGCGGACGAGGTGATGCGGATGCTGATCGCCAAGGCGACGGCCCGGCCTCGGGAGGCCCCGGACTTTGGAGGCAAGCACCCGGGTGCTCTTCGGTCTGCTCGGCTGGGCGGCGGGTTTTCGGATCAGCTCGGGCGGCTGGTGTTTGGAGGTCCGCCGGCGGTGCGGTGGCGGTCGGGTGACGACGCGGCGGGTGAGCGCGGGATGCTGGTCGTGTCCATCGGCACGGTGATGGGCGAGGCGGGTGCGCTCGCGGGCGCTCTCGATCGGCTCGCCGGGTTGGAGGCTGGGGAGCTTGTGTCGGCCGGTCGGCTTGAGCCCGGCCCGATCGCGGCGATCGTTGAGCGTGCTGCGGGGCTTGAGCGGCCGGTGCTTGAGTGGACCGAACGCATCGAGTCGATCGTGTGGGAGACGCGGCGTCACGGGCCGGGGCGGGTGAAGGCCGAGTTTGAGGTGATCCTCCGCGGGGGCGGTTGAAGGAATTCCGGGTTCGGGCGGCGAATGATCCGGGCTTATGAGCACCGATCCCGCACAGATTCGTAACGTCGCAATCATCGCCCACGTCGACCACGGCAAGACCACGCTGGTCGATCAGCTGCTTCAGCAGTCGGGCGAGTTCCGCCAGGCCGAGCTGGACAAGCTCAAGGGCGGGCAGCACGGGCTGATCATGGACTCGGACCCGCTCGAGCGGGAGCGCGGGATCACGATCCTGTCGAAGAACTGCGCGGTGAACTACCCGTCGCAGGATCACGGCGAGATCCGCATCAACATCATCGACACGCCGGGCCACGCGGACTTTGGGGGCGAGGTCGAGCGTGTGCTGCGGATGGCGGACGGGTGCTTGCTTGTTGTTGATGCGTTTGAGGGTCCGATGCCGCAGACGCGGTTCGTGCTCGGCAAGGCGCTGGAGCTTGGGCTGAAGCCGCTGGTGATGGTGAACAAGTGCGACCGGGCGGAGGCGGATGCGCACCGGGTGGTAGACGGGGTCTTGGGGTTGTTCATCGAGCTGGGCGCGCCGGATGATGCGCTCGACTTCCCGGTGGTGTATGGGTCGGCGCGCGACGGCTGGGCGGTGGATGACATCGATGATGTGTCGATGGATGAAGCGAAGAAGGGGACGCTTCGGCCGGTGTTTGAGGCGATCGTGAAGAACGTGCCGCCGCCGGGTGGTGATGTGAATGCGCCGCTACAGATGCTGATTACGACGCTGGATTACTCGAACTACTCGGGGCGTATTGGGATCGGGCGGGTGTACAACGGCGCGATTTGCAAGGGTGAGCGTGTTGCTCGGATCACGCGACCCGACTCGGACGGAAACTCGAAGACGCAGACGGTGAAGGTCGGCCAGGTGCTGCGGTTCAGCGGGCTCGGGCGGACGGAGGTCGACGAGGTCTCGGCGGGCGACCTGTGCGCGATCGTCGGGCTCGATGCTGTTGACATCGGCGACACGCTGGCGGATGTGAGCGAGCCCGAGGCGTTGCCGCCGGTGAAGGTGGATGAGCCGACGCTGACCATGGTGTTCCGGATCAACACGAGCCCGTTTGCTGGCAAGGAAGGCGAGTATGTCACTAGCCGGCAGGTCAAGGACCGGCTTGAGAAAGAGCTTCAGTCGAACGTTGCGTTGCGGGTCGAGCCGGGTGCGAGCTCGGATGAGTTTGTCGTGTCTGGACGGGGATTGCTGCATCTGGGCATCCTGCTCGAGAACATGCGGCGTGAGGGCTACGAGCTGGCGGTGGGTAAGCCTCAGGTGATCGAGAAAGAGATCGATGGGGTGAAGCACGAGCCGGTGGAAGAGCTTGTGGTTGATGTGCCCAACGAGCAAATGGGCGCGGTGATGGAGCTTGTCGGCGCGCGGAAGGGCGAGACGATCACGGTCGAGCCGCGAGGGCCGGCGATGACGCATCTGGTGTTTCGGATGACCTCGCGGGCGCTGATTGGTCTGCGTGGTCGCGTGCTGACGGCGACGCAAGGTGAGGCCATTATGCACCACACGCTGAGCGGGTATGAGCCGACACTGCCGGACCGCTTCCGGCGGATCAACGGCGCGATGATCGCGACCGAGCCGGGGCAGGTGACGGCGTACGCGGTCGAGGGCGCGCACGACCGCGGTGTACTGTTCGTGAAGCCGGGCGACCCGATCTATGGCGGGCAGATCGTGGGCGAGCACAACCGGGGGACGGATCTGCCGCTGAACATCGTGCGGCAGAAGAAGCTCGACAACATGCGGTCGGCGAACAAGGAAGCGACGGTGACGCTGAAGCAGCCGCGCGAGATGAGCTTGGAAGAGGCGCTCGAGTACATCGAGGACGATGAGCTTGTAGAGCTGACGCCGACGTCGATTCGCATGCGGAAGATGCTGCTGGATGAGGGTTCGCGGCGGCGGGCTGAGCGATCGGCGAAGGACAAAGAGAAGGCTGGGGTTTGAGGAGACGGCGGCGAGACGCCGCCGCCCCAGCCAGGTTTGGTGTTATTGCTTGATCGCTCTCGTGCAGACACAGACGCCGAAGGTCAGGCGTTTTTGTGTGATGTCGGTGAAGCCCGCGGCGGTCGCTTTCTCGGCGAGTTGTTCGCTGGTGAGGAAGGTCTCGACGCTCTTTGGGAGATATCGGTAGGCACCGCTCTTGTCTCTCGCGATGAGCGTTGCGGTGCGGGGCATGATCTGCTTGGTGTAGAGGTCGTTGCCGAGGCGGATAAGCGGGTTGCGCGGGGTATCGAACTCGAGGATGACGAGTCGGCCGCCGGGTTTGAGGACGCGGTGGAACTCTGCGAGTGCTTTGGCGGGATCATCGACGTTGCGGATGCCGAAGGCGATGGAGATGACGTCGAAGGATTCGTTGTCGTACTCAAGGTTTGTCGCGTCGGCTTGTTCGTAACGAACCTTGCTCGAAGCGTCGCCGAGTTGTGGCTGTTTGCTGCCGGCGATGTCGAGCATTTCTTGGGTGAAGTCGGAGCCGATGACTTCGGAGGCTTCGGTTTTGGCGAAGGCCATGGTGAGGTCGCCCGTGCCGCAGGCGCAGTCGAGGATGCGGTCGCCGGGCTTGACCTCGGCCATTCTGACGGCTGTTCTTCGCCAGGCCTGGTCTCGCCAGAAGCTGTGGACGCGGTTGTTGAGGTCGTAGGACCGCGCGATGGCTGCGAACATGTTGCGGACGCGTTCGGGCTTGTCGTCGCGGGTGTGCGGCGAGGCGGCGAGGTCGGCGTCGGTCCAGGCTGGCGCGGTAGACTCGGTGGGCATGGCAGAGGGTATGTTCGTGCGTGGGCCGGGCTGGATGTTTGGTGCAGCGTGAAGGAGACGGGTGATGGTCCGCGTATGGATGGCGTTGGTGCTGGTGGCGGCCGTCGCGGCCGGGGTTGGCGGCTGCACGCGGAACCCGGCGACGGGCGAACTGATCTTTACGATGATGACGTGGGAGCAGGAGATCGCGATCGGGCTGGAGGCGGGGCCTCAGTTCACTGAGGAGTACGGCGGCGAGGTGCCGGACGCGGAGGCGCGGGCGTACGTGGATGAGGTGGGCCGGCGGCTGCTCGAGGGGATCGAGGAGGGGGTGCCGGATCTTGAGTGGAAGTTCACGCTGCTGGACTCGCAGGTGATCAACGCGTTTGCGCTCCCCGGCGGGCAGGTGTATTTCTCGCGCGGCTTGGCCGAGATGCTGGACAGCGAGGCGGCGATGGCGGGCGTGATCGGTCACGAGATCGGGCACGTGACGGCGCGGCACGGGAACCAGCGGATCTCGCGGACGCAGGCGTTTCAGGTCGGGCTCGCGGCGGGTGCGCTGCTGGTCGGGGTGGCGGACGAGGACTCGGCGTTGCGGAGGTATGGAACGCTGGCTGTGCCGGCGATCGCGATCGGTGGGCAGACGTATCAGCTCAAGTACGGGCGAGACGAGGAGCTTGAGGCGGACTATCTGGGCATGCGCTATATGGCTCGGGCTGGGTACAACCCGGTGGGTCAGCGTGACGTGATGGAAGTGCTCGGGGCGTCGCGCAGCGGAGCGTCGCCGCCCGAGTGGCTGAGCACGCACCCGGCGAGCAGCACGCGGATTCAGCGGATCGATGACCTGCTGCGGGGCGAGTTTGCGTTCACGCAGGGCACGAGCGAGTACGAGATGAACGAGGATGCGTACGAGCGACGGATGTTGCGGCGGCTGGATCGGCTTGGGCCGCCGGCGCATGGGGCGCAGCGGGTTTCGCTGCTTGAGAACCCGGCGTTGTGGTGCTCGCATTGTGCGGTTGCTGGGGTGGAGTGACGGGCGGTCTTCTTGACCGGTTGTCCTCCCCTCTCCCTGCTCGCTTTGCGAGCTGTCCCTCTCCCCGGTGGGGAGAGGGGGGCTAGAGGCCGAAGAATCTTGACCAGTTGTTGAAGGCGATGTCGGCGATGTCGGCGTCGGTGTAGTTGCGGCGGCTGAGTTCTTCGAGGATTTTGGTGACTTCGGCGGCGCGGTCGATGCCTTGGGGGAGGCTGGTTGCGCCGAAGCCGCCGTCGAGGTCGGAGCCGATGCCGCTGTGTTTGGCTGAGCCGGCGATCTGGCAGACGTGGTCGATGTGGTTGACAGCATCACTGATCGTGGGTCGCTCTGCTTCGCCTAGGCCGAGCTTGATGAAGCCGCGGTAGAGGTTGAGGCCGATGACGCCGCCGCGGGCGCAGACGGTGGTGATGGTGTCATCGTCGATGTGTCGTTGCCAGCCTTCGGTGTTGCGGTCGCCGAGGAGTGCCCGGCAGTTGGAGTGCGATGCGCAGACGCGGACATTCGTGAAGTCGAGGGCGTCCATGGTGGAGCGTTGGGAGAGGTGCGAGAGGTCGAGGGCGATGTTGAGGCGTGCCATCTCGTTGATGAGTTCGCGGCCCAGGTCGGTGAGGCCTGTGTCGGTGGCGTTGCCGCCGGCGTAGCGCGACTGGTGGACCCAGGTGAGGCCGACGGCGACGACGCCGCGGGCAGCCCAGAAGCTGAGGTCGTGCGGGTTGATGATGGGGTCGGCGCACTCGATGAGGATGCCGAGTTGGATCGGGCGGGACGATCCACTGGATTCGCCCGTCCGAGAGACGGGCTCATCCGCGGCATCCGGTGCACGATCTTTGGTTCGAGAGTGTTCAACTGTGGCGGTCCTCCCCTCTCCCTGCTCGCTGCGCGAGCTGTCCCTCTCCCCGGGGGGGAGAGGGGGGGGGAAGAACTGAATGCAGCCATCCCTTTCCCAGGTGTGGTAGCGGTTGAGCTGGTTGATGCCTTTGAAGTAGGCGGCGGTGGCGTCGCCTGGTGGGTAGCTGACTTTGGCGTACTTGCCATCCGGGTTGGCGGAGGCTTCGGTGAAGATGGTGCCGAGGCATCGGCGGACGTTTGCGGCGGTCAGTTCGGGTAGAGTGATGGCGGCGGGCGCGTGCGGGTCGGCTGATTGGTCAAGGTCGTCGAGGGGCTGGGTGAGATCTCGGCCGAGTTCGGCGAGGTAGGCGACGTCGAGGTGGGCGTCGAAAATGGGCTGGCCTGAAATCACGGGGCGACGGTAGCCAACGAGGTTGCGGCGGTCTCAGGGAGCGGAGTTGAACGATGGCGGACGAATTCATTCCCGCGAAGCGCAAGGGGGGGCCGGGGAAGATCATCGCAGTCGGCTGCCTGACGGTGGTCTTTGTCGTGATCATTCTGGGCGTGATCGGCGGGGTGGCGATCTCTACGAACTGGCCGGCGATCGAGGCGAAGCTCAGGGAATGGGGATCGAGCGGCGTCACCGAGATCATGGCCAACGGGATCCGAGACACCGATCTAACCAACGAGCAGAAGCGCGAGCTGATCGCCCGTGTTGACGCGATGGGCGACGAGTTCGAGGCGGGCACGCTGAGCTTCGAAGACCTCGGCAAGATCGGAAAGACGCTGGAAACGAGCCCGCTGATTGCGATCGGCATCGTTGAAGCGATGAACGCGGTGTACATCAAGCCGAGCGATCTGGCGGATGAGGAGAAGGCCGAGGCGATGCGGCTGAATCAGCGGCTCGCGCGGGGGATGTTCGAGGAGCGGATCACGCCGGAGGAGCTTGAGCCGGTGCTGGAGCCGATCTCGACCGGCGGCGGCGCGAGCGTGACGAGCCGGGAGTTTGGCGACGGGGAGGTCGGGACGTTCCGGATCAACGACCTGAAGGACCCGGAGAAGATCACGGCGGACGAGCTGCGGCAGTACATGGCGAACGCGCGGTCGCTGCTCGAGCAGAAGGCGATCGCGGACGAGCCGTTTGAGATCGATGTCGTCGAAGAGTTCGACAAGGCGATCGAGGCGGCGATCGGCCGGCGGATCGTGCCCGCTGCGATCAGCGATGAGCCAACCGAAGAAGCTCCGGAGCCCGCGTCAACGGGCGCCGGCGGGTGAATCGTTGCAATTCAATCAGTAGTGGATCGCGCGGTCGAGCGTTTTGGCGTGCTCGATCCAGGCCTCACAATCCTTCTCGCTCGGCACGCGGCGGGTGAGACTCTTTTCCTCGTTGACCTCGGCCATCTTGGCGGCGAGGTTGGCGGCGTTGCGCTGGGCGAGCTCGGGGACGGTGTCGACGCCCGAGGCTTCGAGGAGCTCGCTGTACTCGCTGCCGATGCCCTTGACGCGGTAGAGGTCGACCATGTTGGCC
>JBCBMF010000078.1:0-12259 GCA_039822905.1 Planctomycetota bacterium
CTACAAAGGGCAGTCGTTCGCGAAGCGGTTCGACGCCAACACGTACATAACACTCACCGAGGCGATGGACGCCTACGACGCCGATCGGGACGGTGGACTGACCGACAGAATGGCCGAGTGTAAAGGTCAGTTGCTCTCGGTTGGCTACAGCTCCGACTGGCTGTTCGCGCCTGAGCAATCGCTGTTGCTCGCGGCAATAGCCGAGCGTGCCGGTGTCTGCTCCCGGGGCATCGTGCTCGAAACAGACGATGGGCATGATGCGTTTCTCATGCCGCACGAAGGACTTTCGCAGGCCGTACGACGCTTACTTGACGATGCCGAATGCCCGTGAGAAGTTTCATCCGGATCGCGGTCCGCGACGATTGGCTCGTCCATCACCGCGGGAAAGCACCATGACGATCGACGCCCTCGACAGCATGATGCCCGGCGCCAGTCGGCAGCGGATGACCGCCGAGCAAAGGGCGTGGCTCGCCGAGCGACTCGGTGGGGTGCGGATCGGTATCGCCGGCGCGACAGGCGCGGTCGGACGCGAAGCACTCGCGCTGCTCGCCGAAGCCGGTATCCCGCCTGACAGAGTGACCGCGTCCGGGTCTGTCGGCTCCGCGGGCGTCACTATCCCATACGCCGACGACACGCTCGCCGTTGTGTCAGCCGAACAACTCGCAGGATCGCATGCGGTGCTGCTCGCAACGCCGGCGTCCGTCTCGGCGGAACTCGCACCATCGCTCGCAGGGCGGGGCGCGCTGGTGAGCGATAACTCGTCGGCCCTGCGCGCCAGGGTCCCGCTCGTGATCCCCGAAATCAACAGTTCACGGATCAAAGCTAGTGCTCGAATCGTCGCCTCCCCCAACTGCACAACAACGATCGCCCTGACCGCGGCAGAGGGCATCAGAACACGCTTCGGTATTTCGTCCATCGAGATCGTGTCGTATCAGGCCATCTCGGGGGCCGGGGCAAAGGCCATGCATGCGCTGATCTCGGAGTCGGCGGACGTCGTCGCCGGCACCACCGTGGAAGCCCGATGGCTCGCCGAGCCGGTCGCGTTTAACGTGTTTCCCCACGAGTCCGAGATCGACTCCACAACCGGCCTGTGCGCGGAAGAACGGAAGTTCATTGATGAGTCTGCTCGGATCTTGGGCAGGCAGGACCTCAACGCGGCGGCGACATGCGTGCGGGTGCCGACGCTGCGCGCGCACTCGGTCGTTCTGCGCATCGAAACGGCGCTGCCGTGCACGCGCGGGTCCGTTATCGAGGCCTTGCAATCATCCGCGGGCGTCGCACTCGTCCACCCAGGACCAACATCGTTGTCAGCAACGGGGCACTGCACTATCCAGGCGGGCCGGCCGATCGTCACGCCATCGATCCACACCGACGGGTCGACGGTCAGAATGCTCGTCGCGGGCGACCAACTGCTCAAGGGAGCCGCGTGGAACGCTCTTCAGAACCTCGCACACCTGATCGCTCTCTCCGCAAAGTGACAATTCTCTGCCGGTCATCGGTCCCATGAAACGAGCAAGAACGTCGGACCGTCGCAATGACTCGTCGAAGTGAGGCGTACGATGTATGCGGAGGACAATCCCATCGGTACACGTCGCCCCACGCCCTCGCCAAACGATTGACTCGGTCCATTCAACACCGATTGGCCGCGCTCGGAGACCGCCGGCACTTCACAAATGCAGATCTTCCGCGAATTCACTTTCGATGCAGCCCATCGGCTCAACCATCTCCCGGAAGGGCATAAGTGTGCGCGCGTCCACGGGCATACCTATCGGCTGATCGTCCACGTCGAGGGCGAGCCGGACGAAACCGTCGGCTGGGTTGTCGACTTCGCCGAGATCAAGCGGCTCGTCACCGATGTCCTAGGCCCGCTGGACCATCACCTGCTCAACGATGTTCCCGGCCTCGAGCAGCCGACGACCGAGCGCATCGCTGAGTGGATCTGGCACAAGCTCAAGCCCGATCTCCCCGGGCTCTGCAAGATCACGCTCTGGGAAAACCAGAACAGCGGCTGCACCTACACAGGACCCAACCCCGGCGATGGCTGAGCGAGCGGTTGTCCTCGTGTCCGGCGGGCTCGACAGCGCTGTCACGCTCGCCATCGCGAAAGACGCGGGCTGCGAGTGCCACGCGATCTCGTTCGACTACGGCCAGCGTCACCGTGTGGAACTGGAATCTGCATCGCGCGTTTCCAGAAGGGCGCGAGTCGCTTCGCACACGGTGGTGCCGCTCGATCTCCGGATCTTCGGCAGCAGCGCGCTCACGGACACCATCGACGTCCCCAAAGACCGAGACGCCGACACGATGGCCGACGGGATCCCCATCACCTACGTCCCCGCTCGGAACCTGATGTTCCTGTCACTCGCGGTCGCACACGCCGAGGTGATCGGCGCTGCGTCGATCTACCTCGGAGTGAACGCCGTCGACTACTCGGGCTACCCCGACTGCCGACCGGAGTTCATCGCCTCGTTTCAAGAAACCGCCAACCTCGCGACCAGGGTCGGCGTCGAAGGCGGATCGCTCGCGATCCACGCGCCGCTCATGCATCTCGCAAAGCACGAAATCGTTCAACGCGCCGCAGATCTCGGCGTCGACCTCAGCGTGACCGTGTCGTGCTACGACCCTGATTTACTTGGCCACGCATGCGGCAGGTGCGATTCGTGCCAGCTCCGTAGAGCCGGGTTCGAGCAGGCGGGGATCAGCGATCCGACGCGGTATCAGCAGCCGCGCTAGTCGCCCGCGCTGAACTGGACGCCGAGCAGCGCCCGGCTCCGACCTCGCTCGGACATGAACGCCTCAAGACCGTCCCGCATCACCATGATCGGCGGGTAGTTGATGTGCCCCTTCATCGGCACGGCCACGTACTCGCCGGCCTTGCCCGCACGAGCAACATCCGCCAACAGCCGCACGCTCGCGCGGCCGTAGCTGTACTGATCCTGCGCGATCGTCCCGTACACCCGGCCGTCCGCGATCGCCGCGAGCGTCGCCTCGTTGTCGTCAAACCCCACGACGCGGACCGTATCCATCCTGCCCGCTTCTTCGAGCGCCGCCACCGCCGCGGGCACGTGGTACGCATACAGCCCCGCGATCGCATCGAGGTCCGGATACTTCTCCAACGCCGCCGCCACGTTCGCCTTCGCCTGCTCCGGGTCGATCGAATCAACGTACGTTCCGAGCACGGTGTACGACCCGCCCGTCAGCTGCCCTTCGATCGGGTCCACGGGCCGCTCTGGCAGCAGCGATCGACCCAGCATCTCGTCAATGAATCCCTGGCGACGCAGCCGGCCGTTCTCCTTCTCCATCGGACCGCAGATGATCACGATCTTCGCCCCATCCGGAGCGGCTTCGCGCAGCATCGCGCCGCAGCGCCGCCCTGCGGTGTAGTTGTCGGGCCCGACGAAGCACAGCCGGCCCGAGAGCTCGCTGTCGGCATCGATCGTGATCACCGGCATCGCGTCGGCGAGCGCACGGATCGCGAGCGCCTGCCGGCTGCCGTCGACCGGGCTCACCGCGAGGCCGCTGAAGTTCCCCTCCGCGACTGTGCTGATGTGCGTGTTCTGATCATCGAGCTCGCCGTTCGACTTGAACACCACCAGCTCGGCGTTGACCTCGTCCGCCGTCGCTTGCGCGCCTTCGACCACCGCGTCCCAGTACGGGTCGCTGTCGGCCGTAATCAGCGCGATGCGCACCGGGGCCGCCGCTGGCTCGACGCGCGTGTACACGACCGCGCCCGCGACTAACGCCGCGATCACGAGGAACCAGACGATGATTCGGGGAGCGTTTGATCGACCTTCGGCAGTCACGGGCAAGCCTCCACAAGCGGAATGTCTGCCTGGAGTCTACCAATTGCCGGCGTTCGACACCACGGCCGTGGATCAAGCAGACACCGCCGCCCGCTTCACCGCTCAGAACTCGAGCACGAGCCGGCCGCCGACGACCCAACCCTCCTCTGTCCGCCCATCCAGCGTGTGGTCGTGGGTGCGCTGCACGTCGGCGGTAAACGAGACTGACTCGTCGAGCGCGAACCGCACGTACGCCTCGACGGCGTGAGTCGAGCTAATGCCGTCGTTCCCGCCGTCGAGGAACGCGTAGCCGACCGCCGCGGTGTCCTTGTCCCGCCCCCAGAGCGAGCCATCCGTCTGCGCGCCGACCGAGTACATGTTCTGGTGCGTCACGACCGCACGGTCGTCCTGCGTCCCGGCGCGCGCCCAGATGCCGAGTGAGTCCCCGATCCGCTGATCGATCGAGAACAGCCCGGCGAGCCGCGGGGCGGTCGAGACGCCGTCAGGCCGAAGAAACTCATCGTTCGCGAACGTCAGCACAAACCGGTAGTTCGCCTCGCCGAGGTCGTTCATGTGGTTGTAGCCGACCTGCGCACCGGCAAACAGGAACGCGTTTCCGTCGTCGTTCTCGGCGACCCGCATCACCGTGCCGTTGACAGTCCAGCTGTCGGCCGACCACTCAACCGCCGCGCCAAGGTCGTAGGACTGCAAGAAGCTCACGGGTGCGTTGACGAAGACCTCATTGAGAAACTGCGTGTACTCATCGTTCGCAAACTCGTTCTGATCGATGAACTCGGTCGAATCGATAAAGCCAACAGTGATTGCGAGCTCGTCGCCGAACCCGCCGAGCGCATCATCGCCAATCGTCCGCTTGTACCACAGGTTCTGGAGCGCATCGACGTCGGAGCCGTTGATGTTCTCAAGATCATCTTCGAGGTCCGCACCCCACGGCGCCAGCGAGAACGGCGAATCCGCGTTCACGGCGTTGCCCTGCGTGATGCCGAATTCGAGGAAGAGCTCGTCCGACTCGCTCAGGAAGGCGCTGATACCGGGCCGAACGGTCAGAGCGCCCGCCTGATTCTCATCGTCGGTCCCGATCTCGAACTGATACCCGCCGGCGATCAGCCCGCCGATCTCGTAGCGGGGGAACGAGCCTTCGTCCGCATGCTCGATGAGCACCGCCTCGGCAGATTGAACCGGATCGGTCGCTGTCGCCGCCGCCGGGGCTGACAAGAGAACGGAAACGAGTCCGCCCGAGAGGGCGGTGCGGGTCGCTGCGTGCATCGGGTCGCCCCTTTTTGATTCGGCCGGATGGCGGGCCGTTCGCGTGTGCCGAACAGAGAATGTAGCACAGGCTACACTTAGAGCACGCTGCTTGCAACCTCGAAAGCAAACTTCTAGATGAAGAAAATTGCTTCTTCGCTGAAGCTGTTGCTGGCGATGGATTTACAGGAATCAGTTCGCTGCAGCACACGCCATCGTAGCATGAGATAGCCGAGCACCGGCATTCAGAATGGAGCCGGGGGGAATCGAACCCCCGAGAAACCGGCTCTGAGGACACTGTAGGGGCTGGTCGTCCCCTCATACGTCCCTCGCTCATCCAGGCATTGCAGGACGAAGCCGCCGCGGCAATGGGCCGTGACGCGGTCGAGGCCGTCTTCGTCATCACAGAAGCCATCTCGAAACTCAGGCAAACCAGGGCGTCCGCCCAGGAGGTGCATCGTGCAAGTTGAACAGCTGGGAACGGAGGCGATGGAGTACGCGTCCGAGCTGCTGAGGGACCGACAACCGCTCAAGACCCATGAATCTCGACTCAAGGTGCTGTATCAGGTGACCAAGCTTATCGAGGTCATCAAGACCCGCGAGACCGTCATCACCCATCGCAATGAGTCCTCTTCACCGGAGGTCATCGCAGATGAACACAACTAACCCCTCCCGTCCCCCTGACCTCACCGTCGCGGCGTCGCGTCACCCTGACGCGGCGACGCTGCGACGGGGAGGGCAGGGGGACTCCCCCCCTGATCTTGCCGGAGCGGTTGAGCGGGCTTCCGTGGGGTTCCAAGAAATCCCGAGGCAGGCCCAACAGGTCGAGTTGATCGCACTGCATCTCGTCAGCAAGCAGGGATACAGCGTTCGCAAGATCACACATCAGCGACCCGGACCACTCGTGTCGCGGTACATCAAGATCCAGGCGCCAAACGGGACTCGAGCGTGCATCCGCATCTCTGACCATCGAAAGCGAGACCCAGGGAGGCGTCTGTTCTCGATCACCTGGTCACGCCCGAAGCGAGTGTGGGAGCTGTCGTCATGGCTTCACCACCTCAAGCAGCCCAACAAGGAGAACACACATCATGGCACATCCTGATACACCCGAAACGCCGACGCAGGAAGCGGCGCAGCCGCGTGCGTCGGCATCGGAGATCACTGGTCCCCCCTCTGTATCACGGGGGACAAAATCCCATGCGAATGGGCCGATCGTTGACTGGGTATCGATGACCGGCCCCAGGCATCTGCTCCCGAAGATCATGGATCTGCTCGCGAATTACTTCGGCGAGCTGACCGAAGGATCGGTGGGGGGCAAATACCGGCGTGCTTATCGCATCGGTGATGCCAGCGGCGTGATGTACGACGGCGGGCCGAAGAACCTCCGCGATCGACTCAAAGTTCAGCTCACGGGTGCGATTCTCGGCGAGATGGAACCGCAGGCGATCCGCCAGCTCTGCCACGAGCTGTACTTCATGGGCATGAAAGTGACACGCCTTGATGTAGCAATCGATCTGTACAAATTCTCTGATCTGATCAAGTCGGTCCTTGACGCCATCGAACGGGGCGAGCTCGTGCATGCACAGAAGCACAAACTCGTCGATGAGTCGCTGAAACAAGTTCCGTGCGGATCTGGTGTGTTCATCGGCAGTCGTGGCCCAAAGGGCTCCGGGCGGTACGTTCGTGTTTACGACAAAGGATTGGAATCGAGATCTGCACCGCCCCGAGAATGGGTGCGATGGGAAGCGGAGTTTGCCTTCACGGTTGGTGATGATGTCATGCGGGATTGGCTTCTATCAGCCGACTACCCGGCAGCAGCGAAATTCCTGCTCGCCCGATGCTGGGGCGCTATCGACTTTCGACAGCCGGCCTCTCGCCAGCTATCACGCCGTGCTCGTTCATCGTGGTTCGAGTCGTTGGTCAACAGCGTAGAGCCTGTACTGATTCGCAAGCTCCGGGTTCGTTCGACACTCGAAGGTCAGAAGGCATGGATCCGATCGATCTTGCCCAAGCTGGAGCTCTCCTCACGGGAGCTGGGGCTGTCGCTTGTGCAGCTCTTGGATCACCTGGGTGAGGGTCGCCCACAAGCGGATCATCGTGCGCTCAACACTGATGTTTTTCGCCAACTCGAAGCTGAGCTCGCAGAAGTTTCGCCGTTTCAAGCTGTATCTGGTTGACAGTGTATCCACAAAGTAGTACGATTGCATCCATGCCAAAGACACAGACATCCATCAAGATCGATTCCGATCTCATGGCTCGCGTTGATCGTCTTGCCAAGATGCGAGGTGAGAGCCGTACGGCCGTCATCGAACGCTGTCTCCGCAATGCTGTGCCCGAGCTGGAGCAGTACTTCGAGAACATGCAGAACCCCGCGTTCCGGGCAGCACAGCAGCTCATCACCCGGAACCCGAAGGTGCTCCGTGCGATCTCGGCGGCGTTGCTCGAGGAGCTACCCCAGGAAGAAGCGGAACGCATCGCACGCGTCGCAGCAGCGGACCGTCAGCGTGCGAAGGAATCGAAGCGATCCAAGAAGAAGACCGGGAAGCGATCGAAGCCCGCTGATGGTGAGTTCGAGGGAGCTTTGGTATGAGCTGCCGTACAGCGCTCACACACGAGCAGATGCTTCGAGTGATAGGAATATCGCGAACCACGCTTTCGCGGCGACTGAACCACGACAAGGAGCACCCGCTTCACAAGCTCACCTTCTGGCTTAAGGGTGGTCACAAGATGTATGACCCGGCCGACGTCGAGCAGTGTCTCGCGGAGATCAAGAAGCGGGGTAAGGCGTGAAGTACCGCGTCTTCAAGAAGACACGCAACGGTCGCAAGGACTCGACGTATACCGCTCGTTTCTTCGGCGAAGGTATGAAGCCCGTCGATCGGGGTCTTGGCATCACGAACAAGGAGGCAGCGCAGAAGGTTGCAGCGCAGAAGCTCAGCGACATGGAGAGAACTGGATGCGGCCTCGATGAGCTCGACCGCATCGCCGAAGAACGCAGATTCTCGCTCCCCGATCTCGTTGCGATGTTCGACAAGTACAAGCGGGCCGACAAGAACCTCTCCAAGGACTACACCCGTCACCTGCCAAGGCGGTGCCTCGTCGTCTTCGGCGTCACCGGCTGCACACAGCTTGAGCACGTTACCGAGGCCCGTCTGCAGGACTTCCTCGTGTCCAATGAGGCCGAGGACATGGGTGCGATGACCGTTCGTCATCACATGGACGCCGTTCGCGCGTTCCTTACGTACTGCATTTCTCGAAAGCTGGTCGACAAGACTGTGCTGGAAGCCGTTCCAAAGGTCAAAAAGCCCAGAACGCCACAGATCGAGAGGCTTCCCTTCACGCTCGAAGAACTCTCTCGGTTGTGGAACGTCGATCGCTTCTTCGGTCCGGTCTACGTCCTGATGGCGTACACCGGTCTGCGTCCCAAGGAAATGGAGGCACTTCGAGCGGATGACATCCTTCTCGACGTCCCCAAGCCGGTCGTCAGAATCCGAATCGAAGATGCGAAGGCCGATCGCCACGATGACGTGTTCCTGGTTCAGGATGGCCTCGAAGCAGCCACATTCCTGCGTCAGCTTGCTTGCTCTGAAGGTCGGAGTCGAATCCTCCGGAACAAGAGGATCAACCTGCGCAAGTTCGACAGCCATCTCGCTGCAGCCGGCATCCCGAAGCACGGGGCCTGTGGCGGTGTGCATGTGCGGTACTCGCTCCGAAACACGCTCGCCGACATGCTCATCAGGAGCCGCGTTCATCCAGCCGTTGCTCAGCGCCAGATGCGGCACGCGGACATCAGCCTGACCATGCAGGTCTATGCCAAAGCCGGTATGTCACAACAGTTCGAAGAGCTGTGCCATCTGCCTTCGCTGGATGGTGATCGTCCCCTTATGCGTCCCCTTGATAACGGCACGAAGGGACACGACGCGGAACAACGTGCAACAGACTCCGTGCAGAAGCAGACCGCCCGAACGCGTTCCAGGCCGGTGAAGGCTGAAACGGGTTGGGACAGAATGAACAAGTCTGTAACGGATGCACAACAGAAATGGAGCCGGGGGGAATCGAACCCCCGTGCCGTGACGGTCGGAACGACGCTTCTACGCGTGTAGTCGAAGTTTTTGTCTCGACCCATTGGCGGCCTTCGACAGCCTCCGCCGGGTCCAGTCTCCGGTGTTGTCTCGCCGCTTCACCCCCGGAGACGCCGGGAGTCGGCCAGCCTGCTGATCGTTGAACCCCCCGCCAGCAGGCGTCACAGGGGGTTCAGACCACTTAATTAAGCGGCCAGTGCAAACTGCGGTTCGGCAGTTCTTGTGTGTTGCGTGGTTTTTAACGAGGCCACCACGCCCCTCGACGCGCAACGCCGAGCCTGAAATCGCCCGGTCGAAACCACATCGGCCCCAGATGTCAAACAACCCTGCGAGGCAGGTCTGCCGGAGAATCGGCACCACCAATGCTACGCATGACTCGGGTATCAGGTTCAACGGCGACGGCGTGCAAGGATCAACAGCGCTGAGAGTCCAAGCCCCGCCGCCCCAGGGCTCGGAATGACCCGAACCACCACGAACTCCGGACCTGCGGGCGTGCCGACCGTTGCCAGGATCTCGTTCGAGTCCGAGAGCGAGACAAAGCTCCCGGCGTTGAAGCCGTCTGGGAGTTCGACGATGTCGCGGAAGTTGAAGAGCTCGCCGTCAACCCAGAGTGCGCTCCGGACCCAGTCCAAGGCGTTCTGGTCTGCGAGGGTGAGATCCCAGTACTCGCCGATCGCGAGGCCGTTGCGGTTCGCGTCCACGAGTTCGGATCGGTCCACCGTCGGTGCAAACTCGAGCGCCGTCGTAACACCATCAACGTGGGTGTAGAGCAAGTCTGTGGTGGAACTGCCGACGGCATTGATGTCGCCGAGTACCACGCCGTGCGCGGAAACAGACTCGAACGGAACGACGATGTCTGTGCGGATGTCGTACGGAACATCGATCAGCTCGAGTGTTCTCGTCTCAAACGAGAACAGGGCGCGCTCTCCGAGAATCGGCTCTCGTACGAACACTCGGCCATCGGCGAGAATTCCGTCGGCCGAGCGCACGTCAGCGGCTGGCGCGAAGCGTTCGCCGTCTATCTCGAAGAGCCCAACACCCGTGAAGCCCTCCGATCCATCCTGCCCGGCTGAGAATCTGTTCCCCAGGATCTCTCCGCCGTCGCCCAGTCCGACCCAGCGATACCGCGAATCCGGCTTGGTCGACCACGCCTCGTTGAACCCACCATCGCGCTTCGCCGCGATCACATGGTCTCGCCGCGTCGGGTCGGTGCCCGGCAGCAGAAACCAGTCACCGCGTATCCGCGACGCCCTGGGCCGTGACGGGTCGATGTTCGCGAAGTCGAACACCTCGAAGCCCGTTGGTGTCGCCTCGGCGTACTCCCAGCCGCCGTCGGCGTGCTCGCGGATGCCGAGCAGGTTCGAGCCGCCCGCGAAGCCGATCGGTGTGAAGCCCGTGCCCGCGAGCGGGTTACCGACGACTTCAAGCCGCGCCTGCGCACGTGCCATTCCGCTCGCCAATACGAGTACCGCCGTCATGGTCGTCTTCATGTTGTACTCCATATTGCCACAGGCCATCTCACCCGACTGCCGCGCCGACGCCGAACCGCAAGCACACTTGTCAGCACCGCGACAATCTTCGGATCAAGCTCGAAGGGCGTCGATCGCATGTCTGATGTATCGACTGGACTGCTCTGGCCGCACGAAGCAAGAAAAAAGAACCCGGCGGGCTCGGGGAGACCTCACCGACCCGCCGGGTCGTCGACGGACGCCCGCCGACTGCAAGGAGAACTATTTGTTAGTAAACACTATTTCAAAGCAGCAAAAAAGCCCGCAGGACGGGCGTGAAGGCTTTCTGGCATGTAAATGGGGCTCAGCCCTGCTTGATCCCGCCGTCGATGTGCACGTCCATCTGCGGGAACGGGATGCCGATGTTCGCCTCGTCGAGCGCGACCTTGACGTTCCGCGTCAGCCGCTCGCGGACGGCCCAGTAGTCCGCGGCGTTGCACCACACGCGGACGGACCAGTCGATGCTCGACCCGCCGAGTTCGCTGAGGTACACCACCGGCGCCGGGTCGTTCATCCCGCCCTCGACGTCGGCCGCAACCTTCTCGAGCACGCGGCGTGTCTCGTCGATGTCGGCCGGGTAGTCGGTGCCCACCGCGATGTCGCAGCGGCGCGTCGGGTGGTGCGTGATGTTCTCGATCGTGCCGCCGAAGATCTCGGAGTTCGGCACCATGATGCGCCGGTTGTCCGGCGTATCGAACACGGTCGTGAACAGCTCGATCGACTCGACCTTGCCCGTCGTGCCGCCCGCGTTGACGACATCACCGACCTTGAACGGCCGGAAGATCAGCAGCATGATGCCCGCCGAGAAGTTGCCGAGCAGGCCCGACAGCGCGAGACCGATCGCGAAACCGGCGGCCGCGATCACGGCGGCGAAGCTGGTCGTGTCAACACCCAGCGTGCTCAGGATCGCAAGACCGCCCAGCACCATGACCAAGTACTTGGCCATGTTGCCAAAGAACCGCGCGAGCGTCTCGTCAACCTTGGCCTTGCGCGTGATCCCGAGCACGAGCTTGCGCACCCAGCCCGAGATGATCAGCACCGCGATGATGAGCACGATGGCTTTGACCACCGGGAAGCCGACATTGGTCCAGAGGTAGGAAAGATCCTCGGAGGAGATATCGCCATCGGTGAACCGTGAGATCGCGCCCTCCATAGCTTCATTTACCGGTGCTGGTTCTTCAGCGGCCGCACCTTCAACAGCCTCCGCCGCGTCTTCGACTGCAGCCGCAGCTTCTTCAACCGCCTCGCCCGCAGCATCGCCCTCGGGCTGGATCCACGCCCGGTACTCTTCATATGCCATCAATGCGTCCCCTCTAATGTTGGGTGCTTGTGTTGACTGCGCCCGCCACCAGGCGCGGCCCCATAGTACCCGACAAGCCACACGGATGTATCGAATTCAATATTCTCACTCCCGCCCCCGAGGGACAGCACCATGAAACTCGCCGTCATCATCCCCGCCGCCGGAACATCATCCCGCTACGAAGAGGCCGGAGGCGTCCGCCACAAGCTCGACGACGACCTCGGCGACCGCCCCGTTCTGCACCGCGCCATTGAGCTTTTCACAAAACGAGACGAGGTGGCGTCCATCGTCGTCGCGGGCCCGAGCGATGACACGGCATTCGACGAG
>JBCBMF010000079.1:0-12246 GCA_039822905.1 Planctomycetota bacterium
CCGCCCGACCCCGGTCCACCTCCTCGCCAAACTCGATCCGCACGAACACCATGTCGGTCCACGTCCGCCCGTGCAGATCGACCAGGTCCGCCTTGAGCGCCGCATCCGCATAGTCATCGAGCACGTCCTGCACCGCATCGCGAACAGCCCATAACGCGCTCTCCGTGGGCGCGACAAGCCGACCGCGCACAAACACCTGAAGCTCGAACACGCCGTACGCGACGTTGACTGTCGTCGGGATGAACGAGTTGTCATCCGGCAGCACCAGATACCCACGCCGCCCGACCTGGAAACGGTGCGGGCCGCTCCCAAACAGATCAACACCATTGAATGAACTTGGCAACACCCACCCCCAGACTCGTAGACCGGTTCACAGCGACTCCACCGACACCGGATCGCCCGCGCCGCCGTCCGGCGACACGCCGGCCAGCGTCACAACCTGCTTCACACCGCTCGGCTTCGACTCGTACGACACACGCGTCACCACACAGCCAACCGTCGCACGCACCCGGCCCCGATCCGTCCCACCAAACGCCGCAACGAACGAGACCGAACGCTCCTCTCCGAGCTCAAGCTCATTGGCGAGCCCCTCATCCGCCGCTCGCGTCACACGCACCGTCACCTTCCGCCGCGGCACATCGACAAACGACGCGTACGGCCCAACGTCACCAAACTCGATCAGCTCGCGCGACGCCGAACGCTCAACCGCGATCGACTCCACGCCCGTCCACGCCGCCCCATCGAGCTCAACAAGCTCAGGCCGTAGCACCAGCATCGCTCACCCCCTCACCAGATGGCTCACGCCGGGCCGCCGCACCGACTCCGCCTCGCCATCGCCGTCGAGATCGATCATCGCCGTCACCCGGCCACGCTCGGCCGAGAACCGCTCGCGGTACATCAGAGACCGCTCGGCGTAGCCAAGCCCTGCGCTTCCCGCAGCGCTCGCCGCAGCCGCTGCCGAGTAAACCAAGTGCAGCGTTCCCAAGCACTCCAACCGTGTCAGCGCACCAGGGTTCACCACCGCATCCGCTGTGAGCGCCCCCTCGCTCGTGTCGTCCGGCTCGATCCCGAGCATCCGCAGGATCTGCCCATGCACAACGCTCATCTGCGGGCGATACGTAAAGCACTCGAGCTCGCCGCTCGCAAGCGTCGGCGTCGGGATCACGTCATCGCTCGCCGACGCCCGCAGCCTCGACAGCCCAAGCTGCCCGCCCCCGACCACGACCGCGACCTCGTACGTCGCGCCGCCGTAACTCACAACGCTCCCCACCTCAACCCCGGCCGACTCAAAGTCAAACCCGCTCACAAACGCAACGCTCGAGCCCACAATCCCGGACTCGCGGAACACCAGCTGCCCGAGCCACCCCGTCTCCAGAAACAGCCGAGGCTCATACACCAGCAGATCACGATCTCGCGCAAACACGACCACCCCCTTCGTACCCTAACGCCCAACCGCCCCCACAAACCCGGCCCGGGCCCGCCGACCCGAACCGGGCGCGCACGCCGGGCCTCCGCTGCCCGGCGACGCTGCCCCCTCACCTCAAAGGGGGCTAGCTCATGAAACCCATCACACCGCCAGACCACGCAGCTTCGCGTGCGCCTGCTCGTTGCGAAGCTCAAGCGTGTACTCACCGATCACCTGGCCCCGAACCGAGTCACCGCTCGCCGCGAGCGGCTTGAAGTGGAAGCTCCGGCCCTGCAAGGGCAAGACCTCGATCCTCGACGAGTCAAGCAGCAACACCGTGTCCGTCGGCGCCCAACGGCTCATCACAACCCGGCACACGCCGAAGTCGCTCTCGTACACGCTGATCATGTCGCGGAAGCTCGTATCGTCAGGCAGGTACTGACGGCTCGCGCTCGCGAACTCGTTGATCTTCCGCTTCTGCGCACCGTTCACAACGATCGTGTCAACACTGCCCGAGCTCTGCTCCCACACCTTCCGGAGCGCCGCGTTCAGCAGCTCCTCGGTCAGCTCGTCATCGCCCGTACCCCCGCCATCGGGCAGACCACCCGCACCCGGGGCGAAGTCGTTCGTCGACAGCAGTGGGATGACCCCGTTCATCGACCGGCGCGTCGTGCTCGAACCGACCTGGTTCGACCCCGGCGCCACCCCGTTGATCACACAGTTCTCAAGATCCCGCAGCAGCTCACGCATGCGCTCCTGCTTCTGGTAGTCCACCTCATCATCGATGCCGTACTGACGGCTCGCCTGCATCGAGCCCGACACCTCCACCGTCGAGGTCAGAATCTGCGTGTAGTTGCGCTGCCGGCTGCGGCTGGTAAACCGCGCGTCCGGCGCATCGTCACCCTCGAGCGCCGCGTTGCCCAAGATGTTCAGCACCATGTTGTTCGCAAGCGCAACAGCCGTCGTCCCGCCGTAGCCTCGACCAACACTCAGTTGGTTCCCCGCGACCACCGCGACAACCATCACCTCGCCCGATCCCTCGGGCTGCACAAGATCACCGACGCGGAACCGATCGCCGTTGTCAACAGTGATCGTCGTCGCCGACGTCGGGTTCGGGCTGAAGCTCGTCTGGTTGATCGCGTCCGCGTTCGCAAGCAGCTCGTCCTCGATCCACTCGTGCACCGTGCTCTGCGCCGAACGCTTCGGATCACCGAGGTGATCGAGCAGCGGCGTCTCATACGGCGACACGATCCCGATGATGTCGCTCACATCTTCAACAAGCTCCGGCAGATCCGCGCCCGCCCCGTACGTTGCCTTCCCCGTAAATGCCATCCGCACTACTCCTGTTCAGCGCGCTTCGATCGCGCAACCCTCACCCCGAACCACTCATACAGAACATGTCTCAGCGCACGCGGCCCCACGCCGCCAGCGCCATCACCCCTGCCGACGCTTCCGCAGGTATCGCGTCAACGCCCGCCGATCACCCGACCGCCGCGCCTCGTCCGCAAGACCAGAAAGCGACGACTCCGCAGCCACCGACGCCCCGCCGAGCGCCGACCCCCGAGCCGACGACCGCGGCCCGCGAAACAGGAACGGCTTCGACGCAACAAGCTCGCTCACGATCGATGCCGGCGCATCACCCGCATCAACACGCGCCTCCGCCACCGCCATCGCCGTCTCAAGATCGATCACCCCCGCGTCCGCCAGCGACCGCTCAAGCTCGAACCGCCGCTCGACACCCGCGAGCGTCGCCTCAAGCTCCGCAACACGCCCTCGAAGCGCCTCGTTCTCCGCAGCAAGCGCCTCGGCAACCGCCCCGCAATCGCCATCCGCGTCATCCTGCGCAGCCGACGCAACCGCATCGCCGCCGCCCTCAAACGTCTGCGCCGCACCAGGACCATCGACATCCGCACCGCCAGCCCCGGACCCGCCGCCGCCGCCACCGCCGCCACCGTTCCCGCCGCCCTGCACAAGACCGCCACCACGCCCACTATCATCAAGCTCCGGCATCAGAGACCTCCACGCCATCGGCGCTCGTTTCAACATCACCCTCGCCCGGCACAAACCCGAGCGACTCCGCAACACGCTCCGTCGGCACGCCCAGCTGCTGCCGCACCCGCACCGCCGTCGCAAGTTCCTGCTCGTCGATCGGCAGCGGATCGGGCCACTCCAGCCGCACCTCGCGGTCCTTCGTCGACAGCTCGAGCAGGCCCACACGCGACGCCGCCTCCAGCAACATCCCGCACACCCCGCGGATCCCGCGGCCGTACGTCACACGCTTCCGGTTCGTCTTCGCGAGCAGACCCACCATCGTCACTCGCAGCGCGTTCGCGCTCGTCAGGTTCCCGATCCGCGCCTCAACAACACCCGACGCCACCGGCGGCACACCGCTGATCTTGTCGAGCGCCGACCGCACCTGCTCGATGTGCCGATCCTCGCTCGGGCTCGATGCATCACCGCCAAACCGCTCAACGCTCGCATCCGGGTTGTCCGTCGACCACACCGTCCCCGGCGCGACCGGAGCCGAGTCGAACCCCTCGATGCCCTTCGCGAGATACATGTTGAACGACTGCATCGTCACCCGGTTCGCCCGGTCGCTCAGCCGCGTGTTCAACTCGTCCTGCAGCGGGATCAACGGCTCAACCTCACCCACGCCCGCGTACACCAGCGGCTGGCTCTGGTTCTGCACGTGCACCACCGGCACCATGCCGTCGAACACGCCGCCGTCTTCCTTCGCGACAAGCTCCCCGCCGACCCACACCTCGTGCCCGTCGGGCCCGAACACCTCCGTGTACGCCTCGCGCTTCAGCCGCCGGCCCCAGCTCTCGCCACCAAACACGCCCCGCCGCAAGCCAACACGCTCGACGCCGTTCGACTCGCGCTCGTAATGAATCACGTACCCATCGAGCACGCGGTAGTCATCCGCATCCAGCACCGGCACGCTCCGCCGCGGGTCCACCGCCTCGATCCGGAACGCCCGCCCAGCCTCGGCCGCGATCTCGAGCAAGACCTCATGCGAAGCCGCGCCCGACCCCGACCCAAGCCGCGCCCGCGACGCACGCCGACCCGCCGCCCGCAAGGCCAGCTCATCGACACGCACCACAAAGTCCACGTGCCCGAACACGTGCGCCATCAGCGCCGCGTCCTGCAGCGTCTCAAGACCGCCCGACGCGTCCCACGCCGCATCGATCAGCGCCTCGACAACCTCCCGCGTCCGCTCGTCCTCCGCCGCGCTCACAAGCAGCGGCATCTTGCCGAACAGAAAGTCGATCATCACCTGCACACGCCACGCGATGTCATTCTCAATCACGACCTCGCGACGACCAAACGAACGATCGTCACCCCCCGTACGAGCAAGCCCTTCACGACGCCCACCCGTCACCCGCGCCGGCAGCCCCGCCTCCTGCGCAAGCCGCCGCGTCGTCTGGCTCGTCCCCGCCACGTCGATCGTCCCGACGCGCCGCACCGGGTTGCGGTAGTACGAATGCCACCGCTCCAGCTCCTGATTCTCATCGGCCTGCCGACGGATCAGCAGATCAACAAGTGCCGGGTCCAGCCCCGCCGCCGCCCCCGGCCCGCCGGTCGACCTCTGCCGAGCCTCGGCAGCCCGACCCGCGGCTTCCCCATCCGACCGTCCACCCACACTCCCCATCGACACGCCCTCCGAAGTGATCCGTTCAGCCGCCGCCAGCCCCGCCTCAAGCCCGACTCAAGCCCGACTCAAGCGAAACACGCAACGCCCTCACCAACCCCGCCGCCGGACACCACCGTGCGCACACCGCAAGCACATCCGCGCACGACAAAACGCCGCAACCCACGCGGCGTTCAGGAGAAACAAAAATCTTCAGATTCTCAGAACGAGCCCACGCCGCTCAGCAAACCCGTGCGCACGAACACGGCCTAACCGAATCGATCACGGACAGCCCGCGTTGAAGTTCAGCACCCAGGCGTTGAAGTCATTCTGGCCGCACACCCCATCCCCGTTCTGATCGCACGCCTGCGACTGTGTGTTGAATGCAAGGATCCAAGCACTGAAGTCGTTCGGAGCCAGCACGCCATCGCCGTTGGTGTCGGCAAGACACGGCGGCGGCGCGTCGCGGCCGAAGACCACATAACTCTCGCCCGCGTCCGAGTCTCCATTCGGGTCGGCCTCCCACGCCCCAATCAGCAGGTCGGTCACCCCATCGGCGTTCACGTCCCCCGCCGACGACACCGAGAATCCGCTGTTGTCACCCGCATCGATGCCGCTGAGCACGAAACCGTTCTCACCGTCCAGCGATGACAGCTCCAAGACACCGGACGCTCCGACGAACGCGCCGCCGAAAATCACGTAGCTTTCGCCGGCCTCGATCTCCCCGTTCGGGCTCGCGGCCACCGCTCCGATCAACAGATCCGCCGTGCCGTCGTTGTTCACATCCCCGGCCGACGAGACCGAAAACCCACTGCGATCACCGTCGAAACTTCCGCCGCTGATCCCGTTGATCACATAGCCGTTAGTACCGTCCAACGATGAAAGCTCGACGGCAGCCGGAAACCCGCCGATCGCCGAAGCGTCGCGGCCGAAGACAACGTACGTCTTGCCAACAAGCTCTTGTCCGCCGATGTCGGCAAAGGCGGCCCCGATCAGCAGGTCCACAACTCCGTCAGCGTTCACATCGCCCGCAGACGACACAGAAATACCGCTCCAGTCACCCGGATCAACGCCGTTGATCGCGAAGCCATCGACGCCGTCGAGCGAAGCGAGATCCTCGACGGCCGCGAAACTCCCAGACACCGCAGTCTCACGGCCAAAGAACACGTAGCTCTGGCCCGCGGTCGTCCGCCCGCCGGGAGCCGCGGTCGGCGCTCCGATGAGCAGGTCGTCGATGCCGTCGCCGTTCACGTCGCCAGCCGACGCGACGGCGCGCCCGCTTCGGTCCCCGATGGCAATGCCGTGAAGCACGAACCCGTCGGTGCCGTTGAGGCCCGCGAGGGCCAGCACCGGCGGGAAGTCCCCCGCGGCTGCCGTATCGCGACCGAACACGACGTACGCCTCACCGGTGTCGAAGAACCCACCGCCGAATGCACCGAAGGCACCGATGACAAGATCACCGATACCGTCGCCGTTGATATCACCCGCGGCCGATACGGCCCATCCGCTGCGGTCCAGCGGTTGATCGCCATTGATCTGAAACCCGTTGCTGCCGTCGAGCGTTGCCAGATCCAGTGAGGCTGGAAAGCCGCCCGCCGCATCGGTGTCGCGACCGAAGACGACGTACGTCTCGCCCGGACCGATCCCAAAGCTCTGCTCCACCACCGCGCCGATCACAAGGTCGTCGATACCGTCGCCGTTGATATCGCCCGCCGACGACACCGACACGCCGGAAAAGTCACCGGCAGTGAGGCCATCGACCCGGCCGTCGACCCCGTTGATCACGAACCCGGTGGTGCCATCCAGCATCGCCAGGTCAACGCTCGCCGGAAAGCCCGCGGCCGCAGCCGTGTCACGGCCGAACACAACGTACGTCTCGCCCGCAATCACCCGCCCACCCGGCGCGGCGCGGGGTGCCCCGATGACAATGTCATCGATCCCATCAGCGTTCACATCTCCCGCGGACGACACCGACCAGCCGCTCCGGTCATCCGGATCGATCCCCTTGATCGCAAACCCATTCGTCCCGTCAAGCGACGACAGCTCAAACACCGCCGGAAACGGCTCATCAAGCTGCCCGCACGCACCACCCGCCACACCGGCCGAGGCCACGATCACACAGCAACCACGCATCGAGATCCTCCGCACACCGGACACCCAGCGCCTGGAGGCTACCACAAGCCCGGCGGGTCGTACAACGGCACATCTACGAAATGCCACCGACCAACACGCATGCGGACCGTCTGCGCACGCACAGCCAATGTCACGGAGCAACAAACCCCTCGATCGCCGCGAAATACGCGAGCCGGTTCGGCATCGCCTCCCGCACCGCCGCCTCAACCTCCGTCGGCAGCCGGCCCGGATAATTCAGCAGCGCATACGCGAAAATCGCCGACTCCGGCACATCCTCCTTCACAGGGTTGTCCCGCGCGTACTCCGTCACAAACCCGCCATCCGCGTCCTGCACCGCCACCCAGCCGGCCGACGCCGCGTGCTCCGCCTCGAGCGCTACGTGCGCGCACTCATGGAACACCGTGTGCTGTAGATCGTTCGTGCCGATCCGGTCGTCCATGTTCTCCGAGTAGATCACGAAGAACCCGCCCCGCTCCTCGGCGAACGCCGTCTCGTCACCATTGTGCAACACAACGCGCCGCAACGCATTCCGAAACAGCTCGGGCTGCAGCCCGATCGCACGTGCCAGCTTCCACGCGTAGCCCGCGGCCTCGCCCCTGCTCCCAAAGTCGGCGTTCGCCCAGATCTCAACCGTCTGCGTGCCCCCGTCGTCCGTGCTGAAACCGACCTCGAAGACGTACGCGTTCGCGAACAGGTCGTCCGTCCGCTTGTCGGGCATCTCACGCCGGCCGAACTCGACGAACCGCCACGAGGACTGCGCGTTCGGGTCGGTGTCGAGAATGAACCGGAAGTCGTTCGAGACGACCGAGTTCACATAGGGCGGATCGACCGCACACGCCGAGCCCGCCGCGACGACACAGGCAACGGTCCCCAACACCCTCATCATGACAGCGTTCCTTGAGGCACACCCGACACGGTCTACGGGCACCCCGCGTCGTAGTTCACAATCCACGCGTTGAGATCGGCCGGCGTGCACGCCCCGTCGCCGTTCTGATCACAAACCCGCGACCGCGTGGTGTAGGCGAGAAGCCACGCATCGAAGTCGGCGGGGCTCAGCACGCCGTCGCGGTTCGCGTCGGGCACGCAGAGCAGATCGCGGCCGAACACGACAAAGCAGCGCCCAGCCCGCGGCTCGCTGTTCCGCGGCACCGTCTCGGTGCTCGTCAGAAGGTCATCGATCCCGTCGCCGTTCACATCCCCCGCCGGCGACACCGCAGAGCCCGTCAGGTCCCGAGACGTCACACCGTTCATCACAAACCCGGTCAGCCCATCGAGCGAAGAAAGGTCGATAACCCCGGCCGCTCCGATCGAGGGCCGCCCGAACACGACGTAGGTCGCCCCGGCATCAGCCCGCCCGCCGGGATCGGCGCGCTCGGCTCCGATCAGCAAGTCGTCGAACCCATCGCCGTTCACATCCCCCGCCGACGCCACCGAAACCCCGCTGTTGTCAAACGCCGCGACGCCGCGCACAAAGAAGCCGGCCTGCCCGTCCAGGCCGCCGAGCGCGACGCTGCCCCGAGAGCCGATCAGCGGATCGCCGAAGACAACGGCGCTCACGCCCGCTCCCGCCGTTCCGTCGCCGCTCGCGAGCGGGGCCCCGATGATCAGGTCACCGATCCCATCACCGTTGACGTCACCGGCCGACGCCACGCTGCTGCCGCTCGACGACCCAGCGTCACCGCCGAGCACAAAGCCTTCTGTTCCATCAAGACTGCCGGCCTCGATCACGCCGCCGCTGCCAACGCCGGGTGCGCCGAAGACCACGTAGCTCGCGCCCGCGCCGGCAAGCCCGTCGAACCGCGCTCCCGGCGCGCCCACGATCAGGTCGCCGATCCCATCACCATTCACGTCACCGGCCGACGCCACCGACGACCCGGCTCGCTCCTGTGCGCCCACCCCCCGCAGCACGAAGCCCGTTGTGCCGTCCAACGAACCCAGCGACACAACGCCCGACCCGCCGACGGACGAACCGCCGAACACAACATATGCCGCGCCGGACCGGACGGACGGACCAAACGACGACGGCGCACCGATGACAACGTCGTCAATACCGTCGGCGTTGAGATCACCTGCAGACGCAACAGCAAACCCCGTGGCGTCGTTCAGTTGCGTGCGCTCGATCGCGAAGCCGTCAACGCCGTCAAGCTGCCCCAGCTCGACGGCACCACCGCCGCCGATGCCCGCCCGCCCGAACACCACGTAGCTGGAACCCAGAACCGTCGATACGGTCACCACATCAACAAAGCCCGCGCCGATCACGAGATCATCAACGCCGTCGCCGTTCACATCACCGGCCGACGCCACCGCCGCCCCGCTGTAGTTCCGAACATCCCCGTCACGCCGCGCCCCGTTGAGCACGAAACCGTTGGTCCCGTCCAGCGCAGAAGCAACGATGCTGCCACCCGCCCCAACACCCGGCCCACCGAAGACGACAACGCTCTGACCCGAATCAGCCCCGTTCGGCCCGGCCTCGGGCAGACCGATCACAATGTCACCGAACCCGTCGGCGTTCACATCGCCGGCCGACGCGACCGACTCACCAAAGAAATCAAAGAACGCCAGACTTGCCACCGTAAACCCGGCCGTCCCGTCCAGCGCACCAAGCTCAACAGCCTCCGGAAAGGGCTCGACGCCCTGCCCGCTCACACCCAAAGCACCCACCACGCCCAACGACACCAGCTCACGACGACGAATCCACGGCATCACAACAGCCTCCGACCACAAAGCGCCCGAGCCTACCGGATGCCCAGCCGGATTCAAACTAAAACATCCGCGTTGTCCGTGATCCGGCTGTCCGCGATCCGATGAGAGAGCGGCAACGACCTCAGGCCGCGTCGCTCTCGTCATCGCCCGTGTCGCCCAGCAGCTCAACCCGCGAGTACTGATCCAGGTTCAGCATCACCAGCTCGCCGTCGGCCTTCTTGAGCTCGACGCGCTCGACCCACAGCTTCTTGTCCTTGCTGTGCGCAAACCACGACCCGGTCTTGCTGAACCCAAACGACACCACCTCGCCCTCGACCGCCGTCGCGTGCGAACCACTCAGCCGCGGCACCTGCTGCACCACACGCACCCGCTGACCGATCTCCAGCTGCTTGTCCGCCATAGCCAAACTATATACGCGCCGCGAACGCTGCCTCATCGACTCGCCCGCGAGATACCATCCACCCATGCCCGCCCGTGCGTCCGCCAAAGTCCCGATCAAGCTCTGGTCCTACATCCTCACCGACCTGTGGCGGCTCCTACTCCTCACCACCGCCGTCATCGTCACCATCCTCGCCCTTGCCATCACCATCCGCCCCCTCGCCGACGGCAAGCTCACCCCGCTCCAGGCCATCCAGTTCATGGGCCTCGCGATCCCGCCCATGCTCGCCTACGCCGTCCCCTTCGGCGCGGGCTTCGCCGCAACGCTCGTCTACCACCGACTCGCCCAGGACAACGAGCTCGCCGCAGCCCACGCCGGCGGCGTCGGCCACCGATCCGTCCTCATGCCCGCCGTCATCTCGGGCGTCCTGCTCGTCGGCGTACTCGGCGTCATCTCCGACCAGGTCATCCCACGCTTCCTCCGCACCATGGAGTCCTACGTCCGCCTCTCCATCGCCGACTGGATGGTCGTCCAGCTCTCCCTCGGCAACACCTTCGAGTTCAACGGCACCGTCATCGGCGCCGAGATCGTCGAGACCCTCGACCCCGAACGCGTCGAAGGCGCCAAGACCGTCATCGCCCTCGGCAAGCCCGCGTTCCTCTTCTTGGGCAACGACCGCCAAGCCAAGTCCGCCGCCACCGCCCAGCGGGCCTTCCTTGCGATCCGCCCCAGCGAAACCCCGTGGGATGGGCCTGATGCCGGCGGCGGCTCCGGCGCCGACGGCGAGGCACGCTTCGGCTCCGTCGTCACCATCGTCGCAGAGAACTACCGCGGCACCGACGAAGACGGCGTCGTCATCACCAGCGACGACACCTTCCGCTACGACTTCGCCGTCCCCCCCGCCATCGTCGACGACCCCAAGTTCTTCACCTACACCGAGCTCCGCACCCTCCGCAACCACCCCGAACGCTTCGACTTCGTCGACGAGTTCCGCCACCGCCTCGCCCTGCGCACCGCCTCGGTCGAGTACCTCGCCGACATCGACGCCGACCTCAAAGATGACACCCGCGCGTCGCTCACCACAGCCGAGGGCGACGTCATCACCATCGCGGGCCGGCACCTCTCCGCGGGCCCCGCGCTGCAACGCCGAATCATCCCCGCGACACCAGGCGCACCGATCGACATCACCGTCAACCGCGCCGACGGCACCACCGAACGCGTCTCCGCAGCCAAGGCCGTCCTCAACGCGACATCGCCCGATGAGCTCACGCGCAAGCGCGTCGAGACCCGCCTCGAACTCGAGCACGTCACCACCACAGGCCGATCCGCCGCCGAGGACATCCGCCGCGCTACCGAGTCCGCCGAGCCCGTCGCCGGCGTCCGCCGAGCACGAGCCATCACCGGCATCGTCACCGACAGCGACCGCTACATCGATCTGCGCACGTCGACCCTCGACGACATCCTCAGCGAGACCGACTACCTCACCGACGGCGCAGCAAAGTTCCAGGGCGCGATCGAAGCCCACGACCGACTCAACGACATGCGCGCCGATGTACTGCGAGAGATCAGCGCCAACATCCACGAGCGCATCGCCATGTCCCTCGCCGGCATGGTCATGGTGCTCACCGGCGCAGTCGTCGCCATCAAGCTCCGACACGCCCTCGCGCTCACCGTCTACCTCTGGGCCTTCTTCCCCGCCCTCTTCTCCGTCCTCGTCATCAGCATGGGCAAGCAGCTCACCCACGAGTTCGGCTTCATCGGCGTCCCCACCCTCTACCTGGGCGTCCTGATCCCCCTCGCCTACGCAGCCCTCACCTACAAGCAGATCTGCCGCCGATGACAGACGAACGTGCGACCAATCCCGTCGACGCCGCCCTCGCGCTCGTGCTCGCCGTCACGGTTGTCCGCGCCGTCTACGTGCTGTTTCTTTCGCCCTACGCCTTGGTCGAAGACGAAGCCCACTACTGGGAATGGGCCCTGCGGCTCGACTGGTCG
>JBCBMF010000080.1:0-12036 GCA_039822905.1 Planctomycetota bacterium
GTGTCGACGGTGCCGCTTGTGGAAGTGCCCGCCGGGCAGGTCGGCCTCGTCGAGGCGCGCGACGGCGACCCGCTCGACCCGGGTCAGTTGTACGCCCCCGAGGTCGACACGGCCGAGTTCAAGAAGATGGTTGAGGACGCGAGCTACTTCCTCGCGAACGGCGGCCGAAAGGGCCCGCAGTCGAACGTGCTCACGCCCGGAAAGTACCGGGTGAACACCGAGCTGTTCAAGGTCGAGATGGTTGAAGCGACCGACGTCGCCAACGCGACGGTGGCAGTGCTGAAGGCCAACTTCGGCGCTCCGCCTACGGTCACGAGCGGCGAATCGGGGACGGACCCGGTCACGCTCGCGGCGCAGGGCGAAAAGGGTGTGCGCGCCGTGCCTCTGCCGCCCGGCACGTACCCGATCAACCCCAACGCGTTCGAGGTGACCAACGTCTCGACGCGTGAGACGATCCTGCGGTTTACGGCGGGCCAGGGCGTGCTGAACCAGACCCGGGGGCTGACGAGCAACACGGCGGTCGAAGAGCGCGAGATCACCGTGCGGACGAGCGACGGCTTCACGTTCCCGGTCGATGTGCGCGTCGAGTACAAAATCGAGCCGGACAACGCGCCGGTGGTGGTCGCCAAGCTGGGTTCGGACGGCCAGCCGCTGCTCAGCAAGATGAACTCGGCCGTGCGGGCGATCTTCCGGAACAACGCGGAGAACGTAAAGGCGCTCGACTACGTCAACCAGCGGTCGCAGCAGGAGAGCCAGTCGCTCGTGATGCTCCAGCAGGCGATGAGCGATCTGGGCGTGACGATTCTCGCCGTCCGCATCGGCGACGTTGGCAACGAGGACACGCTGGGCGAACTGCTCACCACGCAGCGCGACCGCGAGATCGCGGTGCAGGAGCAGATCACGTTCCAGGAGCAGCAGCGGGCGGCTGAGCAGAAGAAGGCGCTGACACGCACGCAGCAGGAGGCCGAGGAAGAGAAGCGGCTGGCGACGGCGCAGTACGAGGTCCAGATCGCCGAGCAGGACAAGCAGAAGCAGATCATCGCGGCCCAGGCCGAGGCCGAGGCAATCCAGATCCGCGCCGAGGCGCAGGCGTCGGCGTACGAGCGGATCGCGTTGCAGATCGGCGCGGGCAACGCGGCGCTGATCGAGGTCCTCAAGATCGTGGGCGAGCAGGCGATCGAGATCACGCCGAGGGTGATGGTGTCGAACACCGGCGGGGGCGAGTCGTCGGGTGACGCCGAGACGACCGCGCTGATCGGCACGATGCTGGACACGATGGTGAGCCGGGATGTGCCGCAGCGGTCGACGGCTTCGGCGGAGTAGCAGGAAGCCCGTCGCACGTGTCGGGGCGAAAGAGAAAGGGCGGCCCTGTGCGGGCTGCCCTCATTCGTTTTACCTGCGTGTATCGGCTGATGTCGCTGTTCAGCGGGCCTGGTTGACCCAGCCGTAGGGGAGCGATGAACGGCCACCGCCGTCCTTCCAGAGGTTGTCCCACTGGATGCGGTTTCCGTTCTGTACGTCCTTAATTTTTACGTAGAAATCATTCGCGGTGAAGTCTTGTTCCTCGCGAACCTCTGGTCCTTGGGGGCCGTCGCTGGGCTCGAATGATTCAACCACGCCATCGATCAAGAGGAGGTTGCCGTTGCCGGAATGCCGGCTGGTGAGCTGGTCGTTGTTCGCCCAGCGTCCATCGAAACTCACCGCACCCTCTTGGACGCCGTTGAAGATAAACGTGCTCTCTTCGCCGAAGATCGGCAGCGTCCGCATGCTGAGTTCGTTCGGAAGAAGACGATCGACCTGCGCCTGACTGAACGTGGCTACGAAGTCTGGGGCTTCAAGGGTTGTTGATTCTTGGCGGTTGTACCGACGGACGACCCACTGCTTGGACGTTCGTGCGCCCTGAGCGCCCTCGAGGAAGGTGAAGTCGAAATCAAGCTGCGCGTCTTCGTTCGTGATGTTCGTCGATGAGTAGTCAACCCCATCGGCGGACTGCCGCTTGTTGGTCGGGCACTCAGCGATCTCATCCACGTTGTCGACGTACTCGTACAACGCTCCCTCTCGCGGCTCGGTGCCGTCGTTAAAGCCCGGCTCACCCTCGTCGTCGCCGATGCGGTTCCATGTGTAGGCGTCCCAGATCTGGTCCTTGTGATCGTTCGCGTAGAGCGCCGTGGCCTGACCAATGCCGCGGAGGCGGGTCTGGCAGATGGTGTTCTGCGCGGTGCTTCGGGCCTTGCCGAGCGCCGGCAGGAGGATGCCGATGAGCAGCGCGATGATCGCGATGACAACGAGCAGTTCAATCAGCGTGAAGCCGCGGGCGGTCGATCGGGACATGTCCAACTCCTGAATCGCACAGCATGAGTGGCTGTGTGTGCAAAAGCATACAACCCCTACAAGACATATGGAAGTCGTTTTCGGCTCAGATTCTGCCCGGCTGAAGGGCTAACCCGTTGCTGGGCCCGCAAATAGGCGCTATACTGTATACAGGATATGAATGTAGGTATATGGAGCTGGTTAGCGGGCGGCGTTGAACTCGCCGTACCTGGTGAACCGGCCGTTGAACGAGTTGTCGAACACAAGCCGACCGGCGCGGTCGACGATGCGGAAGTAGATGTCGTTGGCCCTGAAATCGGACCGGTTGAGCGATTCCTCTTCGTCGTCCGGATTGAAGTCGAAGGCCTCGACGACGCCGTCGATCATCGCCATGTGGCCCTTGCCCTGGTGCCGCTGCGTGAGCTGGTCGTTGTTGCCCCACCGGCCGTCGATGGTCGAGTCGTTGTACCAGAACGTGCTCTCTTCAATGAAGACGGGCATCGTGCGGAGGCGCTTCCGCGCGAGAAAGTTGTCGGCCGCGACGGGCAGCAAGAAGTTCGGCGGGTTGTTGCCGGTGTACTTTGTGCGATCGAGCCGGTAGACGTTCCACTGCTTGGCGACATCGGCCCCGTTCGAGGCCTCGAACATGGTGAAATCAAAGTCGACGCCGAGCTCAAGGTTGTCGAACAGGTCGCTGCTGTCGCGGTCGTCGCGCGAGCGGCGTTTGTTCTTGGGGCACGCCATGACCTCGCTGACGTTCTCGACGTAGTCCCAGATCGCGCCGGGCTCGGGGTCGAAGCGTGGCCGATCGATGCGTGCCCAGCTGCCGGCTTCCCAGATCTTGCCCTTGTGGTCGTTCGCGTAGACATTGGTCGCGAGCGCGGCCTGGCGGAGCCGGGCCGCGCAGATCGTGGTCAGGCCGGACTCCCGCGCCGAGCTGAGCGCCGGCAGCAGAATGCCGATCAACAGCGCGACGATCGAGATCACCACCAGAATTTCGATCAGTGTGAATGCCGAACGGCGGGGCATCGGGCGGACTCCGGGGGCCCAGACGGAGAACCCGCCGAGCCGGATCGCGGGACGTTCAGAATATCACAAAGCCGCTGTGATGCACGGGTAATCGCGCAGGACCGGGCTTGCCGGGCGCGATACCGTTCGCTCTGTGATGTTTGACACCTGCCAACCCAACCGACTACCCCATCCGTTCTCGGTGACGTGCGAGGCGTGGTCGGACGCCTGCCGGCATCATCGCGGCGGCCGGCAGTGGGCGACCAAGGCGTACAAGACGCTGTTCCGCGCCGCCGACAGCTCCGAGCTCGTCGATCCGTGGCGCGGTTTCGACCCGTTCCTGCCGGTCGTGGGCGAGCAGGTCTCGCCCAGCGACGGGCCCGAGGGCGACACGGTCAAGATCCTGACCGAGATCGACGCGGACGCAGGCGGTCGCACGGCGGCCGAGCGCGACGCCGCGTCGCACGGCCGAACGCTGCCCGTGGAGTCCGTCGTCATACCCATGATCGGGCGCAAGGGCGAGCTGACCTACACGCTGTGCGTCTCGAGCCAGGTCGGCTGCGCGATGGGGTGCGAGTTCTGCGAGACCGCGCAGATGGGGCACGTGAAGAACCTGCGTGCCGAGCAGATCGTCGCGCAGTGGTTCACCGCGCAGCATGGCCACGGCGCGACGCACGGCAAGCGCATCAAGAACATCGTCTTCATGGGCATGGGTGAGCCGCTCGACAACGCCGACAACGTGATCCGGGCGATCGGCGTGCTCAACGACCGCTCGGCGGCGAACATCGGCATGCGGTGCATCACAGTCAGCACGGTCGGCAGGGTCGACGGCATCCGAAAGCTGCGCAGGCAGTGCGAGCAGCACGGCTGGCGAAGGTTGGGCATCGCTATCAGCGTGAACGCGCCGAACGATGAGATCCGCAACACCATCATGCCGATCAACCGCAAGTGGAACATGGCCGAGCTGCGCGAGAGCCTGATCGGCTTTCCTCGGTCGGGCCAGAACCGGATCATGATCGAGTACGTGCTGATCCCGGGCGTGAACGACCGGCTTGAGCACGCGGACGAGCTGGCGGCGTACGTTGAGCCGCTCTTGTGCGCCGTGAACGTGATCCCCTACAACCCGCGCCGCGACTCGCCTTGGCCCGCACCCGAAGAGTGGGCCGTGGATGCGTTCGTCGAGCGGCTGCGCTCGCGGAACGTGTTTACCAAGCGGCGCAAGACCAAGGGACGGGACCAGATGGCGGCGTGCGGGCAGCTTGGGACCGAGCACATCCGCGGGCGGAAGCTTGTGGGCGTGACAACCAGCGCGAGCGAGTAGCGTGACGAGGCGTCGAGGCTGGATCTGGTCGATCATCGTGTGCTTCTACCTCGTTGGGCTTGTGCTCACGAGCCAGGCCAACACGGCATCGCGGAAGGGCAATCGCCAGCCGATGCAGGCTTTCGTCGACGCGGGACGCGCCGTGTGGCTGCCGCCCATGACGGGCGACGGACCGGTTGATGGGTTCGAGCAGAGCGCGCGGCTCGGACAGTTCTTTCAATCGTGGGGCGACCAACGCGGGATCGCACCGGTCATCCTGCTGCACGGATCTCCCGGCGGCTACCAGAACTTCGTCGGCTCGCCGTCTCGTCCCGGACTCGGCGAACTCGTTGCCAAAGGCCGTCGATCGTTCGCCCTCGATCTGCCCGGGATGGGCCTGAGCCGCCGAGACCCGCCGACGTGGTCGGCACGATCTCACGCGCACGCCGTGCTGGCGTTTATGGATGAAGTGGGCGTGGAGCGTGCACACATCGTTGGCTGGTCAAACGGCGGCGCGGTGGCACTCAACATGGCGGATATCGATGACGATCGCGTCGCATCGATTGTCATGCTCGGCTCCGTCGGCGCCCAGGAGACCGAAGGGTCGGGCAGCTATTGGTTCGAGCAAACGAAGTACGAGATTGGCATCGGCGCTACGCACGTTGCGGAGCGACTGGTGCCGCACTTCGGCCTGCTCGATCTGCGTGATCTTCGCCGTGGACTCCGCAACTTCGATGACACCGACCAGCGGCCGCTGGCTGGCATCATGCGGAACCTGCGTACGCCCACGCTGATCCTGCACGGGCGGGATGACTTCCTCGTGGCCGACTGGGCGGCCGAGTATCACCACGAGCTGATGCCGACGTCGACGCTGGTGATGACGGATGATGATCACTTCATGCCGTTCCTGGCGCCGGAGGAGACGGCCGAGCACATCGGCGCGTTCATCGAGCGGTTCGACGACCCGGCGGCGGTGCCCGAACGCGCGACATTGGATCTTGCGCCGCGGGTCAATCCGTTTGGTGATGCGGGCGACGCGGCGCTGCATTGGCTGCACTTTGCGCCGGTGTGGCTGGTGCTTCCGCTGGTGACGCTGGTGGGCTGGGTGCTGCCGGGGCGGGCGTGGGTGGCGGTGTTGGTCGGTGCGACGGAGCTCGACATCGGCGTCGCGTGGCTCGGGCTCGCGGTTGGCAAGGGCATCCGGACCGTTCGCAACGGGCGCGGGCTGAAGCTATCGGCGTGGCTGGGCGTGCTGGGGCAGCCGCTCGCGCAGCTCGGGCTGGGGTTCGTGTTCGTGCAGCTTGTCGCGAGGCCCGTGATCCGGCTCGGCCCCGACTGGCTGCATGGTGTCGGCTGGCTGCTCGCGGTCGCGGCTCTCGCGGTGCTGTTGCGTGTGCTGCCGATGCTGGTGCGAAACGTCTGGACGACGCGCGGTCGGCAGCGGTTGCGGGCGTCGCTTGCGCGTCTCCTGCATCACGAGTGGTGGCCGAGTCTGGCGTTGTACCTGCCGCTTGCGCCGTGGTTCGTGTGGCTGAGCGTGAAGCACCGGGACCCGCTCGTGTTCACCGCGTGCAACCCGGGGATCGCCAACGGCGGCGGGCTCGCGGGCGAGAGCAAGAGCGAGATCCTGAACGGCCTGCTCGCGTCGGGCGACGAGCGCGTGCTGTTCGGCACCAAGCTGCCGGACACGGGGTCGCCGGCAGAGCGGGCGGCGTGGCTGATGCGGCAACTCAACAACGAGCCGCGGCTCGGAGGCCTGCCGATCGTGATGAAGCCCGACGCGGGCGAGCAGGGGCGAGGGATCAAGGTCTGCCGATCGCGCGAAGATATCGAACGATTTGTTGCGGACACACCCGGTCCGATTCTGGTGCAGCGGCTCAGTGATCGGCCGAACGAGGTTGGCGTGTTCTTCGTGCGAGACACGCCGGCCGGTCGGGTTTTCTCTGTGACACGTAAGGTCTTCCCGATGCTTGTTGGCGACGGAAAGCGAACCCTTGAGCAGCTCGTCTGGCGGCACAAACGGTTCCGATGCCAGGCCGACACGTTTCTTGAGCGGTTCGACGATCGGCGTGGCTATGTGCTGGGCGACGGAGAACAACTTGTCCTGTCATGGGCAGGGAACCACCGGCAGGGCTGTGAGTTCCGCGATGCGCCGGCGCTGGTCACACCCGGGCTTGAGCGGGCGATCCGCGGCATCGCCAACGGGTTCGAAGGTATCAGAAGCGGCGGGCTCGATTTCGGCCGCTTCGATCTGCGGTACGACCACGAGGACGCGCTCGCGGCGGGCGAGTTCGATGTGATCGAGGTCAACGGCACGTCGAGCGAGTCGACCACGATCTACGACCCGCGCAGGTCGCCGTGGTTCGCGTGGCGGACGCTGATTCAGCAATGGTCGATCGCGTATGCGATCGGAGCACGCAACCGTGCAGCGGGGCATCGCGCGTTGTCGTTCGTGCGGACGCTCCGGATAGTGCGCGCGCATCTCCGCGAGCGGGAGTCGCTGGGCGCGAGCAGCTAGTCTTTCGGGGCGTCGAGGATGCGGAGCTTCAGCTCGTCGCCGGCGATGGCGATGCGGGAGCCGTCATCGCTCGCGGCGATCGCGCGGATCTTGCCCGCGTCGGCTTCGTGCATGCTCGTTTCGGCGTGGCCCGCGATCGGGAGGACAGCCACGCGTCGGCCGCCGTCGGCGATGAGCACGCGGTCTTTGCCGCAGAGGCAGGCGTGCGCGGGCTGGACCGGGGCCTTGAAGCTGCCGACGGTTGCGCGGCGTTCGGCGTCCCAGATCGTGAATGTCTTCGATGAGTCGTAGGTCGCGATGCGGTTGGCGTCGAGCTGGACCATGCCGCGGATCGCCGAGCGCGTCGGTCGTTGGCTCGCGCCGGGTTTGTCGAGATCCTCGTCGAGCACCAGCAGCTTGCTCGCGCCCGCGACGATGAGCGAGCAGGCGGCAAAGGCGAGCCGGGAGCGGTCGTCGGCTGGCACGCTCCACCTGCGGATGACCTCGCTCGTGACCAGGTCGTACAGCGTAACGGTGTGATCTGCGGCGAGGGTGGCGACGCGGCCCAGCGTGGCGTCGGCGACGGCGTGCTGGATGGGTGAGGCCGTCTCGCTGGCTTTGGTTGCCGCGGTGATAAGGCCGCCCAGCGGCACAACGACGGCGACCAGTTCCCTCGCGACCTTTACGGTGTCGCCGACCGTCTTCACGAGACCCGTCGGTGACTGCGCCGACTCGAGCAGCGCCTGGACCGTGGTGAACCGGCCTGTTTCTTCGCTCGATTCGAGATCGACGAGCCGGGCGCTGCCGTCTTCGGCGGCGAACAGGATTCCCTGCTGGTCGGGCCAGAAGCACGCGTACCGAACCGCGGCGTTGTGGCGGTAGAGCGCGGCCTCGGCCGACTCTTCGCCGAACACTGTCCAGACCGCGATCGCGCCGTCGCGCCCCGACGAGAGCACCACGTCGTTGCGGCCCGGCGCAAACGCGACGCTCGTGATGCGGTCGCGGTGGCCCGAGAGCGTGGCGATGTCGTGCAGGTCGGTGGGCATGCGCTTGGAAACTCGCAGCGAGGCTCGGTCCTGATCGCGGTACTCGGGCACATCCGAGTCTGACTTCAGCGTCAAGGTTGAAGTCTCGTGCGGGCCCATGACCCGCCCGCGAAGCCGTCGCGCCCGGGTGTGAGTTCACGGGTCCATTCCGCGCGGTCGTGGAACCGGCCCTTGCCGCCGATCCAGAGCTCGACGCGCCGGGCCCAGATCCGGAAGCCTCCCCAATGCGGTGGGCGTGGGATGGTGATGCCGTCGCCCGGCTCTTCGCCGGCGACGACGCTCATGGGGACGCCGAAGCGGTCAAGCACATCGCTGTACTGTTCGAGGAGCTGCTCCCGCGTCTCGACGGGCCGGGACTGGTTGCTGGCCCACGCGCCCAGGCGCTTGAGGATGTGCCTGCTGTTGAAGTAGGCGTCGCTCTCCTCGGCGGGGCTCTGGGTCACGGGGCCCTCGATGCGGACTTGTCGGTCGAGCGCATCCCAGTGGAAGCACGCCGCGGCGACGCCGTTGGCCCGGAGCTGGGTGCCCTTGCCGCCCTCGTAGTTGGTGTAGAACACAACCCGGCCGGTCTCAGAATCGGAGTCCGTCTGATAGCTCTTGCACAGCACGATGCGGCTGGACGGTGTGCCGTCAGCCTTGAGCGTCGCGACGTTCATGGCGTTGGGGTTGTCGGTGATCGGCCCGCCGTCTGGGCCGCCGGTGTGGGCGTCGGTCCACCACTGCTCGAAGATGTCCCAGGGGTGTTCGGGGAGCGATTCGGGCAGGGTGCCGCCCTCTGCGAAGGGGTCGTCGGCGACGGTGATGGGCGTGCGTTCGGGCATAGCGAATGGTACGACGGTTCACGAGGGGTGGATGTTCTGTGGATTGCCGCAAACGAGGCGGTGAACCGACAACAAAGTCGTCTGATCGCGACAGATGCGGGGATGGGTCGGTGTGCTCGTGAGTACGCTGCAGGTCTACCCGAGCGCACGGAGGCAGGGGCTTGGCCGACGATCACGGACGCGACCACGGAGGGGGAAACGGCAGGCCGGGCGGTTCCGGACGACGGGACCGCGCGGTCTTTACGAGCGTCGAACGTCTGTTCGACAAGCTGCCGCCGCACTCGCTCGAAGCGGAGATGAGCCTGCTCGGGTCGATGATCCTCGACCCGCAGGTGATCGCGGACGTGCTGCCCGTGGTCGGCTCGCCCGAGTCGTTCTACTCGTCTGGTCACGCCGCGATCTACAAGGGCATCCTCCAGCTGTACGACCAGCATCAGGCGGGCGACCTCGTCATGCTGGTCGATGTCCTGCGGAACGCGGGGCAGCTCGACGACATCGGGGGCGAGCAGTACCTGGTCGACCTGGCCGAGGGTGTGCCCGCGCCGACGAGCGCGGTGTATTACGCGCGGACGGTCGCCGACAAGCATCGGTTGCGGTCGCTGATCGAGGCGTCGGGCAAAATCTTGTACGAGGCATATCACCCGGGCGAGGGCGCGCAGGCGGTCAACGAGGTGATCGACGCGGCCGAGAGCAAGATCTTCGCGATCGCCGAGCAGTCGCAATCGGACGAGGCCCAGTCGCTCGAAGAGCTCTTGCAAGAAGAGATCGAGCACCTCGAAGCGATCGAGGGCAAGGGCGTCAGCGGCATACCGACGGGCTACCTCGAGCTCGACGACATGCTGACCGGCCTGCACGCGGGCGAGATGATCATCGTCGCGGCCCGCCCTTCGATGGGCAAGACCGCCCTCGCGCTCAACATCGCGGAGCAGGTCGCGATGGGCGGCGCGGCGCTGGGCAACAAGCCCAAGGCGGACAAGTGCGCGGTGGCGCTGTTCAGCGTCGAGATGAGCAAGAGCGCGGTGACGAGCCGGATGCTCAGCGCGCGATCGGGCGTGGACAGCCACAAGATGCGATCGGGCAAGTTCACGCAGGATGACTTTCAGAGGCTCATCCGCGCGTCGGGCGAGTTGGCGGAGGCGCCGATCTACATCGACGACACGCCGAGCCTGTCGATCCTCGGGCTGCGGGCGCGGTCGCGTCGGCTCGCACGGAAGCACAACATCGGCTGCATCGTGATCGACTACCTGCAGCTGCTGTCGTCACCCGGCTCGGCGCGTGAGTCGCGGCAGGTTGAGGTCAGCGAGATCAGCCGGGGCATCAAGGCGCTCGCGCGGGAGCTCGATGTGCCGGTGATCTGCCTCGCGCAGCTGAACCGAGGCCCGGAGCAGCGCGAGGGCAAGCAGCCGCGGATCAGCGACCTGCGCGAGTCGGGCTCGATCGAGCAGGACGCGGACGTTGTTTTGCTGCTGCACCGCGAGGAGTACTACCACATCGGCGACGAGGACTGGCAGATGGACAACCCCGACAAGCTGGGGCTGGCCGAGCTGATCGTCGCGAAGCAGCGGAACGGGCCGACGGGCGTGGTGAAGCTCACGTGGGACAGCCACACGACGCGGTTCAAGAACCACGCCGAGTCATCGGGCGGCGGCTACGGCGTGGGCGCGGGCTACGGCGGCGGACACAGCACCGGACACAGCTCTGGTCACAGCTCGGGACATGGCGCGGGCGTCGGCTACGGCGGCTCGAACGGTGCGTCGTACAGCGAGCCGAAGCCCAGGACCGAGCCGACCAGCGAAACGACATCGAACGGCACACCACCGGGTCAGAGCTTCGGCGGCTTCGGCAACCGGCCCAAGACAGGGCCCGCCCAGGACCACCGCGACGGCGGCGGGCCGACGGAGTTTGATGGCGATGAATTCGACGGCGACCAGTTCGCCCCGTTCTGACGCCGTCTGCTGCCTGGCGTTCAGCCGCTGAGGCGCTCGACCATGCCCATCGCGGCCTCGGGGCCGGGCATCGCGGCGAGGTCGAGCGGCAGGCACACGCCGAACTCGTGGTCGCTGTTGAGGATCACCGCGTTGGGCGGCACAAACGCGCTGCCGAACTCCGCGTGCTCGTGTCCCAGGATGAACCAGTTCACCCCCCACCGCTCGACGAGGTCTTCGAGCAGCTCGGCGTCGTAGCCCCGGCCCCAGACCATGAGATGCGCTGAGCCCTGACGCGGCGCGTAGTCATCGTCGGTCAGGTCTCGGCTGAGCACGCCGGGGTCGAACCTCTGCATCATCGCGGGGTTGGGCAGGCTGTGGCTGCACAACACGTCGAAGCCGCCGCCGCGCGGGTTCGAGCAGTGGCAGCGGAGCGCCAGCGGCATCGAGCGGACGAAGTCGTCAATCGCGGCTTCGACTCGGGGTGCTTCGCCGCCGAACGCGTAGTCGAGCCCCAGCTCGAAGGCTTCGACGCACTTGATGCCGTCTTTGAGGACCGGGCTCTTGAGCATCTGCGCGAGCTCGTGGTTGGCGAGCAGCGTGTGCACGTGGTCGGGGTACTCCGACTTGAGGTGCGCGACCTTGGCCATGACGCGGTAGCTGAAGTCCATGCCGTTCATCAGCCGGTCGGAGTGGATGATCTCGTGCAGCGTCAGGTGTTTGCGGTCGGCGCTCTCGTGCTCGGGGGTGAGGCCCGCGCGCTCGATGAGTGTCTGCAGGTGCATTGGGTTGTCGTGCAGGTCGCCGGTGGCAATGAGCCGGCCCGGGGGGCGGATCTCATCGATGGACCCGTTGCGGCAGGCGGCGTCGCGGTTGGCCTCGGCGCCGCGCATCAGGGCGTCGATCACGGCATCTGGATCGGCGAGATCGAGCATCGTGGTCCCGCTCAGGCCTTCGAGGCGCGGTGCTCGCCGCTGCGGTCCTTGACGCCCGCCTTGAGCATCGCGTGGATGAGCTCGAGCTGGTCCACGACGTCGGGCATCTCGGGGCGATCTTCCGGTGCGACCTCGAGGCACTGCATGATCAGATCGTTCAGCTTGCCGGGTATGCGCCGGTTGAGATCGATCGC
>JBCBMF010000081.1:0-12016 GCA_039822905.1 Planctomycetota bacterium
CGCGGATGGTTCGGATGGCGAGTCCCACGCTTTCGAGATGGTCGGCGACGTGCTGATCCGAGTCGGCTCGCTGCGGCTTGGGTTTATCGAGCAAAAGCGTGATCTCGGGCGCAAATCGTCGGGCGACAGCTTCGAAGGCGCTGAGCAGTTGGGGGTGTCGGAGCACGGAGCCCGTGAGGACGATGCCGTGTCGCTCTGCCTTTGTCGACTGAGCGTGATGAACCGCTTCGAGCGGGAGGCAATCGAAGGAGCGTGCTGCGGGGATGCCCATGGCGTGGCAGATGGCGTGGCTGAAGGCGTCGCGGCATGCGAGAAAGCTGATATGATGGAGCACCTCGGCGTGGACGGCGTAGCTTTCCGGGGAATCGCCGGTCGGCTTGCTCTCGGGGAAGATGCTGCAGTTGATGAGCGCGGTGGGTTTGCCGAGTTGGTGGGCGGCGGCGATGAGTGCGTAGAGGTAGCGGGGGCGGTCGTAGATGCCGTGAAGGGTGCCTTCGCCGTTGACGCAAATGGTTTCGGCGTCGCGGATCGGTGCGATGAGATCGGGGATGTTGGCTTCGAGTTCGTCGAGCAGCGATGGATCGCTGAAGTGGGCGGGGGTGCTCAGGGCGCCTTCGAGCGGCGGCAGGTCGAGAGTGAGCGTGAGTGGCGTGACGGTATTGCCTCGGGATTCGAGGTTGCGTCTGAGCGCTGCGGAGGTGGCAGCGCAGCCCCAGTGTCCGACGCTCGTGGTGTCGTTGATAAGGAGGATCGAGGTCATAACGCCGCTGGTATAGTGCTCAGAGCAGCGGGTTCTTTGCGCCGTGGGTGTAGGTGGCGGTGGGGCTGAGATTGGGCTCGGGGTTGGCGTAGACGTCGGTGTAGAGCTCGCTGGGGTCGGGGACCTCGGCGGACTCGGCGAAGTCGACGGCGTCTTTGACCTCGGCGGCGATTTCCTTTCGCATGGCCTTCCAGCCGTCTTCGTCGATCGCGTTGCGCTCGTTCATGAGGTGGGCGAGGAGACTGGCGATGGAGTCCTGCTCCTTGAACTCGTCGACCTCGTCCTTGGTGCGGTACTTCTGGGGGTCGGACATGCTGTGGCCCTGGTAGCGGTAGGTCTTGAAGTCGACGAAGCCCGGGCGCTGCATGTCGCGGCAGTCGTCTGCGAAGGGCTTGAACACGTCGTAGACGTGGCGGATGTCGAGGCCGTCGATCTTGATCGACTTGATGCCGTAGGACTCGCCGCGGCTGGTGAGGTTTTCGTGGTTGGCGGTGTGGCGGTGGATGGCGGTGCCCATGGAGTAGCCGTTGTTCTCGATGACATAAATGACGGGCAGGGAGTAGATGCTGGCGAGGTTGAGGGCCTCGTGGAACGCGCCCTGGTCGATGGCGCCGTCGCCGAGGTAGCAGAGGCAGACTTTCTTGGAACCGGTCCCGAGGACTTCCCACTCGTAGCGGGCGGCGAAGGCGAGTCCGGCGCCGAGGGGGGTTTGCGCGCCGACGATGCCGTGGCCTCCGAAGAGGTGGTTGGGCTTGTCGAACATGTGCATTGAGCCGCCCTTGCCCTTGGCGCAGCCGTCGGCTCGGCCATACATCTCGGCCATGCAGGCTCGGGCGGACATGCCGCGTGCGAGTGCGTGGCCGTGGTCGCGGTAGGCGGTGACGACGGGGTCGGTGTGCTCGACGGACTGGATGGTGCCGACGGCGCAGGCTTCCTGGCCCGAGTAGATGTGGCAGAAGCCGCCGATCTTGGCCTGCTGATAGGCCTGCTGGGTGCGGGTCTCGAACTCGCGGATGAGCTGCATGTCACGGAGCCACTTGAGCAGCGTCTCGTCGGGGAGCTTGTCGGAGAGGCGGTTGTTGGTGTTGGAGGTTGCGTCGGTGGTGGCCTGGGCCATGGGGATGGTCCTTTCGGGCGGGAGTTTGCGTTGGCGGATTGTAGGGGCGGAAGCGGGCGGCGGTCGGGTTGCGGATGGGGTTGGTGTATACAGGATCGCCTGGGTCGGTCAGTGCCTGATGTGATAGATAGCGATATCGATCCAGCTGATCCAGAAGGGGGCGATGAGCAGGAGGGGGATGGCGGCGTAGCCGGCGATGAGGGTGCGGCGTTTCGCTTTGGAGAGTTTGGTGGCGGCTGCGGTGCGCGGTGTGCCGCACTCGGGGCAGGTGTCGAGGGTGCCTCGTTCGTAGTTGCAGTTGGGGCAGTGGGTTGGCTTGCGGGAATGCGCCGCTCTCAGCCACACCACGTTCAGGAGAACAAGCCCATATGTCGCGCTGACCACGATCCCAACAATGCGTAGTGATGCAGGGTCGAACGCGGACGGGGTTAGGCCTGTCGGTGCTAGCGTCTGAAGCGCACGTGTCGCGTGCAAGTGAAACAGTTGGTTGTGGAAGTTGAAGAATAGGGCCAGCACCAGAGGAACCGGAAGCCAGAGAGCAGCTGCCGCCAGATAGCTCCAGACGAACGACTTGATGGCTCGCTTATGGCGGATGGCAAGCGTTGAGGCGAACTGCAAAGCAATCACGGGAACAACGGCGAGCAGTGTTGAAGCAACAAAGGGATTCAGCAAGGCGTGGATCCAAGCCGGTTTGTGGTATGTGCCTGGGCCTGGGGCGTACACAGGTCGCACGAATGGTTGCAGTATCCGGGATGTATGCTGTGTGTGTTGGTCAGTTCTGCGGTCGGGTAGGTAGGTTGCTTGACGGCGGGCAAGGCCTTGCACTCTGTTGAGTTCGACGGGGGCGAGTGGCCGGCTAATCGTGCCTGGGAGCAGATCGTTCACGGCGGTAGCGGACGCCGTGATTGCGGGCCGTACAGCACGTGAATGGCCGAGTGTCCAGGCCATTTGGGACAGAAGCACCAAGGCGATGCCGAGGGCAAGCTGGACGGCTATGAGTCTGATCACTGCGGCAGTGCTGGGCACGGCCCGTCGCAGAGTCCCCATGGAATGTTCACCGTCACGCCTACAACGGCGGTTGTAAAGCTGATACCAACATTACACCAAATGTCCACTGTTCTTACCCAGTAGAACTCGCGCTGAGTACAGGTGTAGCGACAGGCGGTGAGTCCGCTCGCGCCGACGATAAAGGTTCCGCCCGGGGTGCACACGGGAGCGAGGCTTGTCGTCCATGTTCGGGTTGACGGAATGCAAAGCCCACCGCAAGACGCGAGGGCGGCCATCGTTGCTCCACCGTCGTACGTAAACGGAATGGAAGTCATGATCTCGTGCATCACACGATTTAGGGACGCGTCCAGATCGGAGATTCCAGGGCAGAGCGACTGGGAGACAATGCTCTGAGAAAGCCCCGGTGCTGCACTCGCACCAGACAGCGACAAAGCATCGAGCAGCGGGACGGCGGTGGATGGATCACCAGCGACGGCGTTCACGATTGGTGCGGCCGGGTCGTTGACTGTCACGCCAGCAGGCATGGCGGTGCCGCCTTGTCCGCCGGGTTGGATACCTGGATCGCAAGGGTCTAGGAAGAGCGGATCGTTATCGATCTGGTTTAGATCAACTCCGTCAAGAGCCCCGGCGTCGTTGACGGCAGACTCGATAGCACTGACAGCATTTGCGGCGGAACCATCGGCCCAGCCATACATGATCCAAGCTCCGTCTCCAACGTGCTCAAGCCAAGCGAGGTAGACGTTGCCCGGTGTGACTTCGGCTTGAGGGATCCACGCAAAGAATCCGACGAGTTCATTGTTGACGATCGCGGATTCGAGTGTCCATCCCGAGTCGAGTTCGACGGAAACATGGGCGACGTCGTTGATCGGTGGTGGCGTTTGAGCGTTGCCCGAAAGTGTGAGCGCGACACCCACGGCTAAGCCGAAGATTTTACGACAACGGGGGGGGGTAATCACGGGCATGCTCCTTGACGCGAAGGTCCGATACTCCGCTCAGCGTACCACACGATCAGTTTGTCCACAAGCCCATAACTAACGAAACTCAATAATGAGTCATGCTGATCGATGCTTCAGCCATCATCACGCATGGCTGTGGATGAAGTCTCGGTCGGCACGCGGGCCTTGAGCAGGACGAGGGCGGTTTGGAGCTGGAGGTCGATGCCCTCGGTGATGAGTTCGCTGGGGTCGCGGCGTTCTTCGGCGTCGGCGATTTCGTTGCCGGCTTCGTCGATCTGGATGACGTCGGCGCGGCTGCGGATGCGGAGGGAATCGCTGACCTGCTCGGGCAGGAGTGAGACGGCGAGGTTGGGGGTGACGCCCCAGTCGCTCGAGCCCTTGCGGCGGTGGATGAGCGAGCCATCGGGGAGCTGGTAGTACTGGGTCGTGACCTTCATGGCGGCGGTCTGGCGGGCGATGCCGTGGACGTTCTGGACGGTGCCCTTGCCGTAGGAGCGTTCGCCGATGACGATAGCGTCGGCGTTGTCTCGGCGTGCGTGGGCCTTGACGGCGCCGGCGACGATTTCTGAAGCCGATGCTGAGTTGCTATTGATGAGGACGGCGACAGGGATGTCGCGCAGGAGCGCTTCGCGGGGCGTTGCGCGGTGTGTCTCGGGGCGTTCGGTGCGGCTGTCGACCGTGGAAACGAGGGTGCCGGTGGGCACGATGCGGTTTGTGATCTCGATGGCGCGGTCGAACTGGCCTCCGGAGTTGAAGCGGAGGTCGAGGATCAGCGCGCGGAGGCCCCGGTCGCGCATGTGATCGATGGCGGCGTCGATCTCGCGGGTGGATTCCTCGGCGAACTTTTCGAGGCGAATGTAGCCGACGCCCTGGTTCCGGTCGACGAACCAGTCCCAGGCGTTGATGTCGTTCTCGGGGCGGAGGCGCTTCCAGCCGGTGACGGTGGGGATGTCGATCTCGGCGCGGGTGATGGTGATGTCTTTGATCAGCTCTTCGCCGTTGTCGTCGCGCTTGATGGTGAGGGTGACATCGGTGCCCTTGGGGCCCGTGATGATGTCGACTGCGTCTTCGGTTGAGATGCCGATCATGGGCTCACCGTTGACGTGGGTGATGATGTCTTCGGCTCGGACGCCGGCGCGCTGTGCGGGCATGCCGGAGAGGGGGGTGAAGACCTTGAGGTCTCCGGTGATCGGGTCGTTGACGATCTGAACACCGACGCCGATGAATGAGGAGCCGAGGCGCTTGTAGAACTGGCGGAGCTCGTGGGGCCAGATGATGGCGGTGAATTCGTCGAGGGTGTTCATGGCTCCGGCGCCGAACTCGTGAATGACGACCTGGTCGGGGAGCTCGACGGTTTCGCCGTTGATGTAGAGCAGGCGGTTGAGGGTCTTGCGGAGGTCGAAGATGGAGATGTCGTCGTTGAGGTCGGCGAGGCGTTGGCGCTCGTCGTCGATGTAGTCGTTGAACTCGGCGAGCTTGGCCTGGTCGGCGAGGCCGGGGAAGGCGACGGTCATGGCGGAGGTGTCGAGGAGCATCTCCAAGACATCGAGGCCGCCGAGGGCCATGTCGCGGATGGTTGTGGCGGAGATGTGGCGGTAGCTGGCGTTGTTGATGGCGGCGAGTGCGAGGTCGGGGGTGATGTCGGCGAGCTTGACGGTGTAGGGGTCACCACGCTCGACGTAGTCGGGCAGGCCCTTAACGGTCGGGGGCTCGCGGGGTTCGTCGTCTTCGCCTTCGGCGTCTGCGTCGGCTTCGCCGTTGGCTTGCTCTTCGTTCCAGCGATCGAGGGCGCGCTGCTCGAGCTCGCGCATTCGGGCGTCGCGCATCTGCCAGTAGGACTCTGGGATGTAGAGGATGAGCTGGTCGCGGCGGAGGACCTGGCGCTGGATGTCGGACTTGAATTCCTGGCTGGTTTCGGTCAGCAGGTTCAGGCGCGCGAAGAGTTCGGACGCGGCGAGCCAGTCTTCATCGGCCTCGGCCTGACGGGCGGTCTCGGCGGCGAGGTCGATCAGCTCGATGACCTCGGCCTCGTTGTGGAAGGCGTTCTTGTCTTCGACGAGGGTTTCGAGGAGCAGCGCGAGGGCGAGGGCTTCGGAGACGTCGGCGTCGTCGCGGGTGTCGCGGGCTGTGGCGAGGGACTCGAGGAATTCTGCACGTTCTTCTTCGATCTGCTCTGCGCGGGCGCTGTCACGCTTCTCAATGTTGGTCAGCAGCAGTTCGACCGAGGCTCGGAGGTCGGCGGTGGCGCCGGGGTCGGCGTCTTCGGGGACGTCTGCCAGGAGGGCGAGGGTCTGGTCGAGGTCGCCGGCTGAGGCGGTGGACCAGACGGACTGACGCCAGGCGTCAACCTGGGGCTGGGTCGATTGTTTGAGAGCAGCGGGCTGGGGCTGGTTCTGGGTTTGGGCGGCGGCAGTCACCGTGTTGGGCAGGAGGACGGCTGCCGCGATGGCGACGAGGCCGCCGGCGGCCAGGGCGAGCTTGGCCGGGACCGAGCGGGAACGGAACGTCTTGGTATCTGCCATGGAGCCTCCGAGGGGCGTTCTGGGCTTGGTGGGCCGGCGGGCCGCGTTTTTTGGACCGATCTGTGTGGGATCGGCGTTTGGTGGTGCCGGCTGCTGAATGTTTCTGCAGCGGGTTGTAGCCGCAGGGTACAGGACGGTTTCGCTGGGTGGTTTGTTCTGGTTGTACGTGTTTCGGGGTTTGCTGGATCGGTTTGTTGCTACTCTGCTCGGTTTCGGCCGGAAAGGGCGTAGCCGACGGAGCTTGCGGCGACGGCGGCGATGACGAACGCGAGGCTGAACGCGTTGTCGGGCAGGATGCCGGCTGCGACCGAGAGTGCGGCGGCGAAGCCGATGGCGGGGCCTGCGGTGTAGCCGATGCCGATGAGGGCCTCGTGGGTGCCGCCGGCGTCTGCGGAGTGGCCCCCGACTTCGAGGGCGTAGTAGAGGGCTGCGGTGTAGATGATGCCCATGGCGACGCCGAAGACGGCGAGCGAGACGAGCATAAGCGGGAGGGAGTCGGCGGCGGGGGCGAGAACGCAGCCGGCGAAGCCGAGGACGAGGAGGGTTGCGCCGGTGATGTGGGTGGCCCAGGACTGGTGCCAGCCGTGCCAGCGTTCGAGTGTGGTCATGGCGGCGACGCGTGCGACGAGCCAGATGCTCGCGAGGACGGGCTGCCATTTGAGCTCGATGCCGAGCTGGCCGAGCGCTCCGACGAGGTAGGGGCTGAGCGCCGACATCAGCAGATAGCTGATGGGCAGGAGCCGGCGGGCGACGGGGAGCATCTGGTCGTAGACGGGCGGGTGCGGGTCGTGGTGATCGAGCGGGGGTGCGGGTCGTTCGGGGAGGCCCAGCACGACGATGAGGCCCGCGACGTGGAGGAGAGCGAGCAGGCCTAGAACGTCGAGCGGGGCGCGGTCGAGGAAGAGATAGAGCAGCCAGAAGCAGACGACGATGGCGCCGGTCCAGGTGATATTGAACTTGCCGGTCGCGGAGCGGAGTGCGGCGTGCTTTCGGCCTCCTGAGAGGTACCACTCGACGATGGGCCACACGAGGCCCGTGCTGATGGAGTAGACGACGGCGGTGATCCAGATGGTGGGTGCCGGGTCGGCGGCGGTGCGGGCGACGATGGGTGGAATGAGCGCGGCGATGCCCCCGAGCGAGATCATGCCGGCGAGCATGGCGCGTGGGGTGAGCCTGGCTGACTTGGATTCGATGCGGCGGAGGACGGGGCCTGCGGCGAGGGCGGCGGGGATGTAGACCGCGCCCATGACGACGCCGAGGAGGTAGAGGGCTGGGCGGTCGAATTGGCCGGTGGCGTCGGCGATGAAGTAGAGGCCCTGGGTGACCGAGCCTGTGCCAACGGAGAGCAGGAAGGTAATGGCGAGGACGCGCCACAGCGGCGCGGGCGAAGTGTGTGCGGGTTCGGGGGGCATGGCGAGGTTCCCGGACGGTACGATTGCCCCCGGGGGGCTTTGATCGTACAGTCCGGCTGGACGGCGGGCGAACCCGCGTCGACAAGAGCCCGTAGCTCAATTGGATAGAGCGCTGGCCTCCGAAGCCAGAGGTTCCGCGTTCGAATCGCGGCGGGCTCGTTTCGATCATTCCTCCCCCCGGCGTCGCCGCTGGGCCAGGTGTCGGGGTTCATCGATGAATCGCAATGTGGTTTGTGGTGTGCTGGGCTGGTTAGCGCTCTGCGTGGGGCCGGTCTCGGTTGGTTCGGCGTTGGGTCAGGCCGAGGATGCGCCGCCGACCGAGCAGATCGCGGCCGAGGACCTGCCGAGCGTTGAAGAGATCATGGATTTGCATCTCAACGGCCTCGGCGGCGAGGAGGCGATTCGTGCGGTGACGTCACGCCGGTTCGTGGGACGGGTGCGCGTGTTTGTGCTCGGGGAAGAAGACCCGCGTCAGGAAGGGCGGCTTGAGGTCATCGCGGCGGCGCCGCAGACGATGGTGCAGGACATCGTGTTTCCTGGACAGGCGACGCTTCGGTCGATCGTTCAGGACGGCGTTGCGTGGCAGGTGACGGACGAGAACGAGCCTGAGGTGTTGAGCGAGGCGGCGGCGAGCCGGCTTGCGGCGTCGGCGCGGTTCTATCAGCTCGCGGACTGGGAGGAGATGTTCACCAGCGTGAGCGTTCGCGGCGGTGTGTCGCAGGGCGATCGGCGTGCGGCGTTGCTCGACGTGAAGCATCTCGACGGGCGCGACGAGCTGTACACGATCGATCTTGATTCTGGTTTGCTGCTGATGGTTGCGGGTGAGCGGATCAGCCCGATCGATGACACGCAGATGGCGCCGTTCCGGCGGGTGTATGAGGACTACCGCGATGTCGATGGTGTTCTGTACGCGTACCGCGTTGTCGAGCAGACGGGGCCGATCATCTTTGAGATCGAGATCAGCCGCATCGAGACGGGCGTCGAGGTGCCGACCTTTGAAGTGCCGGTGTTCGACGATGCCGCGGATGGCGAGTAGCTACGCCTTCTTGCCGCAGCTGCCGTAGCTCTTGCAGATCGGGTTGTCGATGTGCGTGGTCATCTTGGCCTTGCATGCGCGGCGGCCGTGGAAGATGAGCATGTGGCTGGCGTCGCACCAGGTGTCTCTGGGCAGCAGGGCGCAGAGGTAGCGTTCGGTCATGGCGACGGTGGCGTCGTCGGGGACGAGGCCGAGGCGCTTGCTGATGCGTTCGACGTGGGTATCGACGACGAAGCCGACGTTGATGTTGAAGGCGTTGCCGAGGACGACGTTGGCGGTTTTGCGCGCGACGCCCCGAAGGGTGAGCAACTCGTCCATGGTGTCGGGGACGACTCCGTCGAAGTCTTCGACGAGGGTTGTCATGGCGGCGTGGACCGACTTGGCTTTGTTTCGGAACAGGCCGATGGTCTTGATGTAGGGCTCGATCTCTTTGGGCGTCGCGGCGACGTAGTCGGCCGGGGTCGGGAAGGCTTTGAACAGTTCGGGCGTGGCTTTGTTGACGCCGACGTCAGTGGCTTGGGCGCTGAGGATCGTTGCGATGACGAGCTCGTGGGGCTCGGTGTAGTCGAGCTCGCAGTGTGCGTCGGGATAGGTGTCGCGGAGGGCTTTGAGGACTCGGCGTGCGCGGTCTTTCTGGGCGCGTGTGACCTCGGGGAGCTTGAAGGGCAGGTCGCGGAGGCCGCGCGGGTTTGTCGGCGTGAGGGTGGTCATTTCTTCGAGGCGAGCGCGGGTGTTTCGAGCCGGCTGGGTTTCGGCGCGGCGGCGGCGCGGGGCTTGGCGGTGAGGGCCATCGCCCCGGTCATAGTGAGCGCGAGCGCGGCGATGGCGATGGCTGCCATGGTGTTGGAGGCGGGGGTGTGGTCGGCCATGAAGGCCTGTTGGGCTGCGAGGGCGGCCTCGTTGTCGCCGGCTGCGGCGGCGGTCCAGGAGTCGTTGAGGTTGCCGTTCATGCGGGGCGCGAGGATGAAGATGTTGTAGCCGGATGCGAGGATCGCGAGGCCGAGGGATGAGAGCCTTGCGAGGGTGATGCGCGGTGTTTGGATCCAGACTTGCCGCGTCGCGGCGATGATGCAGAGGCTGAGGCCCGCGAGCATGAGGCAGAAGAAGCCGACGACGTCGCTGAAGGCAAAGAGTCGCGCGGCGATGTGGCCCGCCGCGAGACGCCAGTGCTCGCCGGTGTAGTCGGGATAGGTCGCGAGGGTTGGCCCCAGCTCTTTGAGGGTGGGAAAGAGGATGGCGGCCGCCGCGCCGGTGCCGACGGCGACGCCGAGCCACAGCCCGGCGGCGGTCATGTGCACGACTTCGAGGAAGCGTCGGAGGGGTGCCATGGGGGATCGTATGTCTCGCGATCGTGCGCGCAACAATGCGGTGTATGGAGTTCTCGGTTCCGATCTTGGCTGTGACGACGCGCGGGCTGCGGGGGCGCGTGGCGTCGACGCGTGGGGCGCTCGGATGGATTGCGGAGCGCGGGGTGGCCGAGGTTACAGTGGATGCAACGGCGGCGGATGTTCGGCCGAGGATGCTCGATCGCGCAGGGCGGCGGGAGCTTGCGGCGACGGTCAAGCGGCTGGGTCAGCGGTGTGTGGGGTTGGATCTGCTGATTCCGCCGGAGCACTTTGAGTCGGCGGCGAACGCGGATCGGGCGGTCGGCGCGGTTGTTGATGCGATCGGGTTGGCTGCGGATCTGCGCGGGTTTGGGGCGGCGGCGGATGAGCCGGTGGCGTGCGTGTCGATGGGGTCGGAGCCCGTGGGTGGTGTGCTCGAATCGATCGGCGCTGCGAGCGAGCGCGATGGTGTGCGGGTGGCGGTGCTCGGCGGGCCCGAGGGTGCCGGGTGTGTTGCGGTGGAGCTTGGGCCTTGGGCGCGGTCTGGGGTTGATGCGGCTTCGAAGATCGCGGAGCTTGGTGCGTCGCTTGGTGTGGTGCGGGTGGATCGGTTTGATCGGCGGACGCTGGGTGAGGTTGGGGCGTGTGTTGGGGCGATGAGCGTGGCTTCGCCGGGGGCGGTAGGCGTGGCGGACTTGACGGATTCGGCGGACGCAGGGCGGGCGCTTGAGGCGTGTGCTCAGGCTTGGGATGTGATGGGTGGCGAGCTGATGTAGACGGGGAGACCCCCTCACCCCGGCCCTCTCCCCCACGGGGGAGAGGGGGCAAAGGCATCCCCCTCTGATCCGCCCTTGGCGGACCACCTCCCCCGTCGGCGACGGGGGAGGAGCTACGAGGCGAGGGCTGACTCGTCGATGTCGGCGTTGGTGTAGACCTTCTGGACGTCGTCGTTGTCTTCGAGGGCTTCGATGAGGTTGAAGGCTTTCTGCGCGTCCTCGCCGGTGAGCTCGACGGTGTCTGCGGGGAGCTTGGTGATCTCGGCCTCGGAGATCTCGATGCCGGCGGCTTCGATGGCTTCCTTGACGGCGATGAACTCGCCGATCTCGGTGAGGATGGTCCAGTAGCCCTCGTCTGCATCGGGCGATTCGACGTCGTCGGCGCCGGCTTCGATGGCGAGTTCCATGATCTGGTCTTCGGTGGTCTTGCCGGCCTCGATCAGGATCTGGCCTTTGGTGCTGAACATGTACGAGACGGCTCCGGAGTTGCCCATGGAGCCGCCGAGCTTTTTGAAGAGGTTGCGGACATCGCCGACGGTACGCGTTTTGTTGTCGGTGAGTGTGTCGACGATGATAGCGACGCCGGCCGGGCCGTAGCCCTCGTAGGTGATGGACTCGAAGGCGTCGCCGGAGCCGGCACCCGCGCCCTTGTCGATGGCGCGCTTGATGGTGTCCTTGGGCATGTTGGCGTACTTGGCTTCGTCGATGGCGTAACGGAGGGCGAGGTTGGTGTCGGGGTCGGGGCCGCCGGTGCGGGCGGCGGCCATGATGGCCTTGGAGCACTTGGACCAGATCTTGGAGCGCTTCTTGTCCTGGCGTTCTTTGCGGTGGCGGATGTTCGCCCATTTGCTGTGGCCGGCCATGGTGGTGGTCTCCGTTGGTGCGGTTAGCCGTCGGACTTGGGCGTTGACGCCTTCCTTGTTGTCCTTTTGCGGCTGGTAGCTTTCTTGGTGGTCTTCTTGCGGGGGCGCGATGCCGGTTTGCGGTCGGCGGCCCAGTGTTCGAGTGCGAGGAACATGGGCTGGGCTTCGCCGGCGCGGATCTGGCGTTCGATCCAGCCGGGGGCGCTGTCGGTGGTCTCGTCGTCGGGGAGGCAGGACTCGC
>JBCBMF010000082.1:0-11958 GCA_039822905.1 Planctomycetota bacterium
CGGTGATGCCCGCGATCGCGCCGCTCGCCCCGAGCCCCGGCACGTCGCTGAACATCGCGGACGCAACCGACGAGATCGCACCGAAAATGAAATACAGCGCGATGAACATCGAGTGCCCGAGTTTCGCGTTCACAGCGTTGCCAAACACGAACAGGAAAATCATGTTGCCCACGAGATGCGACAGGTCGGCGTGCGTCATCACAGAGCCCAGCACGGCGAGCTCTGAATCCCACGGGTCTGCGCCGTAGAGCATCCAGCTCTCGATCGGCGCACCGCCGGTCATCGCGGGGAACGCAACGAAGCTCGTTGCGCACGTCGCGAGCATCAGGCACCAGTTCGCGATGGGCCACCGCTCCATCGGGACATCAACGGAATAGGGCACGATCATCCGCCGGCACCGCCTTCGCCCACAGCGTCGTCGTCTTTGTCGGCGTCCTCGTCCGGGTTCGACCGTCCGAACGCGAACGCCGCAACGCCGGCGAGCGCGAACCAGACGCCGCCCGCGAGCACGGCCTCGTCTTCGCCCATCACACCGACCATCGAAAGTTCAACCCCCAGAAACCCCTGAAACGAACCATCAAACGCCGCGAGGAACGGGTTGGGAAACGGCTCTGTGGGCTCGGGTGCGAACAGCGCGAGCCCGGCGGCTGCGGCGATCAAGCCCGGCCCGGTCGCGATCAGCCCGCTCGCGACCCGCCCCGCGCCGCGAACCGCGAAGAGCATGCCGACGCCCGCGCACACGCCCACGAACGCCGCCATTGAGTACCAAGGCCGACCGGTCACGGTCGCGAGCGCTGCCCACACCCCGAGGGCCACCGCCGCACCCGCGCACGACAGACCCGCGCCAGCCGCCAGCCGCGCGCTCGAGGGCGCGCCGATCGGCTCTCGAACGCGGCGCTCCTTGATACGTGTCGCGGCCTCAAAGCCGGTTTCAATGTTGAAGCCGCACCCCAGGCAGATGACGGCCCCGGGCCTGGTCGGCATGCCGCACCCCGGACAGGGCTGACCCGTCGGCTCCGGTGCGGCCGGCAGGTCGTCGAGTGCCGCACCAACCCCGACGAGCTGAATGTCATCATCCGCGAGCGGGATGAGACCGTCGGCCGGCGGCCGCGGGTGCGTACGGGCCGACGACGATGCAGTCGCAGTTGCTCGGCCGCGCCGCTTCGCGTCAACACACGATCGGCACGCGTACCGCCCCCGCGCATCCTTGATGCGAGGCCTGCCAGAGCAGTCCTGCCCACAGATCACACAGACTTTGCCGGCCCCATCACTCACGACATCGCAAGGCTACATGAATCGCCCGTCAACAACCACCCCACCGCTACACTTGCAAAGCGATGCCCTCGTAGCTCAGCTGGATAGAGCGGCGGTTTCCTAAACCGCAGGTCGCAGGTTCGAGCCCTGCCGGGGGTGTTTGTGGCACAGCCGCACTTCCGCTCCGCGTGCATCGCAATCAGCCGACCGCGTACCCGAGCGACTCAGACGGTGATTGAGCTCAACGCTGAGCGTGATCAGAACCGCGGCGGTTCCCGGACGACCGAATTACGTTATGTGGACGCCGAGCGTCCGAGAGCGCGTGAATGCTCAGCGGATTGATTGAGCCCACGCCCGACCTGTGGCAAACTGCGGTCAGCATCATGACGGAGCAGAACCACAAAGAACGCAGCGACGACGCCGGGCTTGGGCCGATCGGCCCGCGCCGCGCATGGCTGCTGTGCCATCTGCTTAGGGGGCTGCGCGTTGGCGGCGTAGTGGCGGCGTGCGTCTGGCTCGGCGGGTGCGGCTCGCGGGTGATCGCCCGGGAAAGGCCGGCCGTCATCGCCGATGCCGGGCAGGGCTGGCAGCTCGTCCTCGAATCAGGAGCCGCCGGCAGCTACGCAATGGCCGACCGCCCCGAGCTCACGAGACGCAACGACAATCTCAACCTTGTCACCACGCAGGACCGCCTCGACGCCCAGCGGTTCGACACGCTCACCCGCCCCACGCTCGAACGCTCGCGAAGGCTCTTCCTCGATGACGACGCGCGCTTCCCGACCTACTACCTGCCCCCGCGTCGGTCCTACCGGCGCTAGCCATCACCGATTCTCGCACACCTGACAGACAACGAGCCCGCGGCCGAAACCGCGGGCCCGTCGTGCATCGGCGGCCAGGGCCAGAGTCCCCGGCCGGCCTCAGGGGGCGAGGCATCCAATCACACTCGCATTCCTGCTCCCGCCCGCCAACGATCGACGATGGAAGACCGGGCGGGCGGTGCCGGCTGAGACGGCGCTGCCGGTCGTACCCGTCGTTTCGGCGGGCGGATCCACAGCAGGGAGGCACACCATGGACGCATTCCAGATCGAGGGCGGACGCCGGCTGTCCGGCACCGTCGGCATCAGCGGCTCGAAAAACGCCGCACTCCCGCTGCTCGCCGCCCCGCTGCTGACCACCGAGCCCGTGACGCTCGCCGATGTCCCCGATCTGTCGGACATCCGCAACATGCGCCGCCTGCTCGACACGCTGGGCTGCACCGCCGAGACCACCGGCAAGAACACGGTCAGCCTGCACACGATCGACCAGACCGAGAGCCACGCGGTGTACGACATCGTCAAGACGATGCGCGCCTCGATCTGCGTGCTGGGCCCGCTGCTGGCCGCACGAGGCCAGGCCCGCATCGCGCTGCCCGGCGGGTGCGCGATCGGCCAGCGGCCCATCGACCTGCACCTGCGCGGCATGGAAGCGCTCGGCGCTCAGTTCGAGCTCAACGCGGGCGACGTGATCGGCCGCGTGCCTGGAGGCAGGCTTGTCGGTGCGCACGTCTTCCTCGGCGGGCCGTTCGGATCCACAGTCCTCGGCACGGCCAACGTCATGTCCGCGGCAACCCTCGCCGAGGGCACGACCGTCATCGAGTCGGCCGCCTGCGAGCCCGAGATCGTTGACCTCGCCAACCTGCTCAACGCGATGGGCGCCCGCATCACCGGGGCGGGCTCGCCGAGGATCACAATCGACGGCGTCGAGCAGCTCGGCGGCACCGACTACCGCGTCATGCCCGACCGCATCGAGGCCGGCACGATGATGGTCGCCGCCGCGATCACCGCGGGCGAACTCACTATCGAGAACTGCCCGCTGGACGCCCTGCGCGCGGCGGTCGATCGGCTTGAAGCCATCGGCGTCGATGTGCATCACGAGTCGGGCGACGCGTACCGCGCGACGGTGACGGTCGGCGCGGGCCGGGTGTTGCAGCCGTGTCACATCACCACGCAGCCGCATCCCGGCTTTCCCACGGACCTGCAGGCCCAGTTCATGGCGCTGCTCACACTCGCCGACGGGCACAGCGTGATCACCGAGAAGATCTTCCCCGAGCGATTCCTGCACGTCGCGGAGATGACGCGGATGGGTGCGCAGCTGTTCAGGCAGGGCCCGACCGTGATCGCCAGCGGCGTGCGCACGCTCGTGGGCGCACCCGTTATGGCGAGCGACCTGCGGGCCTCAGCTGGTTTGGTGCTGGCGGCGCTCGCCGCCGAGGGCACGAGTACGATCCACCGGGTCTACCACCTCGACCGCGGCTATGAGAAGCTGGAAGAACGCCTCGCGAGCGTCGGCGCTCGCATCACTCGGATCGACGCGGGCGGAGACTGAAATCAGTCAGAGCCGCGTGCGTGAGCATGCGGGCCTCTTCGATCATGGAACCATGCCCGCGTGCTCACGCCCGCGGCTCCGAGAGCAGCCTCAGCAGCAACTGCAGCCGGTACCGGGCGTGGTCTCTGTCGCGGTGCAGCCCGTGCTGGTCTCAGCTGAAGTCGGAGCCGGGGCCAGCGAGGCGGAGAAGGTCGCGAAGAAAGCGATCAGAGCGATGCGGAGCAGCATGGGAATCCCCTGGAGAGCAGGCCGGGCCCCATGCCCAGCAGGTCAAATGATAACGGATTCTTGCTTCTTGGTCAAGCACGGCGTCCGAGGCCAGCGGGGTCCTTGGTCATTGACTTCCGCCCGCATCGTGGACACCGAACGAACAGATGGCCTCTCGACACCGCGTCTCGCTCGCGGAGAACGTGTGAGCATTTCCAGCAACGGGAACGCTTCGAGCGGTGCTCCCATCTTCGCTGCGGCGACCAAGCTGCAAAAGCGACGATCGAAGCCACTGCCACGGAAATCAACCACGCTGCAAAGCCGCTCCCGATCGTGAGGGGCTTCCCGACGATCTCAACCGCAACGAAAGCGCCGACTACCACCGCCGACAACGTCAAGAACGCCGTCATCGTGCGAATGCAAAGTGGAGCCCGGAGTTTGGGAACGTACAGGCGCGACGGTTGAGTCGCTTTCTTCATTCCTCATCAAACCCAGACGCCACGAGCTTCCTGAGCTCCTCGAGCGCGGCGTCCGCATCGTCGCCGTCGGCGGTGATCAGAAGCTCCGTCCCGCGCGTCGCGGCGAGCATCATGACCTCCATGATGCTCTTGCCGTCGACCTCGGTGTCGCCGTTTCGGACGCGGATGGCGCTGCCGAAGGCGCTGGCGGTATCGACGAACGACATCGCGGGTCTCGCGTGGAGACCCAGCCGATTGACGATCGTGACCCGGCATTCCTTCACATGAGTCTCCAGTGGCACGGGCTTCCAGCCCGTGGTCTGGCTCGCGACACAGGCAAGATGCCTGTGCCACCATCATCCTCCCAGCGTCTGGTTGTCCGCGTCGTTGAGCAGCGTGCGGACCTCTTCGACCGACCCGGCCTGACGCAGGAACCGGCGGAAGATCTCCTTGCTGAGCTGCTTGAAGATCGCTTCCATGGCTTGCAAATGCTCCTCGGGCCGATCTTCCGGGCTGAGCAGCAGGAACACCGAATACACCGGCTGGCGGTCAAGCGCGTTGAAATCGACGCCGGTCGGGCTGAGGCCGACGGCGGCGGTCATCTTCTCGACGCCGGTGTGCTTGACGTGTGGCACGGCGACGCCCCGTCCAAAGCCGGTCGAGCCCTTTTGCTCGCGGTCGAGCACGCGCTTGATCAGGTCGTCGCGCGATGACGCTTCGGCTGCGCCCGAGGCGATCAGCAGGTCGACCATCTCGGCGATGACGTCATCGCGTTGGGTCGAGGTCAGGGCCGTCGAGATCGCGGCCTCGGGAACGAGTTCACTCAGCTTCATCGTCATGCGTTGCTCCGAACGGAGGCTCTTGGAAACGCGCTCAAGCCACGCTCAGCCCTTGGGGTGATGCCCGTTGATCTTGAGCTTCTCTTTGAAGTCGGTCAGCTGCCGGGCGACCTTCTGGACGGCTCCGTCGATCGCGAGATACAGGTCGTCGCCCGTCGCGGTGCCGACGAAGTCGTCGTGCTTCTCGGCGTCGGCGGTCAGCTCGACCTCGTAGGTCGGGTGGTTGCTGTGGTGGTCGGGCTTGCGGAGGCGGACGGTGATCTGCTGGACGCCGTCGTAGTAGCGGGTGAGCTTGCCGGCCTTGTCCTCGGCGTGCGCACGGATGGGGTCGGTCACCTCAACATCGAGTCCCACGACATCCACACGCATGGCACGCCCCTTTCAAGCGTTGCGACGGTCGGGCGGAGGGCCCGGCCGATCAACCAACAGCACTCTAGGACGGCTCTCGGCGGGCTTCGGTCTCTGCGGCGGGCGGGCTTTCGCCGCCGAGGTCGGCCGATTCCGGGCCCTCAACCTCGCCGTTTGGCACGTGGAGCTGCGGCACGCCGCTGGCCGCGGGCATCTGGTGCTTCTCGGGCACCAGCACGCCCGCCGTGATCACGAACCGCAGCGCCTGATCGATGGTCATGTCGACATCGACGCAGTCGGCCGCCGGCATGTTGATGGTGAAGCCGGTGAAGGGCGTCGGGCTGGTCGGGATGAACACGCTGAGGACCTCGCTCTTGGCCTGGTCCGCGACCGGCTTCAGCGAGCTCGATGTCACGAGGCCCACGGTCCAGATGCCCTTGCGGGGGTACTCGACCAGCACGACGCGGCTGAACGCCATCTTCGAGTCGCCCATGATCAGATCGACGACCTGCTTGACGTGCGGGTAGACCTGCTTGAAGCCGGGAATCGCGCGGAGCAGGCTCTCGAGCCTCGCGTAGAACCATCGGCCGACAAACGAACCGAGGAGACGCCCAGCGAGATAGAGCAGCACGATCGCGACGAACAGGCCCGTGAGATCGAGGACGCCGAAGCCCCAGTTCTGCCACACCTCGCGGAGTTTTTGACGCCGGAGCTCGCGCGAGACAACGCTGTCGCTCGCATCGCGCATGAGCAGGTTGTCGGTGGTCACGCGGAACGTCGCACGGTCTTCATCGGTGATGACGAGCCAGCCGGGCTGGAAGCGCTCGGGCGTGACGCGCGGGGCGATCTCGACAATGCCGGTGCGGATGCCCCGGTTGATCGGCTCGGCGACATTGGCGAACAGGAACGTGAACGCCTGAAACAGCAGCCAGAGCGTGACGATTGAGGGCAGCAGAACGGCAAGGCCTCGGACGAAGAACGTCCGGAAGTCGCCCCAGAATGTGTGCTGGTCTCGTGCCATGAATCAGCGAGCTGAGAGGCGGCAGGCTGTGACGCCGTCTGCCGAGCCGCCCGAACCATCGGACGCCCGTTGTTCGCCTGGCACCCAACCATTGTCCAAATTCGATGGATCCGTTTTCTGCGACCGACCGGATCGGAAGTGGGCCCGGCTGGATTCGAACCAGCGACCTCACCCTTATCAGGGGTGCGCTCTAACCAACTGAGCTACGAGCCCGAGCGAAGGCGAGTTTAGGCGGGTCGGCGTCGCGGTCAATTGTTTACGGGACGAGCCAGGGACCGCTCCGGCGGGCCGTCGGTTCGATGAGCATTCCGCAAAACTCGCTTCTACACGGAAAGTTCGGTGCAACGCCTAGGAATAGACCCGCGAATCTGCATACTAATGCGAAAGAGCGTTCTCGGTCGCGAGCGGGCGTAAGACACCCGCGTCTGTTGAGGCCGCGAACGCGGGTTCACGGGAGAGAGACGAGTACAAGCGGCCCGCCACGCGACCTGCGTGGGTGTTGCTTTGGTCGCGGCTTGGACGGAAGCGACGCCGCCGCGTCGCTGGACCACGGCCCCGTGTTTGGTAGATTCAAAGAGGAGATAGACATGACCCGTATCGCTAGCGTTGCCGCCCTCATTGCCTTCGCAGGTTCCGCGACGGCGCAGTTCACGCCCGGCAGTCTTCTTTACATCAGCGACATCGGCACCACCGGCGGCGTTGACACCATCAACGTCCTCGACTACGGCCCGCTGACCACCGCCACGCTGTTCAGCTTCGGCCCCGACACACAGGACACCAGCCGTCGCGGCGGCCTCGCCCAGGGCCCCGACGGCGAGTTCTACGTCGGCCGCAGCGACATCCCGGTCCTCGACCCGTCGACCGCCGTTATCGATCGCGTCGATGACCTCTTCGGCACCCCGTCGGCGTCGAACTTCGCGAGCAACCCGGAGCTCCAGACTGTCACCGGCATCCGCTACGACAGCTTCACCGACAGTCTTGTCGTGCTGAACAACCCGGGTTCGGCCTTCGGCGTGCCGCAGGATTTCGAGGGCGTGCAGACCTACGACCGCGCCACGGGCTCGTACGACGGGCTGCAGGTCCCCGAATCGTTCACCAACCCCGGCGTGCAGGCCGTCGGCGGCGGGCTTGTTCCGACCGGACGCAACGCCGGCGAGTACTACTTCGGCTCGCTGAACGGCGGCGCCGGCTTCGATGGATCGCTGCCCGGCAACGGCTCGCGTACATCGACCGTCATCGCCCGGGCCCAGTTCAACAACCCCGCCGACCCCAGCGATGTCACGGTTGACTTTGTCATCGACCTCGAGCCCAACGCGACCGGCCGGAGCGAGTTCTTCGGCCTGCTCCGAGGCATGGCCACCCTGCCCAACGGCAACATCGCGTTCCTCGACGCGAACAGCTTCAACATCTGGGAGGTTGTCCTCGACAGCAGCGGCAACTTCGACAGCCTCGAGGTCCTCTTCGATGGCACCGCCGTTGCCCGCGGCGACAACGGTCTGGGCCGCGGCATCATCTACAACGAGTTCACCGACAAGCTGAACTACATCGAGTTCGCCGGTGACGGCACGCAGGACATCGTTGAGATCAACCTCGACGGCACCGGCCGCACCATTCTCGCCAGCGGCATCGTCGGCCTCAACTCGCTGGTCGCCATCCCGGCGCCGTCCACGGCCGCCCTGCTCGGCCTCGGCGGTCTCGCCGCCGCACGCCGCCGCCGCTAGGCGACGCGCTCACGATTCGACACACGTTCCGGAGGCCCTGCTCACGCGGGGCCTTCGGCCGTTTTCGGGATCTACTATTCCGTATGGCACACACCGACGCACCGGTTCTCGAAATAGGCCCTATCGGTCAGATGATGAAAGACGGCTGCTGGGATCTGCACCAGTCCGCCGAGAACGGGGCCGTCGCCCGTGGGCTGGTGGCGGGCGAGCTGAGCAAGTCGGCCTACATCACGCTCGTCTCGCAGATGTACCTGTTTGCCCGTCGGCTCGATGAGGCGATCCGTGCTCACCGCGAAACGCAGCCCTTGCTTCGGGCGCTGATCGACGACGAGCAGCTGCAGTCGCCCTACTACGAGGCCGACCTCGCGAGCCTTGGTGTCGATGCCGCGTCGCTCGAGCCGACGCTGGGCACGGCCCACGCCATCGCGCTGGTCGAACAGGTCGAAGCGGAGAACCCGGCGGACCTGCTCGCGCTGCACTACGTCCGCGAGGGCGCGAACAACGGCAATCGGCACGTCGCCAAAAGGCTGATGCAGGTGTGGGGGCAGAGCGACCTCGCGGGCATGACCCACCTCGACCCATATGGCAAGACGCAGCGGAGCAAATGGGATGCGTTCAAGGCGACCTTGAACGCGCAGCCGTTGACCGATGAGCAGAAGCGATCGCTCGTCGCAACAGGCCGAGCGATGTTCAAGGCGGTGACCGCGATCCACCGCGATGTCGAGTCGCGGTCGACGACCGCATGATCGTTCCCAGGACGATTGAATCCGGCTTCGCTCTTTTCTAGAACAATTCTAAAGAAGAGAACTCCCGTGGAGCCCGGATATGAACGAGAAGCAGCTCATCGACGCCCTGAACAACGACCTCGCGCTCGAGTACACCGCGATCTTGCAATACCTCACCTACGCGGCGAAGGTCAGCGGCCCCTCCCGGCTCGAGCTCAAGGAGTATTTCGAGGACGAGGTACCGGACGAGACACAGCACGCCCAGTTTCTCGCGGCCAAGATCGTGGCGCTGGGCGGCGATCCAACCACGACCCCGAAGCCCGTGCCCGCGGCCGAAACGGCGAAGGAAATGCTCGAAGCCGTGCTCGCGGCGGAGACCGATGCGCACGACCGGTACGCGGAGCGCGCCGCGCAGGCCGAGGCCCTCGGGCTCAAGGGCCTGCAGGTGCAGCTCGAGGACATGGCGCGGGACGAAAGCGAGCACCGCGACGAGACCAAGCGCATCCTGCGGCGCTGGGACGGCTGAGCCTCGCTCAGCTCCGTGCCTGCTCCAGATCGTCTTCTTGAGGCGGGTGCTCGTCGAGGGGCGTCTCGGCGAATTTCGCCTCTACCTCGGCCTCGGTCAGCAGCTCGTTCTCGCTCGCGGAGACAACCGACGCCACCATGCAGTCGCCGGTGACATTGCAGCTGGTCCGGCACATGTCGAGGATGCGATCGACGCCCAGGATCACCGCGATGCCGGTGGTCATGACCGCCTCTTCCATCTCGACGGCATTGAGCACGATGATGAGCATGACGATGCCGACGCCCGGCACGGCCGCGGTGCCGATGCTCGCGAGCGTCGCGGTCAGGACGATCAGCAGCTGATCGCCAACGCCGAGCGGCACGCCGAACATCTGCGCGATGAAGACGGCGGCCACGCCCTGGTACAGCGCCGTCCCGTCCATGTTGATGGTCGCCCCGATCGGGATGACAAAGCTGGTGACGTCTTCCGACACACCGAGGCGGCGCTCGACGCAGTCCATGGTGACTGGCATCGTCGCGCCCGAGCTCGACGAGCTGAACGCGAGCAGCTGCGCGGGGCTGATGGCGCGGAAGAATCTGCCGTAGGTCACGGGCGTGAAGATCCGCAGCAGCGTCGGGTAGACCACAAACATCATGACCGCGAGGCTGCCGATGACGGTAAAGCAGTAGGCGAGCTGGGCGAGCAAGACGTCGATGCCGAGGTCGGCGACGGTCTTGACGATCAGCGCGAAGACCGCGTACGGCGCAACGATCAGCACCATCTCGACGATCTTGATCACGACATCGGTCATGGTGTCGAACAGCTCGACGACCGGACCGGCGCGTGCCGCGGGCAACAAGGTCAGGGCGACGCCCACCAGTAGACCAACAACGACCACCTGTAGCGTCTTGCCCTCGGCCATCGCCTCGAACGGGTTCCGCGGCACGATGTCGAGCAGGATGTCCCACGTCGTCCGCGAACGCTGGGCCTCGGCGCGCTCGATCCGGTCGCCGGCGTTCTCCGCCTGCTGCTCGGCGAACTGCTGCCGGAGCTCTTCCGGGAAGCCCCGGCCCGGTCCGACGACGTTGGCCGCGACGAGCCCGACTGTAATCGCAACCGCCGTCGTCGCGAGATAGATGGTGATGGTCTTGCCGCCGATCCGGCCCAGCTTGGTCATGTCGTTCAGGCTCGCCACGCCCGCGGCGAGCGAGAAGAGCACGATCGGCACCGCGATGAACCGCAGGCCGTTCATGAACGCGTCGCCGATGAACGTCACGAGATCTCTGCAGAAGAGCGCGGCGGTGGCGCCGATGCCGGCGTCCGCGTTGGCGTCGCTGTCGGAGTGGTTGACGAACGCCGAGGCATCGCCGACGCCCAGCGACGACCACGTCGCGTCGGTCCACGCGAGGTTGACGATCAGCCCCACCACCACGCCCAGCACGAGCCCGATCAGGATCTTCCAGTGCAGCGCCAGCTTCTTCCGTTTCGCCACGGCTCGTCTCCAGACGTTCGGGTGCGGTGTGGCCTCAGCCTACGCTCTTTCAGTGAGTAACGCGGATCAAGGACACGGTGGGCGAGCCAGCGGCGATCGGTACCGGGCGTATCTCGAACGCAGGCGCGATCGGACACGCACGAACCAGCTCCACATCCCCGACCGCGGCGAGGAGGGGCCCGACCGCGGCGGCAGCCCTCGCTACACACACCTGGGCCACAAGCGGTCGCGGGGCGTTCGTCAGATCCTGGGCGCGTTCTGGGATCTCAGCAAGGGGCACCACGGCACGCTGGCCGCGGCGCTCGCGACCCTCAGCGTCTCGACGCTCATCGGCATGGTCATGCCGGTCTCGACCAAGATCGTGATGGACTTCATCTGGGCGGACACGCCGGGGCCCGAGGCGCTCGCCGAGTACGTGCCGATCCCCCGAAAGGAAGACGGCTCTGCGAACCGCATGGCGATGCTCTGGATCATCGGCGGCGGCATGGTCGCGCTGACGTCGCTCGCGGTTGTGATCTCGATGTGGGGGCGGTGGCAGGCGACGCGCATCACCAAGCGGTTGCAGGTGTCGTTCCGGCGGAAGCTGTTCGAGCACGCCGTGCACCTGCCGCTCAACCGCGTGCAGGCGATCAAGTCGGGCGGCGTCGCTTCCATATTGCGTGAGGACGCAGGTGGCGTGGGCGAGCTCGTCTTCAGCCTGATCTACAACCCGTGGCGCGCCGTGACACAGGTGCTCATCACGCTGGTGATCCTCGCCGCGGTCGAATGGACCATGCTGATCGGCGCGTTCCTGGCGGTGCCGGTCATCTGGGTGACGCACCGCACGTGGATCGGCCGGATCCGTCCTATCTATAGGGATGTCAGGGGTTCTCGAACCGCGATCGACGGGCACTCGACCGAGGTCTTCGGCGGCATGCGCATCGTCCGCGGCTTCAACCGCTGGCAGGGCGAATCGCAGCGGTTCGTCGGGGAGAACCACTACATGGTCCGCCAGGAGATCCTCGCGTGGTGGTGGTCGCGGTCG
>JBCBMF010000083.1:0-11897 GCA_039822905.1 Planctomycetota bacterium
CGAAGATGCCCGTGTACGTCGCTGGGTTCGACCGCGGCGTCCGCCCGATCGGCGACTGATCCACCTCGATGATCCGATCGATCTGACCCAGCCCGTTGATCCGCGTGTGCGCACCGGGCTTGTCACGCGTACCCCCGAGTTCGTGCCGGACGGCCTTCAGCAAGATCTCGTTCACCAGCGTGCTCTTGCCCGAGCCCGACACGCCAGTCACGCACACGAACCCACCCAACGGGAAGACCGCATCGACGTTCTTGAGGTTGTTCGCCTTCGCGCCCTTGACCGTCACGGCTTTCTTCGTCGACAGTTTCCGCCGCTGCTCCGGCACCTCGATCGAACGCTCGCCCGACAGATACTTTCCCGTCAGCGACGTCTCGTGCGCTTCGATCTCGGCGACCGTGCCCTGCGCGACGACCGTTCCCCCATGCACGCCCGGCCCGGGGCCGATGTCCACCAGATGGTCCGCCGCCCGGATCATCTCCTCGTCGTGCTCGACGACGAGCACCGTGTTGCCGATATCTGCCAGATGCCGCAGCGTGCGGATCAGCCGCCCGTTGTCACGCTGGTGCAGGCCGATCGTTGGCTCGTCCAGCACATAGCACGCGCCGACCAGGCCCGAGCCCACCTGCGTCGCCAGCCTGATCCGCTGGGCCTCCCCGCCCGAGAGCGTCGCGGTCCGCCGATCGAGTGACAGATACTCGAGCCCGACACTTGTCAGGAAGCGCAGCCGGTTGCCCACCTCGCGGATGATCGGCTCGGCGATCTGCTCCTGCTCTTTGCTGAGCTTAAGACTCTCAACGAAGGCGATCGCGTCGTTGATGTTCAGCCGCCCGATCTCTGCGATGTTGAGCACGCTGCCGTCGTTCTTCTCGCGCCCGATCACGCTGTCGCTGAATGCCTTCTTCGTGTCGGCCTTGTGCGAACTCTCAACGTGCACGTGCAGCGCCTCGACACGCAGCCGATCGCCGTGGCAATCCGGACACTGCTTCTCGGTCTGGAACGTGTGCAGGTGGTACTTCTCCCACTGGCTCTCGGTCTTGTGGAACCAGTCGTGCAGCATCGGGATGACGCCCTGCCAGTGGCCCTCCTCGTCGCCGTAGAGCAGCACGGAGAAGATCACCTCGTCCATGCTGCTGATCGGTGCGTTCTGGTCGACGCCCCAGTCCCGGCAGAACCGCCGCAGGTACCGCGGGTACACCATCCCGCCCGGCCCGTTCTTCTTCCACGGCGCGATGCCGCCGCGACGCAGCGACTTGTCCATGTCGGGCACGACCAGGTCTTCATCAAACTCAAGAATCGCGCCGAGCCCGTGGCACGTCGGGCACGCACCGAAGGGTGAGTTGAACGAGAACAGCCGGGGGCTCAGCTCTTCGAGCGCGATCTCAGGGTGATCCGGGTCCGCGTAGCTCGTCGAATACGTCCGGTCCGTCCACTTGTCACGATCGTCGGCGTCGTTGATCGCGACGAACACCGTCCCGCCCGACAGCTTGAGCGCACTCTCGATCGACTCGGCCAGCCGCTGGCGAACGTCATCGCGGATCACGATCCGATCGACCACCGCCTCGACCGTGCTCTTGTGGTAACGCCCGAGTTCAAGCGGGTTCTCGCCGCCCTTGGCGAGCACGTCGCGGATCTCAACAACGTCGCCGTTTACACGCGCCCGGCCCCAGCCCTGCTGCTGAAGCTCTTCGAGCACGTCCTTGTGATAGCCCTTCTTCTCACGCACAACGGGCGCGAGCACCATCAGCCGCGTTCCCTCGGCGAGCTCCATCACCGAATCAACGATCTGCGTGCTGGGCGTCGCCGTGATCAGCCGCCCCGACCGCGCCTGCACCGTGCCGTCTTTCTTCGCCTTCGTCACCGCCCACGACCGCGGCGACCCACACCGCGCAAACAGCAGGCGCAGGTAGTCGTAGATCTCCGTCGTCGTTGCAACGGTCGACCGCGGGTTGTGCGCGCTCGACCGCTGCTCGATCGCGATGGTTGGGGGGATGCCTTCGACCTCTTCGACGTCGGGCTTCTTGAGCTGGTCTAGGAACTGCCGGGCGTAGGCCGACAGCGACTCCATGTACTTCCGCTGCCCCTCGGCGAAGATCGTGTCGAACGCCAGTGAGCTCTTGCCCGAGCCGGACAGACCCGTCATCACGATCAGCCGATCGCGCGGCAGATCGAGATCGACGCCCTTGAGGTTGTGCTCCTTCGCGCCGCGAACACGGATGAGCCGCTCGGAGTACGCCCCGCCCATTGCGGGCGATGCGGGCTTGGCTTCCACGGCCTTCGATGACTGCGCAGCGGCTAACTTCCGCCCGGTCTTCTTCGAAGCCGGTTTCTTCCGCCCCGATTTCTTGCTCACGGATCGCTTCTTCTTCGCAGTCGTTGTAGAGGTCTCAGGCATTCAGCCTGGATCGTAGGGGGACTGTTCAGGGGGCCGCGGGGTCTGCATCAGCAGGCGTAGCGGACGGCTGCGTCGCCTGGCTCGGCTGTGGCTGCCGAGCTTGCGACCGCTGCATCTGGATGAACCCCAGCAGCACAAAGCCGATAGCAACACCCAGGAGGTACGTCGCCACACGCCCGATGAACTTGCGATCGATCTTCACAACGCGATCGTAGCGTTACGCGGCATACACGCGACGGGGGCCGGCCCCTCGGCTTTCGCCTGACGGCTCCGCGTCGCCGAAGATCTGCTCGGCATCACCAGCCTCTCCGTAAGCCTCAACGAACGCCCGCATGATCCGGCTGACAACAGGCCCAGGATGCACGTGGCGGTTGTCTTCCGCGTAGGGCCACTCGGGCGTCCGCACCGCCATCTCGTAGCTCGGGAAGTAGATGACCTCCGGGTGCCGTTCGCAGAACCAATGCAGCGCCGCCCGGAGCGTCGCCTTGCTCACGGCGTCGGACACGACCGCGCTCCGATCGAAGTACGTCGCCAGCAGCGGCACCGGACTCAGCGTGACCACCAGCCGCAGCGACGGGTTGTGCTCCCGAACGATCGCGTAGAAGCTTTCGAGCTGCTCGACACACTCGTCGACGGTCAGCAGCGCGTGCTCGTGGTAGCGTTCGTCGAGAATGCCGGGCGGTGGGCTCAGGTAGTAGCAGCGCTTATCCTCGCGGTTCCGCCAGACCTCACTCAGGCCGAGCGTCACGATCAGCACTTCGCTCTGCTCCACCATGTTGCGGGTCGCGGCGAAGTGCGACATGCGCTCGGCGCGCATGTCGGCCTCCGTCGGCCAGCTCAGCGACTTGCGGTACGGGTCGCAGAGCCGCCCGGCGATCGTCCACGATGTGTCCGCGGCGTCGAATCCGTTGAACGCCCACTCCGCGAGTTGGCAGATGCTGCCCGGGTTGAACAGCGGCCCAGTTCGCAGCGACCCCATGCTCGCGAACGGGCCGTCCTCGAACTGGCAGAAGTTGTAGCCGTGCTCGATCAGCCAGTGCTTGAAGTTCACGGCGAAGCAGCTGCCGATCACGCTCACGCGGGTATCGCGCGTGACAAGGCCCGGCTCGGGAGCCGTCACCAGCCGCTCGTCGCGCAGGTCCTCTTGGCCGACCGCGCGATTGCCGGGATACACCTGGTGCTCGCGGAACCGCGCCGAGACCTCGCTCGCGATCGGGTTAGTGCTCACCGAGAATCCCGGCTCGCTGTACGCCCACACCCACCCCGGTCCGAGCGGCGGGATCGCGCCGGGCGCCCGCGTCGCATCAGCGTCGGCCCAAGCGGTTTCACGCTCGGTCGTACGACCAGAGTCGTCGACGACCGTCGTTCGGCCAAGTTCGTCCTTGGTGACGAGCGCTCCCATGCGGTCGCCGAACGTCAGAAGCGAGGGATCGACGTCGTCGCCGTAGAGCGATTCCACCGGAACCCGCCCTCCAGACCACGCCTCGGCACGCTCGACGAGCACCGCCTCGATCGAATCCGAGCTCGCCACGATCAGCCCGACGCTCCCCGGGTCGGCCTCACCCGGCGTCACAACAGGTATACCTGTGATCTCAGGAGCCCCCGGGTTGTCATCGATGACGAACGAAACGGTCGGTCCGCCCTCGATCGCGCCGACCGCCGCCAGGAAGCGGCGCGTGTGCTGGCCAGCCCCGTACAGCGCGATCGGCCTGCCGCCCGCGGCGAGCCCCAGCCGCTTCCACGACTCGGTCCACATCTTCAGCCGAAGCTTCCGGAGGGTGACCGCCATCGAGTGCTCGCCGATCATCTGCGTGTTCATATCGGGCGTATCGGCGCTGCACGAACCACGTACAACCCTTTTCGGGATGATCCGGCTGAAAGCGTGCGATCACCCGCGCTTCTTGCGCTTCTTGCCCGCCCGGGTCCCAGGCATGCCCGCCTTCCCCTTGTCCGCCTTCTTCGACTTCGAATCCAACTCGCTGCGCCGAACCTTGCCCCCGGAGCCCACTTTGCCCGCGCGGATCGCCTTGATCTGGTCCCGCAGCTTGGCCGCCTTCTCGAACTCGGTCGCCTCCGCCGCCGCGAGCATCTCCTCTTCGAGTTGCCGGACAAGCTCCTCCGAATCGAACGCCTCGTCGTCCGCGTTGACCGCCTCGCGAGCGGTCTTGCGGGCCCGAAGCTCCATCTCGATCCCGCTGCGGATCGCTTTCTCGACCGACTTGGGCGTGATGGCGTTCTCTTCGTTGAACGCGATCTGCTTCGCGCGCCGCCGCTCGGTCTCATCGATCGCCGCCTGCATCGCCGGCGTCATCTTGTCGGCGTACATCACCACCTTCGCGTTCACGTTCCGCGCCGCCCGGCCCATCTGCTGGATCAGGCTCGTCGGGCTCCGCAGGAATCCCTCCTTGTCCGCATCCAAAATGCACACGAGCGACACCTCGGGAAGGTCGAGGCCCTCGCGCAGCAGGTTCACGCCCACCAGCACGTTGAACTCGCCCTTGCGAAGATCGGTCAGGATCTCGACGCGTTCGAGTGTGTCGATGTCGCTGTGGAGGTACCGCACCGCGATCCCCTGCTGATGCAGGTAGTTCGTCAGGTCCTCGCACAGCCGCTTGGTGAGCGCCGTGACCAAAACCCGCTCGCCGTTCTCGACGCGTTCCCGGCAGCGATCGAGCAGATCTGGCACCTGCCCGGTCGCGGGCCTCACCTCGATGTCCGGGTCCACCAGCCCGGTCGGCCGAATGACCTGCTCGGCCACCTCGCCCCCGCATTTCTCAAGCTCGTACGGGCTCGGCGTCGCCGAGACGAACACCATCTGCGGGATCATCGCCTCGAACTCTTCGAACCGCAGCGGCCGGTTGTCCAGCGCGCTCGGCAACCGGAACCCGTGCTCGACCAGAATCTCCTTGCGCGCACGATCACCGTTGTACATCGCACGGATCTGCGGCAGCGTCACGTGGCTCTCGTCGATGATGATCAGCCAGTCGCGGAAGTTCCGGCGCAACGCACGTGCGGCCTCAGACGTCGGCCGTTCTTCGCCGAGCTCGGTCGAGACGTCATCGGTCGAGATGTCATCCGTCCCAGCCGGTGGCGCGTAGTCAAAGAAGTCGAGCAGAGTGAAAGGCCGCTCGCCCGGCCGCCGCCCGTCCATCCATCGGCTGTAGTTCTCGACGCCGTTGCAGAAGCCGACCTCCTCGAGCATCTCAAGGTCGTACTTGGTCCGCGCAAGCAGCCGCTGCGCCTCGAGCAGCTTGCCCTCGTGCCGCATCGCCATCACCCGCTCATCGAGCTCGGCCCGGATCCCATCGAGCGCAGACTGCATCTGGTCCTCGGGCATCACGTAGTGCACCGCCGGGAAGATAAAGAACTGCGATTCTTCGGCCAGCAGCTCGCCCGATGTCGGATTGATCAGCTCGACCCGCTCGATCTCGTCGCCGAACAACTCAACCCGCACCGCGAACTTCTCATAGGCCGGCCAGATCTCAACGACATCGCCCCGCACGCGGTACTGCCCGCGCTTGAACTCGATGTCCGACCGCTGGTACTGCATGTCGTTGAGCGCGAGCAGAAACTCCCGCCGCTCGATCCGCGAGCCACGCGTGACCGTCAGCACCTTGTGCGCGTACGCCTCGGGCGACCCGAGACCGAAGATGCACGACACGCTCGCGACGACCACCGTGTCGCGTCGGCTCAGCAGGTTACTCGTCGCGGCCAGCCTGAGCTGATCCAGATCATCGTTCCGGCTCGCGTCCTTCTCGATGTAGATGTCCCGCTGCGGGATGTACGCCTCCGGCTGGTAGTAGTCGTAGTAGCTCACGAAGTAGTTCACGCTCGACCCGGGGAACAGATCGCGGAACTCCTCGAACAGCTGAGCTGCCAGCGTCTTGTTGTGGCTGATGATCAGCGTCGGCTTCTGCACCCGCTGGATGAGGTGCGCCATCGTGAACGTCTTGCCCGTACCGGTCGCGCCCAGCAGGCACGAGTACCGCTCGCCCGAGCGGATGCGCGCCTCGAGCTGATCGATCGCCGCGGGCTGATCGCCCATCGGCACAAACGGGCTCTCGACGCTGAACCGGCTCATTCGTACTTCACACCCTCGTGCTCGATCCAGCCGCCTTCGCGCCACTTCTTCGGGTCGTGGTGTGTCCAGTGCAGCACGCCGCCCTTCTCGTTCCACTCGTACTGGCCGTAGACCAGCACGCGATCACCCTCTTCGACAGGCACATACGGCGCGAGGTCGATGTTGTGCGATACGAGCACGGTGCCGCCCGTCTCGAGCGCGAGCAGAAAGAGCTGGTGCCGCGACCCCTCGTTGTCATCCGGCAGCAGCTTGACGATCTCGGCTTCGAGTTCCACCATCTCGCCCGAGGTCCGGCTGTCGATCAGGGCACGGATGGCCGATTCATCCGACGTGGTCGTACCGGTCGCGGTCTCCGTCTTGTCCCGCGGCGTCTCACGCTGACGATCGGGCGTCGATGCGGTTTGCCCGGTCTGCGTCGTCTGGCCGCGGTCACCGCTGCCAGTGAGCAGCCCCGTCAGATCGGGCCCGCCGAGCAGCTTCATGCCGACGATCACGACCACCACAACAATGGCGCCGACGCTCCACGTGCCCGCCCCTTTCGCCTGTCCCGCCATAGATCAGCCCTTCCGCTGAAAGTGTACGGCCTCATCAGCCCAACAACCCGTGTGATACCCTGAGCCCACACCCTTTGGAGGACCACCATGTCCGATCGCCCTCTTCTCGACACAGGCCTCTTCCTGATGGATTTCTCGCGTCAGGCAACGACCGGCTTCCTCGCCGGATTCGAGGGCGACGCGTTCGTTAAGCGATTCACTGCCGACGGCAGCCATGCCGCGTACATCGTCGGCCACATCACCTTCACCGACGACACCACACTCAACATGCTCGCGGGCGATGCGCACACGCTGTCGGAAGCGGAGCAGAAGCTCTTCGGCGGGGGTGCAACGATCTCCGAGACGCTTACCGACTACCCGCCACAAGCCGAGCTCATCGAGAAGATGCACGCCGTGCGTGCGAAGCTCGTTGATTACTTCAAAGGCCTCTCACCCGCCGAGATCATCGCGCCCGTCGAAGGCCCGCTCGCGCAGTTCGGTGACACCCGCGCGAAGCTGATGACGTCAATCGCCTGGCACGAGGGATTCCACGGCGGGCAGCTGTCGGTCATCCGTCGCCAGCTCGGCCTGCCACGCGTTTTCGGCTGATCTGATCCTCAGGGACATCAATGCCCGCGTCCGCCAGTGCAAATGCCCCTGTACAGGCCCGATACAGGTTTATCACCGGGTGGCCAGAAGCTCACGTGATTTCGCACGCATGATCCCGAGTCCGGCCGGCAACGCCGCCAGCAGCGTGATGATCACGACCGATGACCACCCAATCGCGAGGCCTCCCACCGGAATCAGCAGGTTCAGCTCGAGCCCGATCAGCGTCTCGTTGATCTTCCGCCCCGCCCACGCGGCCTGCAGGCCCATGCACGTGCCGAGCACGATCGCGGCCAGCGCGATCACAAGTGCCTCGCCGATGACAAGACGAAGCAGTAGACCCTGGCGGGCACCGACGGCACGGAGGACGCCGAACTCGAACCGCCGGGCATCGATGCCCGCGTAGATCAGATTCGCAACGCCAAAGCACGCGACGATCATCGCGCAGACCGCGACGACGCTGAATGCACCAAGCGCGCCCCCGAACACGGTCAGCAGTTCCTGCTGGATCGCACGCCCGCTGCCGGCGTCGAGGATGCCGTACGGGAACAGCTCCCGTCGGATGGTATCGATGGCGAAATCATCGTCGATGTCGTCCGCCAGTTCCACCTGGATGAGATTGATCGCGTCTGTGCCGAATTTCGCCTTCATGTCGTCGCGCGAGCCAAACACCGCATGAATCGCCTGCTGCGTGTACTCCTCGCCGATGTTGAAGAACTTGCTCACGATGTCGAGCCCTGGGCTGGTCACAACGCCCACAATCTCGAACGTGTGCTCGATGTCGTTCTGGCTGCACGTGAAGGTGTCGCCGACCCCGAGCCCCTTTGCGGTGCGGAACTCGCGAGCAACGATGATCGAGTCCCCCTCGAGCAACCGGGGCAAGGCGGTCTCTTCCGAGCCCTCGATCCATTGGAGCTCCGCGAGCTCGAAGAACGGCTCGGGCTCGAACGCGATGAAGGTCGACTGATACTTCGTCACGCCGCTGACGCCGAACGTCGAGTGCTCGATCGGCACCAGCGTGATTGCGGTGGTGCCTGTCACAAAGTCGAGCGATTCCAGCTTCTCCTGGGCCTCGGGGGTGAGCGCAACGCCCGATACGAACGCGTCGGGGAACTCGAACGCGCCGAGGAAGTCGCGCATGACCGCGCCGCCGTGCGACCAGATCGCCACCATCAGCGAGAGCCCGGTCATCATCGCGCCCGCGGTGAAGCCGAACCTGAACGGCGTCTGCTGCACCGTGCGCTCAAGCAGCCGCTTCGGCAGGCCCAGGGCACGGCTGATGACCGGTCCGAACGTCCGCACCACCGTGAGCACCATCGGCACTCCGAGCACGAAATAGCCCAGGAACATCGCGGGCAGACCCAGCAGGAAGTACGCCCAGAAAATCGTCTCGCCGTCGTCCGGGGAATCGATCGTCAGCCATTGCGTGACCAGCCCGGCCACGCCCAACACCAGTGCCATCGCGATCGAGCGTCCCAATATGGGCGATGCCCGCGACGCCAGCGCTCGCAGCGGGCTGGTCGCCGACGCCTTCCAGGCCGGCCAGACGGCGCCCAGAAGCCCACTCACGACCGAGCCGCCCGCGGCAAGCGACACGGGCCACCAGGCGAGCTGCAACTCGCTCTGCAGCACGTCATCAAAGAACCAGAACAGCCCCGCGCACCCGGCGAGCCCGAGCGGCACGCCGATCAACGCCCCGACAGCCCCGATCAGCACGCCCACCGCGAGCTGGCTCGCCGCCAGCTGCCCGCGCGCGCCGCCGATGCACCGCAAGACCGCGAGGTCGCGCTGCCGCTCCGCCACATCAACGGTCAGCCCGGTCATGATGATGAACGACGCGGCAAGAAACGACAGCATCGATCCGAAGATCATGCCGATCCGCCCCGACTGCATGTTCTGATCGAAGCCAGCCGTGACCTTCGCCGTGGTCTGGATAAGCACCGCGAGCGCCTGCTCCGGGGTCAGCTCGGCCCGCCGCGCTTCCGCGAACGCCTCCGGATCCACACCGCGATCCAGCACAACATCGACCTGAGCGATCCGACCGGGTTTGCCCGAAAGCTCGGCCAGCACCGACCGCTCCAGGTACGCCAGCGGCCGGCCGCCCAGCGGGGGCGATTCGACGATGCCGACAACCGTGAGCGGCGTCTCACGCCGCAGCAGGAAACCACTCAGAAACTCGATCTCGTCACCCACGCCGACCGTCACCGCCTCGTTGATCACCGCGGCTCGCATCGCGTCAACCGGCTCGCCGCCGTTGTCGTCCGAATCATCGAGCAGCACATCGCGCACCTGGATTGCGCCGCCCAATGCGCCCGCATTGCCCTGCCGGCCCGCCAGCCGATCCGCGAGCAGCTGATCGATCGCGATCTCGCCAGGACCCGTCGGCAGCCGACCCACAACGATCGGCAGCGGTCGCAGCTCGAGCTCACCAACCGGATCGATGCCGTTGCCAACCGCATTGACCATCGTCTGCGTCCGCCGAACGCGGTGGGGGCCTTCGGGATCATCCTCGTCGATCGGCCGAGCGAGCTCAACCGTCGCACGCAGCGGCATCGATGCCTCGGTCCGGCCGATCGCCGACTCGACGCCCTCCCACGCCGCCGCCTGTTCGAGCCACGACTCGTCGATCGTGAGCCCCGAGCCGCGTCCCTGCACGATCACGTCCGCGTTGCCGATCTGCGAGAGGATGCGGTCGCTGAGCGATCCCTGGATCGACGTCATCGCCGTCGACACCGCCGCGATGAGCAGCGCTGACAACGCGACAGCGGAGACCAGGAGCGCCGTGCGCTTGGGTCTAGCCCGCAAGTTCCGAATAGCGAGCCGCCACGCCGGCCGCATCGGCATCCTCCACATCAAATCCGCCCACGACCCGGCCGTCCGCGAGCACGATCACGCGCTCGCAGTGCACCGCCGCCGAGGGCTCGTGCGTCACCATTACCACGGTGATCTGCTCGTCCTTCGCGATTTCTTCCAAGAGCGACCACAGCTTCTCGCTGCTTGCAGAATCAAGGTTCCCCGTCGGCTCGTCGGCGAAGATCACCGGCGGCTTGAACAAGAGCGCCCGAGCGATCGCCACCCGCTGCTGCTCGCCGCCCGAGAGCGCCTGGGGCCGATGCCCCATCCGATCCGCCAAGCCCAGCCGATCAAGCAGCTCCTGGCTCCGCGCCCGCAGCTTCGAAAGATCCTCGCCCAGCAGCTCGCCCGGCAGCTCCACGTTCTCACGCGCCGAAAGCGTCGCGATCAGGTTGAACTGCTGGAACACGATCCCGATCGCCCTGCCGCGAAACTCGGTCGCCGCCCGCTCGTCCAGGTCGTGAATCGACTGCCCAGACACCTCGATCGAGCCGGCATCGGGCCGATCCAGCGCCGCGAGCAAGTGCAGCAGCGTGCTCTTGCCCGACCCCGATCGCCCCATAATCGAGAAGAACCCCGGCCGATCGATCTCCAGATCGACGCCGCGCAGCGCTTGCACCCGGCGTGTGCCGAGGTCGTACGACTTAGTCACACCGGCGCAGCGGATCATGCGGTTCGCTTCGAGCCCCTCGGTATCGATCGGAGACAGGCGATGACGCTCAGCCCGTCTTGCCGTCGTACGTCGCGGCATCCATAAGCGATTCAATCGCCGACGGATCCTCGGGCCGGATCTTCACGAGCCAGCCCTCGTTAAAGGGATCCCGGTTGAGGATGCCTGGGTCCTCGTCGATCTTCGGGTTCACCTCGACGATCTCGCCCGCCACGCCCGAGTAGATATCGCTCGAGGTCTTGACGCTCTCGACCTCGCCGATCTCCTCGCCCGCCGCGACCTCGGTGCCCTCGGGCTTCATTTCGGCGAACGTCACGTCGGTCAGTTGGTCGACGGCGAACTGCGTAATCCCGATCACGATCAGATCCCCATCCGGCAGGTGCCACTCGTGGCTCTCGCTGTAGCGGCGGTCGGTCGGCACTCCCATGGCGGTTCTCCAATCGCGTAGATCAAGCAATGCTGCGATTCGCCCATGCTAGCGGCCAGAAGCGGAGCCGAGCGGGCGGCTCGGCAGACGGCTCCGAACCCGGCGGATATCCTGCCCGCGATGTTGCTCACCCTCCACGCCGCCTCGCTCCGGCCCATGCTCGCACCAACCCGCGGCAAGCCAAAGCTCGCGCTCACCGATCTCCCCCGGTTCGCCCGGCAGGACCTCGACATGCACGGGCTCAACCTCACCACCGACCTGCTCAAGGGCGCGACACGCAAGGTCCTCGAAGACCTCCGCGAACGGGCCGACAAGGAACGCTGCGCCTGCCTCCT
>JBCBMF010000084.1:0-11866 GCA_039822905.1 Planctomycetota bacterium
TCGCCGGCAGATCGTCAGTGCTGCGCGCCTGCGTCACGTCCTCGGCGAAGCCTTCGAGCGTCGTATACACGGGCTCGGCCTGCGCGAGCGCTGATGCGTCGGGGTCGAAGACATCGGTCTCAACGCCGTCGACCCGGTACGCGGTGCAGAGCTTGAGCTCGTCGAGCCCAGCGAGCACGTCGAGCAGCATGAGCGCGATCTCGTCGACGTCGTTGATCTCGACGGCGTAGCGCAGCGCGACTAGGTCGAGCCAGCCGCAGCGGCGGGGCCTGCCGGTCGTTGTGCCGAACTCGCGGCCCTTCTCGCGGATCGCATCGCCCGTGGCGTCCAGCAGCTCGGTGGGCATGGGGCCGGCGCCGACGCGGGTCTGGTAGGCCTTGGCGATGCCCACGACGCGGCCGATCGATCGCGGCGGCAATCCTGTGCCCGTGCCGATGCCGAGCACGCTGGGGGCGGAACTCGTGACGAACGGGAACGTGCCGTGGTCGATGTCGAGCAGCGTCGCGTTCGCGCCCTCGAACAGCACGCGTTCGCCGGCGTCGATCGCGTCACGCAGCAGACGGCGGGTGTCGGCGATGGAGGGCGACAGCCTCGCACCCCATGAGGCGGCTTGCTCGACGATTGCGTCGGCATCCCACGACTCGCGCGGGACGCTGGCCGCGTGCGCCTCGAACAGGTGCCGCTTCATCTCGATCGCGGTCCGCACCCGGGCGGCGAGGACGTCGGGCCTTTGCAGGTCGCCGACGCGGACGGCCGCCCCACGCTGGACCTTTTCGGCGTAAGCCGGCCCGATGCCTCGGCCGGTCGTGCCGATCGATGCCCCGCCGATACCGCCGGAGAGGATCGCCTCGCGGACCTGGTCCTCGGCCTTGTGGTAGGGCATCACGACGTGTGCACGATCGGAGACAAACAGCGGGCCGAGCTTGACGCCCCGGCTCTCGAGTGCCTCGATCTCGGTGAAGAGCTGCTCCGGGTCGAGCACCACTCCGTTGGCGATGACGGACCGCACGCCCGGGCTGAGCACGCCCGAGGGCATCAGGTGCAGGGCGAAGCGCTCGCCGCCGACGACAACCGAGTGCCCCGCGTTGGCCCCGCCGTTGTATCGGACCACGACATCGTGCTCGCCGGCGAGCAGGTCGACGATCTTGCCCTTGCCCTCGTCGCCCCACTGGAGGCCGACGACGGCCGTTGATCGCGGATCTGTGGTGTGTCGGCTCACCGGGCATTGTTTCCGGGCCAGGCCGCTCAGTCAGGTCTGGTCCCAGAACTCGAAGCTGCCGGAGACGAAAATCACGCTAACCTGACCCTCGATCTGGACCGATGACCTGGCTGGAGGCGACGCGCAGCTATGGCGGACAATGTCCAGATCATGTGCCCGAATCTGACGTGCAAGAAGCTGCTCGCGGTACCGCAGAGCGCTCGCGGCAAGACCGTTCGCTGCAAGTCGTGCCAGACCGCGATCCGCGTGCCGGCCGGACCGAGCGGCAGCTCGTCGAAGAAATCTGCATGAAGAAGACGACTCTTCGCTGGTCAACCTTGATGACGCGAGGCGGACCGCTTGGTCACCGCTAGAGGTCTGGTTGATCGTCTTCGTCGTCGTCATCACCGAGATCGAAGTCGAAGTCCAGCACGCTCGAGTCGTCTGCGTCGCCTGCGAGGGCATCCATCGCGAGGTCAGAATCGTCTGCATCGCCGCTGCGGGCGCCACCGGCGAGGGCCGCAGCGGCGGCCGCGGCACCGCCGGGATACGTCTTTTTGGGCTCGGCGTCGTCCGCGAGCTCGACCGAGCCCCGTGCGTGGGCGTCGGCCGGATCGAGGTCCGAGGGCTCGCCGTCAACGCGGAAGGCGAACACCGCAGGCCCGATGGACACCAGGTCGCCGGGGTTCAGCTCGGCCTCCTGCACGCGCTCGCGGTTCACAAAGGTGCCGTTGCTCGAGCCGAGATCGCGCAGCACCACGGCCCCGTCCTCGCTCACGAACTCGCAGTGCTGCCGCGATACGCTCCTCGAGGGCACACGGAGATGAGCCGAGCGGTCGCGGCCGACGATCACCCGATCCTGGCGGATCGTGATCTCTTGGGACTGGCCGTCCGCGCGGATGACGAGAAGCGTAGCGTTCACGGGCGGGTACCTCGCTGCGTGGGTGCGTGCCCGGAAACCGCTGCCCCGGATTCTCGCCGGGCCCGGACCTCTCCATGGACGACGACGATACCGCCCTCTCCATCCTTCGGCAACGACCGGCGGCGTCGGGCCGACAGGTCGTGGAATCGGTTCTCACCAGCGGCGCGGAGCCGGCGCGGTCTCTGTACATCCATGTCCCCTTCTGCTTCCACAAGTGCCACTACTGCGATTTCTACAGCTTCGTCGACACACAGGACCGGCAGGGGGTGTTCGTCGATCGCTTGCTCGACGAGTTGCGAGCGGTCGCGCCGCTGGCGGGTGGGCAGCCACTCCGCACGGTCTTTGTCGGCGGCGGGACGCCAACCCTTCTCGTCGACGAGCTCTGGCGTCGGCTTCTCGACGGGCTCTCAGGCCTGTTCGACCTCTCGATGATCACGTCGGGGCGGGGCGAGTTCACCGTCGAGTGCAACCCCGAGACCGCGCGGCCCGAGCTGTTCGACATCCTCGTCGCGGGCGGGGTCAACCGGATCAGCATCGGTGCGCAGACCTTCAACACCGAACACCTCCGCACCCTCGAACGCCACCACGACCCCGACAGCGTCGGCCGGTCTGTCGAGCTCGCGAACGCCGCGGGGATTCCCCACCGCTCGGTCGATCTGATCTACGCCATTCCGGGACAAACCGAATCGGACGTTGCGGCGGACCTCGACACGGCTCTGAGCCTGCCGATCGATCATGTCTCCGCGTACAACCTGACCTACGAGCCGCTGACCGCGATGACCTTCCGAATGGAACGCGGCGACTTCACGCCGGCCGACGAGGACACCGAGCTCGAGATGTTCTGGCTGGTCCGCGAGCGATGCCTGGCTCGCGGGTTCGAGGCATACGAGGTCAGCAACTTCGCGAGGCCCGGCGGGGAGTGTCGGCACAACCTTGCGTACTGGCGGCAGGAGCAGTGGATCGCCGCCGGGCCATCGGCGAGCGCACACGTGGGCGGGCACCGCTACAAGATCATCCCCCGGCTCACGGACTATCTGGACTTCAGCGACGACGGCTTCGCGCCCATGGTTGATCACGAGTCGCCGGACGCGTCGCGGGCGCTCGCCGAGATCATCATGACGGGGATCAGGCTGAGCGAGGGGATCGACATCGATCGCTGCTTCGCGCACGCCGAGGCCCTCGGTGCGCACGAGACGCTGCGAAGCGAGATCGATGCCGCTCGGTCCAACGGCTGGCTTATGGATGACACGGAACGGCTGGTGCTGAACGAGCGGGGCCTGCCGCTCGCCGATCACATCGCGTCGTGCCTGATGTCAGCGCTCGGCTGACGAGGACGCTGACGTCTCGGTCTCGGCCGGAGGGCCGTCGGCGCTGAACACTCCGGGCGGGGGCAGGCCCAAACGGGTCGCGGCTCGCCGAAGATCGCGCGGGCACTTGGTTCGGACGTCGAGCCGCTCGCCGGTCGCTGGATGATCCGTCACGATGCGGTGGGCGTGCAGGCTGAGCCTGGTTGTCGCTCGGCGTGACGCGACGGGGCCGTAGAACCGGTCGCCGAGGATCGAGCAACCGATGGAATCGAGGTGCACTCGGACCTGGTGGAGCCGCCCCGTGAGCGTTCGGCACTCGATTGTCGCGCCGGACTGGCTCGACGCGAGCGTCCGGTAGGCGGTCATCGCCGGCTTGCCGCGGGCCGACACCTTCGCGAGCTTGATCTTCGCGAACTTTCTGCGACGCGGGTCTTCGATCCAGATGTCCTCGCGCTGCGCGATGAACTCTTCCAGCGGCTTGCGGATCACGCCGGACGGCTGGTTCGGTGCACGCCGGGCAACAGCCCAGTAGTACTTGCGGATGGTGCGCTTCGCGAACTGCTCGCGGAGGACATCCCAGCTCGCGGGCGTGAGCGCCACGACGAGCAGGCCGCTCGCTTCGCGGTCGAGGCGCTGGAGCAGCCCGTGGTCGCGTGCCGCGCCGAGCTGCCTGAGCTGCTTGCCGAACCGAGCGAACAAGCCGTTGAGCAGCGAGTCATCATCGTGCCCCTTGCCGGGGGTCGTCACAAGGCCCGGCGGCTTCTCGACGACGGCGACCGCTTCGTCTTCGTAGCGGACCGCGAACGTCACGCGGTCGTTGGGCGCGATCATGCCGACGCCTCCCCGCTGAACGCGGCCTTATCCAAATACCACCGCAGCTCACCGCCGACGGGTTGAATGTGGTCGATCGGCCGCGATGGAGTCTGGTCACCGTTGCGATGGATGGCCGGCTTGACGGGCTGGTGCTTCTCGGTGCCGACGGCGAGGACCGCGACAAAGCGTGCGCCGTTGATCGCGCGCACGCCGAGCGAGTGCCACTCCGACCCCGGCTCGCCGGCCGCGTGAAACAGTCGCTCGGGATCGACATCGGTGTGCCGAGAGAGTCCAGCGGTCGAACCGGACTCGCCCACGCCGAGCAGCACGTAGTCGAGCCGGTCGTGCCCTCGCTCGCGCCACCCGAGCGTGTCGCGGAGTTCCTTGGCGTAGGCGTTCACGCCCGCGTCGGGTTTGACCGGGTGGAACTGCTCGCTCGGCAGCCCGGAGTGCTGCGCGATCAGCTCCCGCAGCAGCGTGCTCGCCGACCCGCGCGCTGGCCCGGTGACCGCTTCGCCCGTGACCCACAGATGCGTCCGGCTCCACGGGAACGCCCTGTACTGCGGGTCGAGCATGAGCATCTGGTAGAGCCGCACGGGCGTCCGACCGCCGGACAGCGCGAGGCTGAAGTCGCCGAACGCTCGCACGCAGTTCATCGCGTGCAGAAAGAGATCGGTGGCCGCGGCTTCGAGCGCCTCTTCGGGCGAGGAGCGGACGATGACCCCCGCCGGCGCTGCCGGGGTTTCGTCGATCGGCTCGAGGTCGTACGGCTGCGCCATCGCCGCATTGTCGCACGCTCCGCCGGAAAAGGCCAGCACGCCGCTAGGATCCGGCGATGACCCGCGACGCACGCCGCATGCTCGACGCCAACTGCAACCGCGCATCCGAGGCCGCCCGGACGGCCGAGGATATCGCGAGGTTTGTTCTTGACGACGGGCCGCTCGCCGGACGTTTCAAGTCGCTTCGACAGGCAATCGATCGCACGCTCTCCGACGCGGGGATGCCGCGGTCTGTGCGCACCGCGGCGCGCGATACCGCCCAGGACGCCGGGGTCGCGAACTCGGCGGCGGATCTGCACTCGCGCGATTCGGTGCTGGAGATCGCGTCCGCCGCGGGCAGCCGGCTGACCGAGGCGCTCCGCGTCATCGAAGAGACCCTGAAGCTCGATGCGCCGAGTCAGGCCGCCGTGATCGAGCGGCTGCGGTACGACGCGTACACAGCCGAGCGGCTGCTGCTCGGCGCGCTGTCGAGGCCGAGCGTCGATTGGCCGGTGTGCGTCCTGATCACCGAGTCGCTCTGCACGCACCATTCCTGGCAGGATGTTGCCGCCGGGGCCATCGAAGGCGGGGCTGCGTGTCTGCAACTGCGGGAGAAGTCGCTCGGCGACCGCGAGCTGGTCGAACGTGCGCGGGTCCTCATTGATCTTGCACGACCAGGCGGGGTCGCCGTTGTCGTGAACGATCACCCCGCGATCGCGGCGCTCGTTCAAGCAGACGGCGTCCACGTCGGGCAGAGCGATCTTGCGCCGGCGGATGTCCGACGCATCGTCGGCGAGCGGGTTTCGATCGGCGTCTCGTGCTCGACGACCGAGCAGGCCCGGGATGCCGTCGAGGCGGGGGCGGATGTGATCGGCGTCGGTGCGATGTATGGCACGACCACCAAAGCGAATCCCACGGTCGCCGGTCCTTCGCTGCTGAGGGACATACTCGCCGACGCGACGCTCGCCGGCGTGCCGCACCTCGCGATCGGCGGGGTCGACGCGTCGCGCGCACAGGAGTTGGCGGGGATGGGATGCCGGGGCGTCGCGATCTCGAACGCGGTGTGCTCATCACCCGATCCCGCGGCCGCGACAGCGGCGATCGTTGACGCGATCATGCAGGCGGAGGACCGCGCAGAGACGCACCAAGGAGCCGAGATGTGAGCACTTTTCGCAGCCATACCTTGTCGAACGGCCTCACCGTTGTCGCCGAGCCGGACACTTCGGCACACTCCGCCGCGGTGGGCTTCTTTGTCAAGACCGGCGCTCGCGACGAGCCGTCGAGCCTGATGGGTGTCTCGCACTTTCTTGAGCACATGATGTTCAAGGGGACCGATGACCTCTCCGCCGACGACATCAACCGGATCTACGACGAGATGGGCGCTCGCAACAACGCGTACACCTCCCACGAGGTCACGTGCTTCTACGCGTCTGTCACCGCGGATCGGCTGGATGACGCGGTCGATCACACCGCCCGCATGATGCGGCCCGCGCTGCGCGACTCCGACTTTCAGACCGAGCGGGGCGTGATCCTCGAAGAGATCGCGATGTACGCCGACAACCCGTTCTGGGTCCTGTACGAGCAGGTGAGCGAGCGGTACTACGGCTCTCACCCGCTCGGCCACCGCGTGCTTGGCACGGCGGACACGATCCGGGCGATGGACCGCGACAGCATGGCGGGCTATTTCGCCAGTCGCTACACGCCGAACGCGACAACGGTCGCGCTCGCCGGGCACGTTGACTTTGATGCCGCGTGTGCGCGGATCGAGTCGCTCTGCGGGGATTGGCCGAACGCGGGCGGCGAATTACAGCGCATGCCGCCGCAGCCGCAGACCGAGCGGCTCGAGCTGACCGACGAGCGGTTCGATCGCGGATACTTGCTTGCGATCGCGCCGGGACCTTCTGCGCAGTCAGAGGACCGCTACGCGGCCACGCTCGCAGCGCAGGTGTTGGGGGCAAATGACAACAGCCGGTTTCACTGGTCCTTGATCGAGCCCGGCATCGCCGAGGAAGCCCAGGCCGGGTATCAGCCCAACGACGGGTCGGGCGAGTTCTACCTGTACGCCAGCGGCGACGCGGATCAGCTGGACAAGATCGAATCGATCATCGTCGATGAGGCTGCTCGGCTCGCCGAGAGTGTGACGGAGCACGACCTTGCCCGGATCCGTTCGCGGTTTGCGACATCGTTCACGGTGAGCGGCGAGAGGCCCAACGACACCATGCAGCGGGTCGGCCGGACGTGGTCGCTCCTCGGCGAGTACCGCTCGCTCGACGACGAGCTCGAACGCATCCGCAGCGTCACGGTCGACTCGGTCCGGCGGGTTCTCGTCGACGGTGGGATCCGCCCGACCACGATCGGGACGCTCAGGCCGCCTTCCGGGGCGTGAAGAACTTCACGCAGTCGCCGCCGTTCGAGAGCGCCGCCTTGAGAGCCTGTGCTGATGCCGCGTAGAGGATCGTCGGGCGCTGGTACGTGCCGGCGGTCTCCGAGTCTCGTGTGGCAACGCCCGCGGTGGCCTTCGCCGGCGCAGACCACTCTGTGGCGGCCGAGCCGAACTCCTTGCGGAACGCGTCGGCCGACTTCGTCGCCGACGTCCGGTTGGTGCGCGTCGCAACCACGAACGACATCGGGCCGATCCTGCCGATGACCGCGCCGGCGTGCTCGAAGTGCTTGCGGAGCAGCGTGGCCGCCGCGACGACGAGCTTCTTTGACTCGGTGGTGGACATCGTCGCCTCGCCGGGGAGTCGCTCGACGACGACCCGGATAAGGCTGATGGGTTCCTCGGCCGCCACCGCGTCATCGAAGAACGAGTTGTAGATTTTCTGGATCGCGTCTTCGTTGATCAGGCCCGTCACCGGGTCGTACCGGGGCGAATCGAGCAGCAGCGCATCGAGCCCCTCGTCGCTCTCGGGCACGACGGGGCTCTCGATCGCCAGCTCGACGGCGCGGTCGCGTGCCGACGACAGCAGCTTATCGGCGTCGCGGACCTCGCCCGCGTCGATGTCGAACAGCGAGGCCATTTCCTTGGTTGCGTCGGTGACTTCGCGGAGGATCTGGTCGGCCGTTTCTTCGTCGATTTTGAACCAGCTCTTGGCCTTCTCGCGGTACCGACGCAGCGACGGCAGCGGCTCTTCGGCGAGCAGGGCGTCGGCGAGGATGCCGCCGACACCGACCGAGCGGACGAGGTCTCCCACCGCGCCGACGGGGCCGGCGCTCGGGCGTTCGTGGTACTTCACCGGCAACACCAGCTCTTCGGGCAGCTTCCACCGCTGCGCCATCATCGCGCCGAGGTCGGGGTGCTGGAGTTCGAGATCGGCGATCTCGAACCGGCAGAGCTTGCCGTGGTCGCCGCCGGTCTGCTCAAGGATCTTGGCGTAGCGCGGGCCGAGCGACTCGTACAGCGCGACCATACCGATGTCTTGCAGCAAACCGGCCAGGAACGCCTCGTCCTCGAACGGACATCCGGCGGCCTTTGCGACCGACCGCGCGGAGATCGCGGTGAACAGCCCTCGTCTCCAGTACGTGTCGTAGTCGAAGTCGTCGCCGTTGCGCTTGACGCTCGACACGAGCGAGAACCCGAGCGCGAGGCTCTTTACGGCCGACAGCCCGAGCACGACGAGCGCTTGCCGGATCGTCGAGCACTTCTGGCGCAGGCCGTAGTAGCTCGAGTTGACCGTGCGCAGCACCTTCGAGGACAGCCCCTGATCGTTCTGAATCGTGGCAGCGAGCTGGTCGAGCTTGACCTCGGGATCGCGCGTGAGCTCGATCACTTCCACAGCCACCGCCGGGAGCGATGGCAGCGTCGGGCAACTCAACACCTCTTCGAGAAGTTCGTGATCCATGACCCATCCGTGGTCGTACGCGTTCTTTCAATCCGTGCCGCAGCGAGGGAGATCGACGACCCGCAGAGGCAACTTGATGTGTCAACAGGATTTCCTATTTTCACATCTGGGCAAGCCGCGTTTATGACCGCAGCACCCGCGACGGGTCGTGCCGACCCAGCAGCGGAGCCATCGTTGGCGGCTCCCGGCCGGCGAGTTCGCGGACGTACCACCCCAGAAGCCGGGCCACCCGCTCTGCGTCGATCGCATCGGCACGCTCGCCGGACGCGACGGCCCGGAGCGCCCGGACCGTCGACGGCTGCACCGCCCAGACGACCGCACCACTGTCGCGGTCATCGAGCGCGACGAGCCCCCCGCGTTCGGGTGAGAAGCCGACGTCGGTCGCCGTGGCACCCATATCCGGGCGGTACCCGGCAAGATCGAGCAGCCGCCAGAGCCATGCGGCAACCGCAGGCCGCCAGTCGTCGCGGTCCAGCTCGTCCAAGACCGCGACCAAACCTTCAAAGGCTTCGACGTGCGGCTCGTCCTCGCTGAGCAGGTGCCGGGGCACGTCGAGCGCGAACATGGCGGCGTAGTGACTTTCCAGCGAGCGGCGGGTGCCTCGGTACGTTCGGCGCAGGTCCCAGCCGGCGAGGATCGCCAGGCCGGTTTCTTTGGGGTGGACGATGGCCTCGCCGAGGGTGCCGACCTCGAGGCCGCCGCTGAAGCGTGGGTCGTTGCGTTTGGTGCCTTTGCCGAGCACGCGGACGATGCCGAGCTTCCGTGTGAAGAGCACGGCGGTCTGCGAGGTCTCGGAGTAGTCCCACTGGCGGAGACAGACGGCATCGTCGACGACGGGGTCCATGCGTACCTCTGCCCCTCCCTCTCCTCGGTGGCACGGGCGTCACGCCCGTCTGCTCCACAGTTGTACCCGTGCCCGAGACAGGCGAGACGCCTGTCCCACCAGAAAGGCAGTCAATCCCCGCCCAGTCGTTCTCTGACGAGGCGATCAAAGAGCTGCATCGGCGCCTGCTCGCCGGTCCAGAGTTCGGACTGGGCCGCGGCCTGGCGGACGAACATCTCGACGCCGTCGATGGTGCGGAAGCCGTGCTCGCGGGCGGCCTTGAGCATGGGGGTCTCGATGGGGTTGTAGACGGTGTCGAAGAAGACGGTCTCGGGCGGGAGTTTGCCGGCGAGGTCGTGGACGGGGATGGAGAGGCCCTCGGGGTCGGGGCCGCCGGTCATGCCGACGGGGGTGCAGTTGATGTAAACGTGATGGCGACTCTCCGCCAAACTATCGAGCGATCCGAGTTCGATGCGATCGCCGAAGATCGGATGGGCAGGAGAATCCCAAGGCCGGTCCAGAGTCTGCAGTTCTTGCACGAACTTCGCCGCACGTTCGGCGTTGCGACCGAACACCGTGACTTGCGCACCGAGCGCGTACCCGGCGTAGGCGACGGCTTTCGCAACACCCCCAGCACCAAACACTGCGACCCGGCATCGCGGCGGGTCTTCGTTCAACTCGACGAGAAGCTGTCGAACCGCCTCACTGTCCGTGTTCGTCACGAGTGCTGCGGCGGGAAGGTCTTCGCCAATCGGCTCAAGCTGCAGCGTGTTTCCCGCGCCGATCTCTTCAGCCTGATTGGACATCTGTGTGATCAGCGAAGGGAAACTCTGGAACACTCTTTGCTTGTGCGGTATCGTGACGCTCGCCCCGGCGAACAGGAGTCGTCTCGCGTCTGCGAGCACATCAATCGTCGCCTTGAACGCCTCATCGCTGTCCGGCACCGGCATCGGCAGGTACACCCCGTCCCACCCGCGCGCTTCGAAGCCGGCGTTGTGGATCAGGGGTGACATGGACTGGGTGACGGGCCAGCCGATGACGCCGTAGACCCTGGTGTCTTTGGTGATCGAGCGGATGCGGTACATGCCGAGCAGGTCGGAGATGGTGGGCTGGCCGGGGGCGGTCGCGGCGGAGTCGCGCAGGCTGGCGAAGGTCAGGAAGCCGTTGAACTTTGGCGCGAGCACGCGGCTCATCAGGCCGAACTCGCCCATGCCGAGCCCGATCGTGGGCTTGGGGGCATCGCGCAGGATCTCGAAGATCTCGAGGTTGTCGCGGATGCTCCGGCAGCGGTAGGCGAACTTCACCACGCTCGCGGCGGGCTCGGCCCAGGCGCCCGCGAGGCGGCGCATCAGGTCGCTGGGCCGCTGGTCGAAGTCGTGCATCGAGAGGATCAGCCGGGTGCGCGGCTCGCTCTGTGATGACGCTGCACCGAGGCACGCATCGATGCGGCCGCGGATTTCGGGTGAGGGTTGGTACGAGGCGAGTTCAAAGTCGAGGTACGCCGGCGGGTGCTCGGCGTCGTTCAGGATCGCTTCGAGCAGTTCGACGCGGGAGAGGTCGTCGGCCTCGTAGTCGCCGCCTTCCGCGGCGCTTCGGCACGTCAGGATCACCGGCAGCGGCGCGTCGGCGATGAGGCCCCGGATGTGCTCGACGCGGAGCGACTGTTCGGACTCTTCGTCGGATGGATCGAAGTAGCTGTCGATGCGCAGCTCGACGATGTCGGCGCCGGCGTCCTTGGCCGACTGCGCGTCGGCGAGCGCGGCGGCGGGGTCGTCGACCATGATGGGCACGCAGACGAGGCTCACGCGGCCAGTCTAGGTCTTGGCCGGTTCGGTCTCGGGCTTCGGCTTCGGCTTGGAGCCGGGCAGTCGCAGGTAGGTGCCGCAGCGCCAGGCGTACTCGAACGGGCCCATGCCGACGGCGTTGAGCCAGATGGGGCTGACGATGAGTTGGAGTGCGTACACGGCGAGCACGATCCAGAACATCTCCAGGCGCGTGACATCGCCGAACCAGCCGAGGCCCCAGTGCTGGGCGAGGGCAGCGACGAGGATGGTTTGCATGAGATAGTTCGTCAGCGCCATGCGGCCGGCGGCGGCGATCGATTGCACGAGCCATCGCAGTACGCCTGAGTGCGCGAGCCACATGGCGATGCCGAGGTATCCGAGACTGACAAATGGGCCGAAGACGTGGGTGACGCCGCCAG
>JBCBMF010000085.1:0-11794 GCA_039822905.1 Planctomycetota bacterium
CATCGAGGTCGACGTTGTCAAAGGTTGTCACGGAGCTCGCCCTGACGCCGACGGCGCCGCCGGCGGAGCTTGAGACGTCGCCGCCGATGACGGCGGAGGTTCCGAAGAAATTGACTGTGCCGCCGTTGGCCTCAATGTCGCCGCCGCCCGTCTGATCGATGGTGATCGACTCAATGTTGAGCAGGCTGCCTGTGCGGGCTTCGAGAAGGCCCGTGTTGGACTTGTCGTTGAGCTGCAGCGCGAGATCGGTGCCCGAGAGGGCGATGGATGTGTCGGCGGCGATCGTGCCGGCGTTGTTCATCTCGGCCTTGATCTCGCCGACGCCGCGGACGGTGTGCGATCCGCCGTGGTTGATGGTTTGGCCGGCGGCGGTCGTGAGCTGGCTGTTGTCGTTGCCGGTGAGGAGACGGAGCTCGCCGGAGCCGCTGAGCGCGCCGGTCTGATCGAAGCGGACGATCGAGTTGAAGCTGCCGTTTTGTGGGTTGAGCGTCGTGACGCCGTTGTTCTGGAAGCCGCTGCCGGTGACAGCGATGAAGGTTCCCTGGTTTAGGAAGAGGTCGCCGTTGTTGGTGACGTTTGTGAAGCCGGTGGTGCCGGAGGTCGTGACTGCGAAGCCGCTGTTCGTGGTCTCGATGCTGCCGCCGGTGATGGATGTACCGCTCTCGAACTGGACTTGACCGCCGTCGGCGAGGAGCTGGCCCGCGCCGGTCTGGAGGATCGGGACGCCGACGAACTCGAGGATGCCGGCGGTGCCGGCCGACTCTGTGGCCGACATCGTGCCCTGGTTCTCGCCGCCGCTGCGGATCTCGAGTGTGGCGATGCCGCCGTTGCCGAGCGAGCCGTCGATGACGCCCTGGTTGACAAAGTCGATCGCCACGCGGCCTGTGCCACGGATCGTGTGGTTCTCACCGTTGATGAGCATTCCCGCGCCGGTAAGCTGCGAGTTGTCGCCGCTGGTGAGGAGCTGGATGACGCCGCTGCCGTCGAACATGGTGCTGTTCGGGAAGAGCAGCACCGAGTTGAAGCTCGAGTTGTTCGGGTTGAGCCTGATCAGCCCGTTGTTTGTCGACATGGGACCGGTGATGGTCATGTTGGAGCCGGTTCCGACTGACACCTGTGCACCGCCGGCGAGTTCGAGCGAGCTGAAAAGGGTGCTGCCGGACAGGATCGGCGAGCCGGTGAGCACTCGTGCGGTGCCGGTGGGGACGCCCGCCGACCAGTTGGCGGCCGTGAGCCAGTCGCCGCTCACGGGACCCGTCCACTCACTCACTTGGGCGGCAACGGATCCGACACCAACGATCCCGCCCGCGCAGGCCGCGAGCACGTGCTTTGAACAAATAGCCATCGGTACGCTCTCCTCGATCTGGTGCTCTGGGGCGAGCCAGTCGGTCAGTGAAAGTTCAACACTGAAACAACCAGCGAAATCCCGTCCGGGACGGGGCCAAAGCGGGACGAAGAAAGTCGAGATCGAGTGAAACGCTTCTGATGTGAAACTGCGGGAGCTCGCGAAGACAGGGAAGGCATGACGCCAACCTCGGAGTAGAAGTGTGGACGCTCGCGGAGTTGTGTACGCGGAGCAATGGGCAGAGGCGGACTTGAACCGCCGACACCGGCATTTTCAATGCCGTGCTCTACCAACTGAGCTACCTGCCCGGCAACGCCAAGAATAGCCCCCGGCCGCGTCTGGTCAACGGCGAGCGCGGCGGGAAACCTGTCTCGGGTAGCATGCGGCCATGGACCATGACCAGCAGGCCCTTCTTTCCGTCCGCGAACTCGGCGTGAGCTTCGGGCGAGAGCCCCACCCTGTTCGTGCCGTCGACGGCGTCAGCTTCGACCTCGGCAGGGCGCAAACGCTCGGGCTTGTCGGAGAGTCTGGATCGGGAAAGACGACGGTTGGCCGAGCGATGCTGCGGCTCATCCATCCCTCCGTGGGCACCGTGACGGGCGATGTCCGGTTCGGTTCGCGTGATGTGCTGGCCGCGTCGCCGGGCGATCTGCGCAAGCTCCGGCGGTCGATGCAGATCGTGTTCCAAGATCCGGCGGGGTCCCTTAACCCTCGCATGAGAATCCGCGAGATCATCGGCGAGCCGTTGGGTGTGCACGGCATTGTTCCGCGAGCAAACATCGAGTCGGAGGTCCATGCACTGCTTGAGCGCTGCGGCATGCCGGCGTCGGCCGCCGATCGATACCCGCACGAGTTCTCAGGAGGACAGCGCCAGCGCATCGGCATCGCACGAGCGCTCGCGGTACGACCCGACTTCATCGTCTGCGACGAGCCGACCAGCGCACTCGATGTTTCCATCCAGAGCCAGATTATCAACCTGCTCAAGCAGCTCCAGGCCGACCTCGGGATTAGTTACTTGTTCATCAGCCACGACATGGCCGTTGTCCGCCATATGTGCTCGCGGATCGCCGTGATGACCGGCGGCCGCATCGTTGAGATGGGGGACCGGGACCAAGTGCTCTACGACCCGCAGCACGACTACACGAAGCGGCTGCTCGCCGCGGTCCCGCGTGTCGAAGCAGCGCTCGCGTGACCGAACCGGTCCAGGGCGTTGTCGAGCCCATTGCCCCACCAGCGCTCGGCCCACAGCACGATATTGAAGACCGGCCACGCCAGATGCCAGTGCCTCTCCGGAGCCTCCGCGATCGCGGCTACGAGAGCGGGCTGGACGATGCTCGCGCCCGCGTCTGATCGCCGGACGAATCTCGCGACGCTCTGCATCCACCGCTCGAACGGGAGCGGGAAACTCGCCTTCGTACGATTCATGACCGAGGTGGGAACCTGACCGCGAAACGCCTCGCGCAGGGCGAGTTTCGTGCGTTGGGCCGGCGAACTCCCTCCTTCGTCGAAGAGACGGCTCACTGGGATCGAGGCTGCGGCAGCCGCCATGCGCATGTCCGCGAACGGGGTTCGACCCTCGACCGATTCCAGCATCGTTGCCGCATCGAGCCGGTGCAGCAGCATAGGGAGATTCACGAGCCGCTGGAAGCACAGGTGAGCGGCGAGGCCGTCCTCTCCGCATTGCTCAACCGCTCGCTCAAAGGCGGACTCAAAGAGCGCGACGAGCGGCGACGCGTCCGAGGCTTCACGCCCGAAGTCACCGACGAGCAGTGTCGGCTTGATGTCCGATGGGATCCACGCGTTGGCCTCGAGTTCGTGCCGGCCGCCCGTCGGTTGGGTCCCTCCCCGTGCCGCCTTGAGCGGTCCTTCGTACCCAGCGAAGAGCTCATCGGCGCCTTCACCGCTGAGCGTGACGGTGTTGCCGTCGTTTCGGAGTGAACGCGCAATCAGCCGTATCGCGGTTTCGTTGGGCGTCGCCAGCGGCGAACCGGTTCGTGCGATCCCGTCGAGCCACAACGAGCAGAACGTCTGCTCGTCCAGGAGCGAGGTGTAATGCTGAATGCCCAGCTGCTCGGCGACTGCCATCGCGTGGGCCGGATCGCCTTCGTCGGCATGAATCCCAGCGCAGTAGGTGCGAAGCGAACTGAGTGATTCGTGAGCGGCTTGGACGATGATGGTGCTGTCCAGGCCCCCCGAGAGCATCGCGCACAGCTCGACATCGGTGCGCAGGTGTGCCGTGATGCTGTCATTGACGATCCAACGGAGCTCTTCAAAATCTGGCTCGTGGTCCATCTGTTGCGGATCGACACGTTCTTCTCGTGGCGGGCGATCGGTGTCGTCGAGCTGGAAGATTAGAGATTGCCCGGGTTCGATGGCGTGAACGCCGGCGAACATCGTCTGGCTTCCCATGACCGTGCGCACGCTCGACAGGTACATGCTGACCCCGAGCGGATCGGGCAGCGGCGAGAGATCAGGGTGTTGAAAGAGCGCCTGAATCTCACTCGCAAAGGCGACACGCCCGCCGAGGCGGGTCCAGAACAGCGGCTTGACGCCAAGTGGATCGCGGGCGAGCGTGAGCGTGCGGTCATGCGTGTCGACGAGCGCGAATGCGTACATACCTCGAAGATCCGCCCGGTCCCGACCCTCGGCGAGCCACGCCAGCAGCGTCGCGGTGTCGCAGCGCGAATCGGGCGGAGATGAGAGCCGACGGCAAAGTTCGTCGTCGTTGTACAGCTCGCCGTTGTACGCCAGCACAAACCGGCCATCGGCAGAGACCATGGGCTGATGCCCGCTTGGGCCGGGGTCGATGACCGAAAGCCGCCGGTGACCGAGCGAGACACCGGGGCCGACCCAGAGCCCCGCGTCGTCGGGGCCCCGGTGCGACATCGCATCCCGCATCCGCTCGATTGCTTTCCGCGTCGGGAGGGGGTTTCCGATGACACCGACGATGCCGCACATGGTGTGGGCATCGGCTTAGAGCCCGATCTGCCGTCAGTCCGCGCGGTCGATACGAAGGAACCGCCAGAGAGCCTCGTCCACGCGTGTGCCTTGCCAAGACCACAACAACCCCTGGACCATGACCTCCAAACGGAGTACGTCCTCGGCAAGAGCGATACTGACTACGTGACCAGTCGAGAGCTGCTCGACATGCCCCCGTCCGCCAGAAACCGGGCCCTCGTAGTCGAGGTACAGCCGGCGATGGTCGGGAAGTCGCTCAGCAGCGAAGGCCGTCAAACCCGCTTGATCGGGCCGATCTGAAAGGCGAAACGTCGGCACACGCGGACGCGGCGTCTCATCGACCTCGATCAGCCAATCCACGTGCCAGGAGCCATCGGGGAGTGTGTGCTTCAGGACCGTCGTCCGCATGGTGCTCCTCGCGTGGGTTCGCCCGCAACCGACGCGGTGCGGCTACACTCGCGCCGGCTGCAGGAGGTTCGCCATGATCGCAGGGATCGCACGTCGAGGATCGACTTTCGCCACGGTTTGGGCACTTCTCATGGCTTTGGGGCCCGGCCTGATGCTGGGCGGGTGCGAGGCCGGCCCGTCGCTTAGGGCGATGCGGACCCAGGGCGATCGGGCCCTTGAACAACGAAACTACGCCGAAGCGGTTGATTGGTACGAGCAATACGTGCAGCGTCGTCCGATTGAACCAGAAGTCCGATACCGGCTCGGCACCGCGTATCTTGGCCTCAAGAAGCCGGTCAAAGCCCGGGAAGAGTTCCTGCAGGGTCTCGAAAACGACGACGACGTCGATCGGTACATCGAGGGCATCGCGACGGCCCTCGTCGAAACCGGCCAGCGCGATCAACTCTTCAACGTGCTCCGCCGGCACGCCCGCAACACCCGGCAGCCCAAAGATTACATTCTGTTCGGGAAGTTCGCATCGATCGTTGGAGACCCCGACACCGCAGAGGTCGCGTTCAGCGAGGCCGCGTTGCTGGACCAGGGGCGGAGCGTGGAGCCGCAGCTCGCGCTCGCTGACTTCTACGGCTCGCTCGGCGACACGGGCCGGGAAATCGAGCGGCTGCGCATGGTGCTATTCATTGACGTCACGAATGAGGCGGCCAATGCCCGTCTGCGGGAGCTCGGCGAGGTTCCCGGACCTTCGATCGTCATCCCCCCCGCCGAGCGGCCCTAGGTAGCACTCCACAAACGCCGATTTATCAACTCTTTCGGGAGTTGGTTGATCTTTCGCTGCCTGATCCTACGATACATCCGGATGAACGGATGAAACGATCGATCGACTCCATCCCGCTCGCGTCCAGCCTCTCGACGCTGTCCGACCCGCTGCGTCTGCGGATGCTGCGTGTTCTCGAGCGCGAGGAACTTGCAGTCGGGGAAGTCGCCAAGATCGTCCAGTTGCCGCAGTCGACCGTGAGCCGCCATTTGAAGACGCTGGCGGACGGCGGCTGGCTGAGCCGTCGATCCGAAGGCACGGCGACCCTCTACCGCGTCGTTCTCGACGACCTCGAAGTCGCGATGCGATCGCTCTGGGTTACGGTCCGCGACTCGATTAACGAGCAGTCCTCGCTGGAGCTCGATGCCGACCTCCGCCGTCTCGGGCATGTCGTTGAGGCTCGCCGTACCGACAGCCGTTCGTTCTTCGGTCGTGTCGCCGCCGAGTGGCAGTCGATGCGTGCATCGCTATTCGGCCACAGCTTTACCGCACCAGGCCTGCTCGCACTGCTCGACCCCGACTGGGTCGTTGCCGACCTTGGCTGCGGCTCAGGCGATGCTGCTCGTCATCTCGCTCCCCACGTGAAGAGCGTGCTCGCGGTTGATCAGTCTGAAGCCATGCTGGAAACAGCCGCGGCCGTCTTGGGCAGCCACGCAAATATCGAGCTGATTTGCGGAGACCTCGAGGCGGTTCCGCTCGCTGATCGCAGCGTCGATGCGGCGGTGATCTCGCTGGTGCTCCATCACGTGGAGAATCCGCAGGCCGTTCTTGCCGAGGCGGCCCGTGTGCTGCGAACAACGCACAACGGCGGCACGCTTGTCATCATCGACATGCTCGCGCACGACCGCGACGAATATCGCCGGACGATGGGGCACGTCCACCTCGGCTTTGACCCAATAACCATCGAGCGGATGCTCGTCGAGGCCGGGTTCGTGCGCACTCGGGTGCACGAGTTACCGACCCAAACCGATACCCGCGGTCCGGGGCTGTTCGTTGCCTCGGCACGCATTCCTGATTGAGAGTGAAACCGAGGGCGAGGACCGCCCGCTGAGAGCAACGTAGGAGCACACACCGTGACCACATTGGCCACCCCCAACCTGACCCCCGACACCCACGGCACCCTCGACTACAAGGTCGCGGACCTGAACCTGGCCGAGTCCGGCCGGCACCTGCTGCGTCTTGCCGAGCACGAGATGCCGGGCCTGATGGCGCTGCGTCGCGAGTACGCCGGCAAGCAGCCGCTCAAGGGCGCCCGCATCGCCGGCTCGCTGCACATGACCGTGCAGACCGCCGTGCTGATCGAGACGCTGGCCGAGCTCGGCGCCGAGATCCGCTGGGCGAGCTGCAACATCTTCTCGACCGATGACGCCGCCGCGGCTGCGGTTGTCGTTGGTCCCAACGGCACGCCCGACAACCCGCAGGGCGTGCCCGTGTTCGCCTGGAAGGGCGAGACGCTCGACGAGTACTGGTGGTGCACCCGCCAGATCCTCAACTGGCAGGGCGAGCCCTGCAACCTGATCCTCGACGACGGCGGCGACGCCACGATGATGGTGCTCAAGGGCTTCGAGTTCGAGCAGGCCGGTTCGATTCCCGAGTTCGACGCCGCGAACGATCCCGAAGAGTTCGGCGCGTTCCTGGCTCAGCTCCGCGAGCAGGTCAAGGAGCACCCCGGCTGCTGGGCGAAGATCCAGGACGCGATCCGCGGCGTCTCGGAGGAAACCACCACGGGCGTGCATCGGCTGTACCAGTACGCCGAGAGCGGCGTGCTGCCCTTCCCGGCGATCAACGTCAACGACTCGGTCACAAAGAGCAAGTTCGACAACGTCTACGGCTGCCGCCACTCGTTGATCGATGGCCTGAACCGCGCCACCGACGTCATGCTCTCGGGCAAGGTCGCGGTGGTCTGCGGTTACGGCGATGTCGGCAAGGGCTGCGTGCAATCCCTGCGTGGCCAGGGCTGCCGGGTGCTCGTCACCGAGATCGACCCGATCTGTGCGCTGCAGGCCGCGATGGAAGGCCTCCAGGTCGTGCGTCTTGAGGACGTCATCGATACCGCGGACATCTTCATCACGACCACGGGCAACAAGGACATCATCACCCTTGACTCGATGAAGAAGATGAAGGACAAGGCGATCGTCGCCAATATCGGCCACTTCGACAACGAGATCCAGATGGAGAAGCTGGCACGTGATGCTGACGTTGAGCGGGTCAACATCAAGCCGCAGTACGACGAGTTCGAGTTCAAGAGCATGAACAAGAGCATCCTCGTGCTTGCTGAGGGCCGCCTGATGAACCTGGGCTGCGCCACGGGCCATCCCAGCTTCGTGATGTCGGCGAGCTTCACCAACCAGGTGATCGCCCAGATCGAGCTGCATACCAACAACGACGCCTACGAGAACAAGGTCTACATGCTGCCCAAGCACCTCGACGAGAAGGTCGCACGGCTGCACCTCGACCAGCTGGGTGTGCGTCTGACCGAGTTGAGCCAGGAGCAGGCCGATTACATCGGCGTGCCGGTCAACGGCCCCTACAAGCCCGAGCACTACCGCTACTAAGCGCGTGCTGATTGACTGATTTCACCGGCGGGCTTTGAGAGGGGCCCGCCGGCTTTCGAACCCTCGGACGATCGACCATGCACATCAGCGACATTTTCAAGATCAAGTCCACCAGCTTCAGCTTTGAGTTCTTTCCCCCGAAGACCGAGGCGTCGTCGGATGCGCTCTTCGGATCGATCGCCGAACTCGAATCGCTGCATCCCTCCTTCGTGAGCGTGACGTATGGTGCCGGCGGATCGACTCGGCAGCTGACGCGGGATCTGGTGCTGCGGCTGAAGAATGAAACCCAGCTGGACCCCGTGCCGCACCTGACATGCGTGTGCCATTCGCGGGCCGAGATCGAGTCGCTTCTTGAGCAGTACTGCCGGGCCGGTATTTCCAATATCTTGGCCCTTCGCGGTGATCCGCCGGCCGACCAGCCGCATCATCGGCACGAGGACGACGACTTCAGGTATGCCGCGGAGCTGGTTTCGGCCATCCGATCCTTCGGCGACGCGAACCACCCCGATCCGCGTGGGTTTGGCGTTGGTGTCGCCGGCTTCCCCGAGGGCCATCCCGCGACTCCGAATCGCGTCAAAGACATCGACTATCTCAAGGCCAAGGTCGACGCGGGTGCGGACTACATCTGCACGCAGCTGTTTTTCGACAACCGGGACTTTTATGACTTTGCTGAGCGTTGCAGGCTTTCCAAGATCGACGTGCCGATCGTCGCAGGCATCATGCCCGTGACGAGCCACAAGGGCATGCAACGGATGGCAGATCTCGCTCTCGGCGCTCGTTACCCTGCGGGACTGCTGCGGGCAATCGAGCGGACCGACCTGTCGAACGATGCTGTCGCTCGTGTTGGTGTGCACTGGGCGACCGAGCAGTGCCGCGATCTGCTCGATCATGATGTCGACGGGGTTCACTTCTACACGCTGAATAAGTCCGGCGCGACGCGCGAGATTTTCGCGAACCTCGGTGTTGATTGCTCACGCCAGCTTGACGGCACGCTCACCGGCCAGAGCGGGTCGAGCGGATCAGCCGCGTAAACAAATCGAGCCCCAGAGATTCGTGAGTGGTTCGTTCAGGGTGCCATTGCACACCGACGTAGAACCGCCGGCTGGTATCCGCAATTGCCTCGCAGACGCCATCGTGCGCTACGGCGATCATCTGGAGGCTGCCAGGATCCGAGATCGCCTGTTTGTGCTTGCTGTTGACCTCGCCGTCCGCCATTAGCTCCGTTTCGAGCGATCGAATGGTGTGCGTGCGCTCCCAGTGATCTGCGTGCGTGGGCGTCGTGTCCGGCATGAACTGATCGAGCCGGCCGCCGGCGTGAAGCGCCATCATCTGCATGCCCAGGCACACGCCGAGCACGGGTCGGTCGGCCGGGTCGTCTGCCAGCAGCGAGAGCATCGAGGACTCTGCAGACTGGCGGTCCGGGTGCACCGGCGTCACGCGGGGATCCGTGGCTTCGCCGAACGGTTCGGTCGCCGGGTCATCACCGCCCGTGAAGACGAAGCCGTCGCAGCGTTCTAACAGCTCGGCGGCGGCTTCGGTCACGGGCGGGAGGACGATCGGGACGCCCCCGGCAGCTACGACTGCGCGTACGTACGTGGTAGGGGCGGCTGCACGCACAAGGCCGTTGTGTTCGATCAGATCCGCAGTGATGCCGATGGTCGGAGCCGCCACTCGCGACGATACGCGTAGACTTGGGTCATGGCTTTGAGGTCGGTGCTCATCCTGGGCGCGGTGTTTCTCCTGCTCCTCGCAGGCGTGATTCTTGATCGTCGTTATCGAGGCGAACAGGACGGTTTCGATCAACTTAGCGTCATCTCGGCCCGTCCTTCGCACATCGATCGGCTGGCCGTCGAGCAGGGCAGCGAGCGTGTCGAACTCCGACGCGACGCGGTCGGCTGGTTGATCGAACGTGATGAGACTTTGTGGCCTGCCAACGAGCGTCGCGTGAACGCCGCGCTCAGGCTGATCAGCTCCTCGTCCGCACAGCGAGCCGATCAGCCGGCGGCTTCGGATCCGATCGGGGACGGCCTGCGGTGGGAGATTACAGCGAACGGTGCTGGGACAAACGTTGAACTCGCAGACGGCGTGCTCTCAGGGCGACGAGTCGCGTCAATCGAGGGAGAGTCGGTGCTGCTCGATCGCGAACTCGCCGACATGCTCACGCCCGATGGCGTATTTGCGTGGCTGGATCCAACCGCACTGCCAGGATTCGGCCCCGACGCCATCGAACTTGCACTCGATCGTGGAGGCGATTCGATCGCCCTCTCACGTGTTGGGACGCGGTGGGGGGTGACATCACCGGTTGCTTCGCCCGCCGAGCCTCAACGAATCGCCGCGATCATCGGACAGCTGTCGTCGATCACAGGCGCACATCGCACCTCCGGAGTTGTGGCTAGTGAGCCAGTTATCACACTCACAGCCCGTGCACCTGGTCGGAGCTGGACACTGCAAGTCGATGACGATGGTATCGCTGGTATCGTTGCCACCTCGGGCGAAGTCAGCCTGTCGACGACGATAACGCTGACGGACGAAAGTCGATCTGTCCTCGACGTCGATGTCGCTTCCTTGCTGTCGCGGACAACCTTGGATCTGCCCGCGTCTGAGATTGCGGCACTCGAACTGCAAGACGCACGCCGTAACGTCGACGCGACGCTGGAGCGGATCGGTCGGACGTGGTCATCCAATGCGAACGTTGCTTCCGCACTCCTCCAAGTGCTGACCAGCTTGAAGGCTGAGAGCGTTCGCATCGAACCGCCACGGCCCGAGAGCGAAGTGCTGTTGGTTCGGCGCTTCGGCGATTTGCCGGTCGCGTCGCTGCATGTGTGGCCGACCGAAGGAGCGCTGACAATCAATGATGGGAGCGTAAGCCGGAAGTTCAGTTCTGAGTCAGAACCGGTCTCGGCCGTGCTTGATTGGCTGTCAAGATCGGGCGACTGACGCGATGCCAATGTCGGTGCGCATCTGCTTGCCGTCGAAGCGTATGAGATCTGCGGCGTTATACGCCTTTGCGCGTGCATCGTCGAGCGTCTCGCCGTTTGCAACCACGCTGAGCACCCGCCCGCCGGAGGTCGCGAATCGCCCGCTATCGTCACGCTGCACGCCCGCGAAGTGCACGGCGACACCGGGTTCCGCTTCCGCTGCTTCGATACCGGTGATGGCATCGCCCTTGCGGGGGCTGTCCGGGTAGCCGTGCGACGCGAGCACGACGCAGCAACTCGGCTTGGGCGAGAACCGCAGTTCGATGTTGGCCAGTCGTCCTTGGCAGGTCGCGATGATCGCCGCACCAAGATCACTTTCAAGCCGCGAAAGAATTGCCTGGCACTCGGGATCGCCGAACCGGGCATTGAACTCGATGACCTTGGGCCCGGCCGGCGTGAGCATGAGCCCCGCATACAGAACGCCGCGATACGCGATGCCTTCTCGCTTGAGCGCATCAACCGTCGGAACGAGGATCTCATGCTCGATGCGGGCGAGGTCGTCCTCCGTCATGCGGAGACTCGGGCTGAACGCCCCCATCCCGCCGGTGTTTGGTCCGGCGTCGCCGTCGAGCAGCCGCTTGTGATCCTGGGCCGTCTCAAGGATGTAGATCGACCGCCCGTCAACCAAGGCAAAGAGGGACACCTCGGGCCCTTCAAGCAGCTCTTCGACGGCGACGCCGGACCAAACACCGGCGGGATGGGGGCGTTCAGCCCGAGTCTCCGCATGACGGAGGACGAC
>JBCBMF010000086.1:0-11786 GCA_039822905.1 Planctomycetota bacterium
CCGCGTCTTTCTTGAGTGCTTCGGAGATTCGAAGCGTGATCGATTCGCCGGTCGTCGCCTTATGCGCCATCGGAGGACACCCCTTGTGCGCGGTCGTCGTTCTTTTGGTGCGTCAGCCTGACCTCGAAGACACCGTTCAGATCGCTCACCGACATCGCGTCGGCCTCGAACGACGACGGCAGCAGGACCTCCTTCGCGTATCGCTTGCTCCCGCGTTCAGCGATGATGCTCAGGACATCGCCTTCGACAACGAACTCCGCATCGTCGAGTCGGACGCCGGGCATCTCAACGACGACCAGGACATGGTCTTGCTCTTGAAAGACGTCTGCGGGCGGTTCACGCCGTTCGCTGACGCGTGCCTCGCCCGACGCCGGGTCGTGCCGCACGTCACCGAACGGCTCAACACGGACCGATGGCTCTCCGCTCGCGCCGGCCATTGTTCGGACGTTGAACCCGACATGAAAGCGAGGAGATGACCCGTCGCCACAGTGACCGCGATCTCCATCGCCAAGCAACTCTGCTCGCTCAGCGAGCTCGATCGCTTTCGTCAACATGTCTGCAAGACCACCGAGGATGCCCTCCACCGCGGCTCGTCCACGCGGGCTTCCGTCGTCACGTCCATCGCGTCTCGTCATCCTGCGACCCCCGTTTCACCTGTCATCCCGTTCGTTCCCAGCGGCAACAAAACGTCGATATCTGCGGGCAGCTTGGAAGTGACGTCGTGCAGCATGCCGACAAACAGCACGCCGCGGTCACCCTTGCTGAGCGACGCGTCGATCCTGGCCGCGATCGCGCGGTCACGGAGTTCGAGCAGCGTGATCGCGTTCCGATCCGCGCCTTGGTGTACCGGCGTGCCCGTCTCCGCCGCCCGAGCCGCCGAGCACGCGTACTCGTACTCGCGAAGCAACAAATCGGGCGGCTCCGTGCCAACAAGCACCGCTCCTCGCCGAAGCAGATCCCGTATCACGCGGTGGTTCGGGCTGCCCTGCACGGCGAGGTCTTCGACGATCCTCTCCGCCACGGGATCGTCGGGCAGCCCGTCTTGAAAGATGAACAACCGCTCCGGATCGACCGCCCGGCACCACGCCGCGATCCGGTTCCACACGTCGCCGACCGCCCGCTGCTTCTCGGCCCAGGCCTCATCGCTGGACAGCGCTCGCAGCGTGCCCGCGATCCTGCCGAGATCCGCCTCCGCGTGAACGATCGGGATGACATACAGCGTGCGGCTCATGCCGACGTTGTCCCGGCAGAAACCTGCTGCGGCCCCGCCTGCTCGGGCTTGCGTTCCGCAAGCTGCGACTCAAGCACGGCCAGACGCTCGGTGAGAGCAGCGACCTCTGCCTTTTCCGAAGCGGGCAGCTTCGGCTCGTTGCCGAACACCGGCGAGTTCGCCCACCAGTCCATGCCCATCTCCTTCGCCTTATCGATCGAGCACACAACGAGACGAATCTGCACCGTGAGCAGCTCGATGTCCAGCAGACTGACCTTGATATCGCCCGCGATAACAACACCCTTGTCCAGGATGCGCTCGAGCAGATCGGCGACGTTGGTCGAGTTGGTCTGATGCGCCGGGTTGTTTCGGATCACTGCCATGCGGTTACAGCACCTTTCCCAGGGGCCCGAGGTCCAGGTTCAGATCGTCAACGCTCAGACCGAAGCGCTCGGCCATCTCGCGGATCGCCTCGGACTGTGCGCGCAGCGTCCGGCCGAGCCGGTCGATCTCTTCATCGCTCAGCGATCCCGCATCGACTCGCCGCAGGGCTTGCTTCTCAAGCAGCTCGTGCAAGAGTCTGACAACAGTCAGCACGAGCTGGGCCAGGCCCTTGCCGACCGTGTCTTCATTGATGTCGACACGGGGCGTTGCCGTGGACGGCGAATCACTTTCCACAGTCACACCTCTCGCTTCGGGCTCACATTCTGTTATTGTCTTCGTTATCATGTGTGGACGCTCCCTGACTTGGTAGCAGGGACCTGTACGTGGCTTATCTCCCGGCCAAACTCATCGCCTGCTTGAGACGAACACCTCTGCGGCATGACCTCTCGAGCGGTCTCGACCGAAGACACCAACGCTTGAAGCCCGACATAAACCAGGGGGATATCCGCGACGGCGAGGACAACCTCGGCCTGCGCGACAATCCCGCGAGCCAAAACGCGATCGAGTGTCTCGGTGAGCGATACATCACTCGGCTGAACCTCGCAGGGCGGCCCAGCCCGCTCGACCGTGCGTCGCCGAAGCTTCAGACGCTTCGCTGGTTGTGAATGGGTCTCATCCATCGTTTATGCCGCCTCACTCGCCGTCGATGTTGATGCGATCAGCCTCTCTCCGAGCGCCGCGAGCGCGGCAACGCCCCGCAGATCACCGCACCTGTAGACGGTGGCGAGAGGGAGCGACGCGTGCGCATCCCGAAGTGTCTCGATCTCCCGCCGCTCTCTCGCACCGATCGCCGCGGAGACCTCGTCTTCCCCGGCACTTGTCACCTGGTTCACGATCACACCCGAAACAGGAACGCCGAGGCGTCTTGCACCATCGACAAGCCGGGCCGTCTCCGCCACCGCCAGTCGGGTCGGGATGGTGACCGCGAGCAGCGTCGTCTGCTCAGGGTCGCCGAGCAGCTCGCGCAGGCTCTTGAGACCTCGCGACAGCCTCAGCAGCCGATCGTTGAGCCTCGGCAGGCTGATCATGTCCTGGTACTTCAGCAGCACAGCAAAGATCTGTTCGAGCCACGCCTGCACGACTTCCGGCAGGTCGAGCAGCCTGAGCGTGTGCCCGGTCGGCGCGGTGTCGATCACGATCGACTCGTACGCGTCGTCGCCCGCGGCTTCGAGCACCTCGGTCATCCGCACGAGCGCCATGACCTCGTCCAAGCCCGTCGGCGCAAGCTCTAGCAGATTCTCGAGCGCCTCGCGATCGAAGCTCAGTTCCATCGCAAGACCGTCAAAGAAGCCTTCGAGCTCATCGGCGTAATCGGTCTTGAGCGATTCGAGCTCCGCGTCCGCGTCGAGCTGCATCGCATCGAGGCGGGGTGTGATGTGCACAACATCCCGGTCGACATCCACCCCAAGCGCATCGCCGAGCGAGCCAGCCGGATCGGTTGAGATGATGAGCGTGCGCCGGCCTTGCGTTGACAGCCGGAGCGCCGACGCGCACGACATGGTTGTCTTTCCCACGCCGCCCTTGCCGGCAACAAGCGTGAAACGACCGGCAAGCGGAACGCCCCCTGCGACGCGTTGGTCCGAGCGCTGTACATCACCGCCAACGAGAGAACCGGCTTCGATTGTGCGATCAAAGAAGCCGTTCAATGCGTCGCCGCGTGGCTCGGCCACGCCGAGCGGCAGTCCGACGATCGTGCGGGATGACAGCCGTTCGGGAAGCTCCGCAAGGGCGGCCGCCTGAAGCGAACGCAGCTCGGCCAGCGATCCCGACGCATCGGCGGGCACCAGCCGGTTGCAGACCACATCCGGCGCCGCGATCCCGAGCTCATCGAGCGACTCGAGCAGCCGCTCGGTCTCCGCGATGCTCATCCGCTCGGCGTTGAACACCGGCACGAACTGCGTGAGCGAGGGCTCGGTCCACACCGCCGCGATGTTATCGAAGACGGTCTGCAGATCGTCGACGAACGATTCAACGCCGTCGTCTGCACCGCCGCCGAAGACCGAGGCCATGTACCGGTGCTTGCCGAGCAGCGCCTCGATCGCACCCATCCAGCCCCGTGTCACATCCGGCATGCTGAGCAGACGCAGCGCGTGCCCAGTGGGCGCTGTGTCGATCACGTACCGGTCGGCCTCTTCGTCCTCGAACCATCGAGCGAGCCGGACGAAGCTCATAAGCTCGTCCACCCCGGGGATCGAAAGATCCAGGAACCGCTCGATGTCCGTATCGTCCAGGAACGTGCCGCGGCTGGCGATCTCTCGCAGCACGGTCGCGTTTGCATCCATAAACGCTGCGTGCTCGGCGTCTGTATCCAGCTCTTCCACTCTCAGGTTCGTCGGAATCTCCGCATCGGCGACAGCGTCACGAACAGAGTGCGCAGGGTCGGTGGACACAAGCACGACCGACTCCGACGGGTTGAGCCGGGCGAGTGCGAACGCGGTCGCGGCCGCCGATGTTGTCTTGCCGACACCGCCCTTGCCGCCGAAGATCAGAACCGGCGGGGTATCTCCCTGCAGGAACGCGGGTCCATCGACCGCTCCATTATCACAGCTCGTCGCCATCGCCTGGTTTCCTTTCACGCTGCACGTTCTTCAGCCTGTGCGTCGGAGTCTGACACTCGCTTCACAGAATCGTCTTCGTCAATGCTGTCCACCACAGCGAGGCCGTCGAGCTCATCGAGCCGGTCGAGCAGCAGGGCCTCTTCGTCCTCGAACGCAGCTTCATCGATCTGACCGGCCTCAAGCTTCATGTGCAGGCTCTGGAGCTGCCGCATCACGCGTTCGCGTTCGTCCGCGAACTCGCGTTCCGCCGCGCCGTGCAACTCACGCACGAGCCACATAAAGCCCTTCAATGGCGCGAGCGCAAGATCATCCAGAATGAACATCACGCCGCCCTTTCGGTTGCATCCGCGACGCGGCTGTTCGAGAGGTCAACATGCAGATCAAGGAAGCTGTGCGGCGCAAACGGCCCTGCGATGCGGATCACGTGCGACTCGTCGAATGCCTCCGCCAGCGATTCGATCGCAGCATCGAAGGCAGACCGCTCGTCGCGGCCGATCAGGGCCGCTAGGCACATCAGATCGCTCTCGGACGAGGGCTCGGCCAACTCGATCTCACGGCACACCGGCTCGAGACCGCGGATGATCGCGTCGCGCGCGGACTCTCGGTGATGGGTCAGCACGTACTCGACGCGCCGGCCGACCTCGACACGCAGGTCATGGGGTGCCTCGTCTCCGAGCGAGACCAATTCGCTACGCATCGCCCGCAGCGTCTCGTCGACCGCGACGAGATGGTCGAAGACGCGGGCGGCATCCCATCCGAGCCGGACGTCCATCTCAACGCAACGCCCGACACGCTCAAGCTCTGCGTGAAGATCATCTGCGTTCTCTTCGATCGCCGCCGCAAGAAGGTCGGGCGACTCGGCAACCAACCCGAACGCCGCGGGCAGCGTTGGAATCGATGCGGCAAGCGAGGCAAGGACGTGCTGGTGCGTTCGCAGCAGGTGACGCCTCGGCCTGATGCGACCGGGCGGCGCGTCGCTGACCGCAGCAAAGATCCCGGCGTGCTCAATGAACCGGACGCCCTGATCACCCACGCCCTCGATGTGATCGGCGTCGAACCGCGATCCGCAGAATGCGTAGATGTAGAGCGGGGACTGCCCGGCCTTGGGCCGTGCTTGATCCGCGGGATGGTCGTGGTGATTCATGCTGCCCCCCGATGCTCGGCTTCATTGGAGAGGTTGGACGCGTGCCGTGCGGTTGGCTCGCGCGACGGCTCCGCTGCCTGAGTCGGAGGCGGGGCCAGCATGCCGAGCCGTACGCTGCGGATCAGCCCGTCTTCGATGCGAGCATCGAGCAGCCCGCCGCACGTCGGGCAGCGGAGCATCCCCTCGTAGTCGCTGTACGACACATCTAGTCCAAACGCGTGGCCGCAGTGCAAGCAGTTCACTCTCATGCCGTGTTGTCCTTGGTGTTTGATTCGACTCTGGAGGCGTTACGCTCGGGTCCGGGGTTGTCAGGAGCCACCGCCGACCTCACGCCGTACGTGTGCTTTACTTCAACGTGTTCTTCATGCACGACCAGCGTCGGCCGCTCTTCTCGCTGTGAACGTCCATGCACCGCCGCGATGATCTCATCGATCTCTTCTTCGAGAGCCCTGACGCGAGCCAACGCGAGATCGGCTCGTGCCTTTGCGGCGTCGTACTCGTGCCGACGCCGAACGCGCTCCATCTCCAGCGTTGACAACCGGATGAACTTCTTATGCTCCGATCCGGGCGAGGTGTCGCGGCCGGCGTAGCTCTTGATGTCCTGTGCCCCTCGACGCGTTGCCATCACCCGTTGCCCCCTGCTAACAAACCCCGCTCCGCGATAACGCAGGCAAGCAGCTCGTCAAATTCGTTCATCGAGAGCCGACGGCCGGACGCACCGATCTGCATCGCCGCTTCACCTAGGACGTCGTACGCCATCGCGACAAAGCGCGCCTCTGACCGATCGATCGGTACCGCGCCCGCGGCGCACACGCACCCGAGCGCGATCGCGGCTCGCACCGTGGGCTGGTCGGCGGTCCCGTCTTCGCCACGCAGAGCACGAACCATCGCCACGATCACACCCGCGGACGCGGCATCAAGCCCGGACGCGGCGGCGACGATATCTGTCTCAGTCGCCGCGTCGTAGTGATCGCACCGGATCGTGATCAGACGATCGAGCAGCGCGTCTTGGGCCCGGTGCACGCCGGCGTACTCGGACGGGTTGCTCGTCAGGATCATCCGGAATTCAGGGTGGACGCGGATGTAGCCGCAGCCCGAGCGCGGCGTGGAGAGGATGCCCTCCTCCAGCAGCCCGAGCAGGATGTTGTTCGCCTCCGCGCGTGTCCTGTTGAACTCGTCGTACACCAGCGTGTGCCCGCGCTCGCACGCCGTGGTGAGGCGGTTATCGATCCAGTTGACGTCCACGCTCTCCTCGGTCTTGAGCACCGAGTGAATGAAGTTGTCGACGGTTGTCGATCGCTTGTATCCAGCATCCCTGCCGAGCAGATCAGTGCCGTTGAACGACTCGTTGCCATGCAGCAGCGATACAGGGCGTCCGCGCCCCGCCGCGATATGAAACGCGAGCGTCGTCTTGCCGGTCCCCGCCGGGCCCGCGAGGTGCACGGGATAGCCCGCATCGAGGTACACCGCCGCCCGTTCGGCAATCGCTCTCACCTCGGGCGTCTCGATGAAACCAGCGGCGGCCTCTACCGCGAGCGATGACTTTCTAGCGTCGCCTGCCGCCGCCGCACTCGATGCGTGGTCATCAGACGAGAGCCGATGCCCGCGCGGCCGTTCCGTGTGTATCGCGCCGCTCGTCGTCATACTTGGTCACTCCCACGCATTGGTGCGACAGTCTGATCGACGACCTGGCCCGATGACGCAACCTCGCGCTCCCGAACCTGACGGAAACGAATCGCCGGCCGCTCAGCAGTCTGCGGCGTCTCTTGGTCCACGCCGACTTCGGCGGCTTCATCCGATACATCAGGTACCGGCTTGGCGGGGGCTTCGACCCGCTCGGATCGCACACCCGCCTCTGAGCGCAGTCGTTCGATGAATCGCCTTCGATCCTCCGCCGCCTGCTTGGCACGCTCGGCATGCTCCGCCCGCAACCTCTCGCGGAAGGCCGCGACGCTCGAACGGATTGACTCCGCACCAGTCCCATCCGCAGCGGCGGCGGATGAATCGGAGCCCGCCTCACGGCTGTCCTGCTCCGCCCGCGATGCTTGCAGCAGCGCATCGGTTCCCCGTTGCACGCTCTCCGCGGTTTTGACGAGCGAGCGCACCGTGTGATCGACGGGCTGCTCTTGCTCGGCAGCCGCGAGGATCGCCTCGCATTCGGTCGCCATCTGCCGCACCCATACCGCGAAAGCCGTGAGCAGCCGAGCTTCGTCACCGGACGCCTCGGCACCGAGCCACTGGATGCGATCCGCACACCGCAGAAGCGCCTCCGTCGATTGTGGATGAGCTACATCTTGCATCATCAACGCTCCAAGAGAACCCAATCGCCCGGGCCGCCGTTGGGCGACCCGAACGCTCGCTGTGGTGAGATCGTTAACCGCCCGCTCAGGCGTTCGGGCTGGCAGCGGTCGCGGTGAGGCCGATCGCCTCGGCATACTTCAGGTACGTCTCAACCGATGCCACGACAACACGAGCCTCGATCGAAACGAGCTCGATGCCCACGAGCGACACCTTCGCGAACGCGTCGACCACGATGCCCTTGTCGAGGATGCGGTCGACCACTTCCGCCAGGCTCGACGAGTCTGTAGATTTCTGAACCTTCGCCATTGCTTCCGTCCTTTCACACGCGAGCATCGGCTCGCGATCCCCCGTTCCGGTCCTCACCGGACTCGGCCCCGGCTCTGCACAGCGAACGAGTCGCCGGTCTCTCGTTGCTACACAAGCACACGCTTGGCGTGGTCACCATCGGCAGCGATACGGCGGAGGTTTGCATCATCATTTATTGTTTCTGCGTTCGACAACATAACTACGTGTATGTCGATCTTTGAACATATATTGTCTGTGTGCTACCCAGACACGACGACCTCGCTCCACTACGCATCAAGCCCGGCGTCGCTTCATCCGATCATGCCGCACATCGGCTGTTGCTTGATTTCGACGAGATATCACAGGTCTGAAACGTATCGCGGAGCGCAGATATGACCAGCCCATCACACGAAGACTATAACGCCATCTGCGATCTTTTATCTCAGACACTCATAAGTATTGAGTCGCCAACTAGCACTCGCGCCGATCTAGAGTCACACATTTCTGTGTCGACAACACTATCTGACTCGGATTTGAGTGCTCAACAGCCTGCGCTCTCGGCAGCGCTCGCACGGCTTGCCAACGCTCTTCGCGGGGCCCTTGAGCCCAGCGGGTGCATTCGACAACCAGATGCGGCTGTACGTGAAGAGGTCGCCAACGTACGAGCTGTTCTCGAACTCCGCGTCGAAAGCCACGGCGGAGGTCATTCTCTCGACCCCAACTCTGCTGAAACACACGCAGATTCGTTCGACGATGAACCGGTCGAACACACGGATACTGTGCCGGAGCCGGCGGAAGAACCGCCGGCAATGTCGACCGGCAACTCCAATGAGGTACGCGGCGACGCACCGGAGGATCCCGCGGTTGCCACGGCTGACGCTGCAACTACCGCTCCACCATCCGAACCTGCCCTTATGCCGGCGACCGTGGGTACAGCGGACACGGACGCCCCGCACGAAGAAAGCACCCATATCGATGAAGTGCACACCGACGACGATGAGGCTTACACGGAGACACCAGACGACGACGGCGGCTGGGGCTCGACGCTGATCGAGCTCGATGAGGATCGCGCTGAGCTGCTGCAGTTCATGGTTGCCGACGTCCGCCGCTGCATCGCGGAGATCGAACCGATTGTGGCTGAAGCCCGGGAATATACCTCGCGACAAGACGCGGCGGATCGGCTCGTTCGGCTTGCGGAGGAAATGTCAAAGGTCAGCGAGTTCTTCGCCTTTGCAAGCTTCGACATGATCGTCGACGTACTCAAGAGCATCGGCCGCGGGCTTGGGACCATCGGTGATGCGCAGCTGGGCGAGCTTTGCATGCGCGTCCGAGCGATCGGGAGTCTGCTCGATCAGTACTGCTCCGGGCTCGAAGTCGGCGTGGAGCTGTCCTGGCCGCTCGACACGATGCAGCGGCGTATCGGTCTGCTGCTCGAAGGCAAGTCGCTGCATCCGCAGCTCGTCGAGTGGCATCGCGGCGATCCGGAGCGCGTGCTCGAACTCGACGGCGTGACAGAGTCGATCGAAGAACTCCCTACCCCGGACCCAGAGTTCGCAACGGGTCCGTCGGCCTCGGCCTTTTCGCAATCAGCCGAGACAAAGCCCGCCGATAGGACAATCCCGAGCATCCGAGTTGCGCAGCCATCGTTTGAATCGATGCTTGATATCACCCGCCAGCTCGTGCTCAACAAAAACCAGATCGAGGGTATCGCCGTCTCCGCGGACAGCAACGGTCTCGACCGGGCCTCATCGGACCTGTTGAGCCTGCGGGCAGCCGAGCTCTCGCGGCTTGTGAAGCGGCTGCAGCACGTGCTCAACGCGACGAGTGTCCAGCCGCTGTCGGCAATCCTCGACCGTTACAGGCGGATGCTCCTCGATGTCGCTCACATCAAGAACAAAGAACTCGACTTCTGTGTCAACGGGGCGGATATCGAGATCGATACGTTTGTGCTCAACGCGATCGCGGACCCGCTCGGACGGCTGCTCCGCGATGCCGTGTCTCGCGCGATCGAGACCACAGACGAGCGTGTGGCCGCCGGCAAGCCAGCAGCGGGCGTCCTGCGCATCGAAGGCGAGAATCACGAGAGCCACATCTCGATCATCATCACGCATGACGGCCGAGCCCGCGATGCCGAGTCGATCCGCATCGAGGCCGCGGGCTGTGACAACGCGCCGCCCAATCTTGAGGGGCTCAGCGATGAAGAGATCCGGCTGCTCCCGCTCGCGGGGTGGTACCCGACGGGCGAGACAGCCGGCGTCCTCGAGGCGTTTCTCGCGCAGCGGGCGTCGATCAGCATGCACGAGCGCGACGGGCGTGAAACGATCACGATCGTGCTGCCGCTGGTCGGGGCCGTGATCGGCACGATGAACGTCCGCGTTGGGGCAGGCGTGTATGCGATCCCTGTCAAGGCGATACAAGAGATCGTCACGCTCGCATCGAACCCGATCCAATCCGTGGGCGGCGAGCCGGTGCTCCGCATCCGTGATGCGCTCTATCCCATGACCCGTTGCGCAGATGTCTTCGGCGATGCGTCCGGAGACGAGCCACGGTTTGCCGTAATCGTCGACGCGGACGGAACCAGGGCGGCGCTCGGCGTCGACCAAGTGCTCGGACATCAAGAGATCGTGATCGAGCCGATGGGGCTGCCCGACGATGCGGCCGGCCCGTTCCTCGGCGCAGCGATCCGCGGCGATGGCGACGTGTGTCTCGTCATCGACGTCCGACACCTCGTCCGCGGTACCGCGACACCAGCCGCGAAAGCCGCTTGAGCGCGTCCGGCTCGCGCTTCTGGAAGGCGACGCGGTCACCGGCTCGGGATGTTCTTGCCGTGCGGATCGATCCGCGCTTCCGACCGCGGCTCGGGCGGCAGGTGCTCAAGCCGCTCCGCGGTGTCGTGCACATGATCGGGCGACACACCCGCCTCGTCCACGAGCCAGGTCTCCCACAGGCGATGCCGACGGATGATGCCGGCCCCCGCGTCCAGTCCCTTGCTGGTCAGCGTGAGCGTGCCATCGTTGAGCGCAACGAGTTCCAACGCCGTTGCAGATCCCACGGCCTCAAGCGTCTCCCGCCCCGGCGCGACGCGGGCGAGCATGGGCATCGTCACCGAAGACTCTCCGCGTTCATGCAGCCGGAACAGCGCGGCGACGACATCATCAACGGCGATCTGTCGTGCGAGCCGGCGACGACGCAGGACGCGGACCAGCAGCCCGTGACGCGGCGACGCGATGATCGCGGCGACAAGCAGCACGCCGCCGACAACGGTCATCGAACCCGCGGCGTTCACCGGCTCCTTGTCCCACACAGAAGGCACGGCGCTCGCCGCGACGTAGCCGACCAGCGACGCAGTCGCCGCGATACACATGCTGCACACGACCTGCGATCGCATGCGATCGGTGAGCAGCCGAGCCGTCGCGGCCGGGCAGATGAGCATCGCAATGACGAGGATCGATCCGACCGCTTCGAAGCTGGCGACCGTCGCCGCCGCGACGAAGACCATGAGCACGTAGTGCAGCACCCCGGCATGGAAGCCCTGGGATGTGGCCAGCGACGGATCAAACGCGGCTATGCGCAGCTCTTTGAACAAGACCGCGACGAACAGGACCGCCGCGAAAAGCGTGCCGAAGAGCACGACGACCTGCCGGGGGACGTGCTGCAGCGTGCTCGGGCTGAACGCCTCGCCGAGCGTCTCGGGTGCGCCGAACCACACGAGCGTTTCGAGCTGGCCGTGCAGCAGGCAGTCCGCGTCGAGGTCGATCTGGCGGATCGACGCCTCCTCGATCAGCAGAACGCCCAGCGCAAACAGCACGCTGAACACGACGCCCATCGCCGCGCCCGGTTCGAT
>JBCBMF010000087.1:0-11610 GCA_039822905.1 Planctomycetota bacterium
CGTAGAGCGTGACCTCGTACTGCAGCGACGGGTCGAGGTTAAAGACGTCGAACCGCGGGTTCACGAAGTAGTCGACCGCGGCTTCACCGACGCCTAGCGCGCCCAGGCCGGCGCCGAGTCCCGGCAGCGACGGGTCGCCGAAGCCGTTGGCATCGGTGAGCGGGCCGTTGAACGAATCGGTGCCGTCGAGCCGGCTGAAGCCGAGGTTGATGCCCGTGCCCGCGCCTGTCGAGTCAACAAGATTCGTATTGAAGATGAACGAGCTGAGCGAGTTCCAGCTGTTGCCGTTGGCGTCTGGGCCAGGCACGCTGAATCCGCGAAACGTGTCGTCGGTGCCGACGTCGATGAGGATGAGCTGTCCCGAGGCGGAACCGGCGAGCGAGCCGATCGCCGCGACGAGCACGGTGCTGCGGATGGTGGTCATATCTATCTCTCTCTCCCTTGAGGCTCTCTCTGTGAGCGATCTGCGGGCCGGCTGCGACCGTCCCGTCTCAAACTATAGCACAAACGCTGTATATCAACAATGACAAAGTTCCCAGCTCGGCCTCTCGGCAACGATGCGAAGGGTCCGAGAACTGGCCTATTCGCGGCTGATCAGCCGCCGGCGTCGATCCGGATGGTGGTGCCCGCCTGCCCGGAGCCGACCAACTCGCCGGTGTCGCCGATCACGCGCACGGTCACCCGGCGGTCCGGCAAGACCATCGCCCCGCTCAGCCGGTGCGTGTCGATCACGATCGTGTCGCCTTCGGTGCGAGCGCTGTAGTGCAGGCGGCGGTACTCATCGGCCTTGTAGCCCCAGCCCTCGCCGGCGTCTTCGTAGAGCACGCCCGACGCCCGGCCCTCGTGATCGAGCGACACCAGGAGCGTCAGCTCGTCCTGCTGGTTGGGTCGATCTGCGACGAACTGGATCACCGGACCGGTCGGCACGATCGCGCCCGGGCGCAGGTACAGCTCGGGCTGGTCGGGGTCGTCGCTGTCGCGGCCTTCGCCGTCGAAGTCGGCAAAGTCGAACGCGCGCCACGGCACGCCGTGCTCATCGATCGGAAGCTCGTGCACGCTCGTCCGCTCGAGATCCGTCTGCACCGCAACCAGCACGTCGCTGCCGATCAGGAACGAGTCGTCCTCGTCGCGCAGCCTCTGGTCCGCGGGGTCTGCGAAGAACGTGGGTCGCGCGATCGGCATGCCCGTGCGGCTCGACTCCTCGAACAGCGTGTAGAAGTACGGGAGCAACCGGTACCGCCGCTCGATCGCGCGCCGGCTCGTCGCCTCCACCTCGGGCCCGAACGACCAGGGCTCCTTGTCGATGTTGCCGGTCTGCGTATGACCGCGAGCGAACGGCAGCAGCGCGCCGAAGCCCATCCACCGCGCGAACATCTCCGGCGTGCCCGCGTCGATGAACCCGCCGATGTCGGGCCCGGCGAACGGCTGGCCCGACAGGCCCAGGTTCAGCGTCATCGGGATGGACGTGTCGACGTGGAACCAGTTCGACGTGTTGTCGCCCGTCCACGTCGCGCCGTAGCGGTGCCCGCCCATGAAATTCGCTCGGCTCAGGACGAACGGCCGCTTGTCGGGGTTGGCCGCCATCACGCCCTCTCGGGTCGCCTTGATCATCATCATGCCGTAGACGTTGTGGTACTTGGCGTGCGTGCCGGGTCCGCCCAGATCGGCATCGGCGCGGTAGAGGTTGCTCTCCGGGAACGTCGTCGCCTCGACGATCTCGTTGTTCTCATCACGGATAAAGGTCGTGGGCTCGTTCATGTCGTTCCACACGCCATCGATGCCCATCGCCATGTAGTCCTCGTAGAGCGTCCCCCACCACTCGCGGACCTCGGCCATGGTGTAGTCGGGGAAGACGACGTTGCCGGGCCAGACGTTGCCGATGTACGTCTCGCCGTCGGCGGTCTTGACCCAGGCGTCGATCTCGGTGCCCTGGTCGTACACGAAGTAGCCCGATTCGTTCTTGATACCCGGGTTGATCATCCAGGTGTTGGCAAAGCCGCGCTCGTCGAGCCAGGCGTTCAGCTCGGCGGGGTCGGGGAACTTCTCGGGGTCGAAGGTGAACGAGCGGAAGCCCTCCATGTAGTCGATGTCCATCCAGATGACATCGCACGGGATGCTGCGATCGCGGAAGCCCTGGGCGATCTCCTTCACGCGCGTGTCGGGGTAGTAGCTGTACCGGCACTGGTGGTAGCCGATGGCCCACTTGGGCGGCATCGTGATCGTGCCGGTGATCGCGCCGAGCCGGGTGACGACTTCCTGCGGCGAGTCGCCGTCGATAACGATGACCGGGTGCGCCGGGCCCTCCGACTCGAAGCGGATGCCGTCGGTCAGGTCGATGAAGACGCGGTGGGTTGAGTCGGCGAGCACACCGAAGGCCGAGCCGTCATCGCGCACGGCGAGCACCCAGGGGTGCGATGTATAGAGAGGTGAGTCGTCCTGGTAGCCGAACGCGTCGGTGTTCCAGTGCTCGGTGCGGCGGCCGTTACGGAGCAGGTCGCCCGCGGCCTGGCCTGTGCCGTAGAGACTGGTGCCGGGCTCGATCTCGACGCTGCTGACGAACCGGCCTTCGATCTCGCCGAAGGTCACCTCGACCGGGAAGTCCCCGGGCACGCCGCCGATTGCGGGCATGGGGGACTCGAGCGCGAACGAGGGGACCATCGCCTGCCGGGCGTCGTCGCTGCTGTGGAAGCGGGCGATGTCGGGGGCGATCAGCTCGCCGACCGGCTGGGCCGACGCGGCCGCAGCGAGCAGCGTGCCGCAGACCACGGGCATGCCCAGAAGCGAACGGAACATGAACATTGTCGAGGATCCGGAGTGCTGCATGGTGCGAAATCGCCTGTTTCGGGGGTTGGAACGAACATTTCAAGCTGAATACCGTTGCATTTTATAGCACTGATGCTTTAGAATGCAACGGGCCGGGCTCGAAACCCGAGCCGATTCTGCTCGATTCCAACTCGCGTTCACCCACATGGAGAGATGATCATGATCCGCGCCACCAGCCTCGCCGCGGCCGCCCTGCTCGTCGCCGGCACCGCACACGCACAGACCTACCGCATCGACCTGACCAACTCTGGCAACCAGACCGCCAGCCCCGACACCTTTGGCAACACCTGGAACAACTACCTGCCCGGCACCTTCCTCTCGGGCCTGTTCGACACCGACGGCAACGTCTCGGGCGGCGGCGACTTCTTCACGGGCCTCGGCTTCGGCGGCACCACGCCCATCGGCACCAGCCTGGGCATGGGCGAGGGCCTGGCCAACCCCGACGTGAACTTCCTGGGCGAGCTCGCCGTGCCCGAAGCGACCGAGGATCACCACTTCCGCTTCGCCGACGCGTTGGGCTACGAGATCTCGAACCTCGACCCGAACACGACCTACACCATCCGCATGTTCGGCAGCCGGCTCGACGGCTTCAACCTGCTCACCAACGAGTACAGCGTAACGGGAGCCAACGGCACCCAAACCGGCATGACCACCATCGGCGGCCCGAACACGGGTTCTGACGGCATGTCGTTTGGCAACGATTTCGAGATCATCGAGTTCACCGGCGTCGAGCCAAACATCGACACAAACACCATCCAAATCGCGGCCGACGTTGTCGACGGGACCTTCGCGGTCATCAGCATCATCGAAATCGAGACCGAGGGCGGCCAGCCCGCGCGGCTCTGTGCCGATCAGAACGGCGACGGCGCTGTGACCCCCGGCGACTTCAACGCCTGGGTCATCAACTTCAACAATGGCGACCTCCGCGCCGACACCAACCAGGACGGCGCGCTCACGCCGGGCGACTTCAACGGCTGGGTCCTCGCGTTCAACGGCGGCGCTAACGGGCCGACCTGCACGCCGTAACGCACAGCCAACCAACCACGACTCCTGAACAGCCCCGCCCGGCTTCACGGCCCGGCGGGGTTCTTCTCTGTCCATGCGGTTTCTAGCGTGGAATCGCAGCTACGCGGGCCGTGTCGACTCGCCGATGAACAGGACCGGCTCGGCGGGCACGATCAGGCGTTGGCCCGGCCACTCTCCCGACTCGGTCTTGAACCAGTCGAACACGCCGGTCAGCAGCGGCTCGAGATCCGGAAACTCCAGCCCCGTGATCGAAGGGCTCGCGTACCGCCCGGGAAACTCGACGTTCATCGAGCACACCGCGATGTCGGTGCCCACCTCGATGCCCCGGTCCCGCAGCGCCCGCACCGCGCCCACGGCCGCCGGGTAGGTCGTGGTCACGATCGCCTCGGGCAGCGCCGACGCGTCGGCAGCGAGCTCGTGCATCACGCGGTACGACGATTCGATCGGGTCCTCGAAGGGCTCGACCGGGTGGTCAAGCGACTCGCCCTGCGCGCCCTTGGTGTCGATCCAGTTGCGCCAGCTGGCGAGCCGTTGCAGGATCTCGTCGTTGTGGCCCTGGGTGTTGAGGCAATCGATGCGCCGCCGGCCGGTCTCCCAGAGATGATCGAAGAGCGATCGGAAGTGCGACTCGGCGTATAGCCGGATTGACGGGATGCCGTGGTCGGACATGTCGGCATCGAAGAACACGACGCGGTTGGTCGGGCCCATGAACGCGGCGAGCAGGTGCTCGGGCAGCTCTTCGGTGCTCGGGATGATGAACAGCTCGTCGGCGCCCTCGATGGCTTCGGTGATGATCGAGTCGTACCAGTAGGTGTACTCGATGGTGCGCAGGCGGACGCGGTGGTCGCCGGCGATGCGGGCGATTTCGATCCGGCAGCGGGCCAGGTGCGACGAGGGATAGGCGGGCACGAGCAGGACGGCGGAGGCGGCGGCGTGCTCGTCGCGGAACGCGGGGTGGACGATGAGCGTGCCGTTGGGCCGCCGCGCGAGCACGCGCTCGGCGATCAGCTCGGTGACGGCCTTCCGCGCCGTCATGTAGCTCACGCCGGTCTCGGCCGCAATCTTCCGCTCGCCGGGCAGGTCTTCGATCATGTATTCGCCCGAGAGGATCCGCGCTCGCAGGATGTCCTTGACCTTGGTGTAGATCGCGGTGCGTGCCATCGGTCGTTGCGGTCCCTCGGCGAGCGTGGCCGGCAATCTGGGGAAACTGTCGGCCGTCCCGACTCGCAGGATAACCAGATGCGGATCGGCTCAATGCTTGAATGACACCAATGCGCGTTGCCAATTCATAGCACTTGCACTATATTTCGCCAGAGGGTGTGCGTCAATACTCCCTCAATAGGTCGAGGATTCGAAGCATGACCCGACGACCCGCAGCGTCCCTCGGCCTCGCCGCCTGTGTGGTGACCTCGGCCAACGCCCAGCCCTACTCGAGCGACGTCGGCCGATGGAACGCCCAGGACGCGATCGACCTGATCCCGCCCGGTGGGATCGTCTTCGTCGGCAGCTCCAGCATCCGCCGCTGGGAGCAGCTCACCCGCGACTTCAACGATTACCGCATCATCCAACGCGGCTTCGGCGGCTCGCAGCTCGAGGACCTCAACTTCTGGGTCAACGAGCTCGTCCTGTCGTACCAGCCCACCGCCGTCGTCGTCTGGTCGGGCACCAATGACCTCAGCTCGGGCCAGACCGGCATCGAGGTCTTCAACGACTACCTCACCTTCGTCGGCCTCGTGCAGGCGCAGCAGCCCGATGTCGACATCTTCTACCTGGGCGTCACGCCCACGCCTGCGAACGACTCGACGACGATCGAGCGTGACACCGCCAACGGCCTGATCGAGGCCGAGACGCTCACCGACCCCAAGCAGCACTACGTCGACCTGCCGACGCCGTTCTACGCGCTCAACCCGCCGGCGGGCCCGGACTTCACGGCACTCTACGTCGACCCCGTGCACCTCAACCGCGCGGGCTACGACCTGTGGACGACGATCATTCGCCCCGCGGTCGAGGCCGTCGTCCCGCCGAACCGCGTTTTCAGTCCCAACCCGCTGACACTCCAGCCGCACGGGTCACTGTACTTCGACTTCGGCCCAAGCAACGCCGAGGACGGCACCCCCACCGTCGGCCCCGATGCCAACGGCAACGTCTGGAACAACTGGGTGCCCGCGACCGGCGGCGTCGCGATCAACGCCGGCGAGCACATCGGCGACCTGGTCGACAGCACCGGCGCGAACACCGACATCGGCATGGTGATCACAGGTGGGTTCATCTCCAACGGGCTCGTCAACGGCGGGCTCACCACGCCCGACCCGGCGCTGCTCGGCGACCTCGCCGTCGCCACCGCGACGCAGGACTACTTCTACAGCGAGGCCGACGACCTCAACGGCGGCGGCAACGACGACGTCCCGGGCTCGTTCATGCTCACCGGGCTCGACCCGAGCTTCGTCTACGAGTTCAGCTTCTTCGGCTCGCGGACGCTCGGCAGCGAGATCCGCGAGACCGAGTACCGCGTCACCGGCGCGACCGAGGGCGTCGCGATCCTGCAAACAACCGGGCCCGGCATCGGCAGCGACGGAACGTACAACGGCAACGACAACACCCTCGCCGTCGTCTCGGGCATCGTGCCCGACGAGTTCGGTCAGGTGTTCATCGACCTCACGCTCAAGCGCGGGCTGTTCACCTACGTCAACGCGATGCGCATCGACGTCGTCCCGCTGGCCGTCGCGGCGGACCCGGCTGACCTCGTCGTCGACACCGGGGGCACGCTGACGTTCTCGGCGGACATCGTTGGCAGCCTGCCGGGCGTGACGCTGCAATGGGAACGCGACGGCGCGCCGCTGGCGGACGACGGGCGCATCGCCGGCAGTGCGACAAGCATACTGACGATCAGCGATGCCACCGTGCTCGACTCGGGCGCGTACCGGCTGATCGCGACCGCGGCGGGCGAGAGCGTGCAGACCGGCATCGCGATCGGCGGCGTGCGGCTGCCGGGCGGCGACGGCTCCGACTTCAACAACGACGGAACGGTAAACACGCAGGACGTCATCGACTTGTTGCAATCGGTCGAATAGATGACGGAAGGAACTCCGATGCTGATCCGTGAGATTCGAACCATCGCGTGCGCTGCTGCAATGATCGCCAGCGTCACCGCGCACGCGCAGACTTTCCTGATCGACATGGGCCCGTCGGCCAACCCGACGGCCAGCCCCGACACGAACGGCAACCAGTGGAACAGCTTCGCGCCGGGACAGTTCTTCCGCCTGCGCGACACCGCCGGAGTGACCTCGGCCGGGGCGACGCCCGTGGGCATCGGCTTCGGCGCGACCACGCCTGTGGGCCAGGGCCCGGCCACCGGCGAGGGCCTCGCGAGTCCCGACCCCGCGCTGCTCGGCGACCTCGCGGTCCAGACCGCGACCGAGGACTTCGTCTTCCGCAGCGACGACGGCGTGGGCCCGCCCGAGAGCCTGCGCTTCGAGTTCTCGAACCTCGACCAGTCGCTGGTGTACACCGTTCGTGTCTTTGCGAGCCGCGTTGCCGGCAACGTGCGCGAGACCGGGTACACCGCGACGGGCGGCAGCGGCGCGCAGTCGGATTCGGTCCTGACCAGCAACAACACGCAGGACATCGCCGTCATCGGGGGCATCACCCCCACCGCCGCGGGCGTGATCGCGCTCGACGCCATCGCGCTGCAGGGCGGCTTCGCGTACATCAATTCGATCGAGCTGTCGGTGGGCCAGGCGCTCGACATCGCCGTGCAGCCGTTGGGCGCGATCACCGACGCGGGCGGCGTGCTGAGCTTCGATGCCGTGGTGACGCCCGCCGCCGGCGTGACGCTGCAATGGGAGCGCGACGGGGTGCCGCTGGTTGATGACGCCCGCGTCAGCGGCTCGACATCGACCACGCTGACGATCGCGCCCGCGGGCCTGGCCGACGTCGGCATGTACCGCCTGGTCGCCGATGGCGGCGGGTCGGTGCTCGTGTCGGACGAGGTCGTGGGCGTGGTCCGCGCGTCGCCCTTGGGCCTGCCCGACTTCAACGCCGACGGCGCCGTCGACTTCCTCGATGTGCTGGCCTTTCTCCGCGCGTTCGACGCGGTTGGCAGCTGAGTGATGCAGGCTCGTGGACACGGAGACTTTGCGAAGATGACCCGTCACCTTCTTTCGATCGCCGTCTCGCTCGCAGCTGCTTCGGTTTCGCACGCGCAGACCAAGCTGCTTATGCACTACATGCCCTGGTACCAGACCGAGCCGGTCAGCGGGTACTGGGGCATCCACTGGGCCGGTCCCAACGATGAGTTCAACCCGAACATCATCGCGCCCGACGGCCGGCCCGAGATCTACTCGCACTACGACCCGCTCATTGGGCCTTACGACTCCAGCGACCCGCACGTGCTCGAGTATCACCTCTTGCTCATGAAGCTCGCGGGCGTCGACGGCGTGATCGTCGACTGGTACGGGCTCTCCAATACATTCGATTACCCGCCGATCCACGCCGCGACCGAGGTCCTCTTCGACGTCGCGGGCGATCTCGACATGGAGTTCTCGATCTGCTACGAGGACCGCTCGATCGAGGCGCAGGTCAACACCGGCGCGCTCAACCCGGCCGACATCCCTTCGTACATGCTCGGCGAGTTCATCTGGATGCAGGCCAACTGGTTCAACGCGCCCAACTACACCAAGAAAGACGGCCGGCCCCTGCTGCTGAACTTCGGACCGATCTACGTCACCAGCCCGGGGCCCTGGAACACGGGCTTCAGCCTGCTGAACCCGGTGCCGTACTTTTACGCGCTGCACAACCTCTGGACACAGCCGCAGGCGGACGGCGGGTTCACCTGGGTGCACTGGAGCGCGTGGGACAACAGCCCGAGCGAGGCCGTAACCAAGTTCCGGCTCAATCAGATCCACACGGGCGTGTCGACCGATCCCGACAAGGTCATCCCGTCGGCTGTTGCCGGCTTCAAGGACATCTACGAGCCGGGCGGGCGATTTCCGTTTCTCGACCATCAGAATGGGGAAACGCTGCGACAGTCGCTCGAGGTCGCGATCGACGGGCCTTGGGACATCGTGCAGCTCGTGACATGGAACGACTTCGGCGAGGGCACGATGATCGAGCCGACGTTCGAGTTCGGCTACACGTTCCTTGAGGTCATCCAGCAGGAGCGGCGCGACGAGCTCGGGGCCGCGTTCACGTTCACGGCCGACGACCTCCGGCTTCCCAAGCGGCTGTACGACCTTCGCAACGACGCTGGTGCGCCGCAGGCGACGCTCGACACGGTGAGCGACCTGCTCCGCGACGGCGAGCCAGCGCAGGCCCGCGCGCTGCTCGATCTGATCGACGGCACGCTGGTCCTGCCCAAGCCAGGCGACCTGATCGTCGACGCCGGCGGCGAGCTGACGTTCACCTCGGCACTGCCGGTCAGCGCCGCGGGGCTCGATCTGCAGTGGCTCCGCGACGGCGAGCCGGCGCTTGACGGCGCGCGTATCTCCGGGGCGACCACCGAGACGCTGACGATCACCGACGCCCGCTACGCCGATGCCGGCGCGTACACCCTGCGCGTGTCGGTCGCGGGCAACCAGGTCGAGTCGCCGGCGGGGATCGGGGGCGTTCGGCCCAGCCCGCTCGGGCCGGTCGATGTCGACGGCGATGGCGCGGCGACCGGCGCGGACCGGCTGGAGTTCATACTCCAGGTCGAGGCCGCCACGGGCGGGTGAGCAGACCGACATCCGGACGGCGTCGAATCACACCATCGTGTGGCGGTTTGTTTTTTCGCGTTCTGTGGCGGTTCGAAGCCTAAATGTGGAGCGTTTGTGCTATAGTATTGCATACGGCGGTCGACACCGGTCGAAGGCCGTCCCATGGGCCCCGAAAACCGAACGGGAGGCACCGGCATGCAGACAACCGCGAGCAGGCTTCGGGCGTTCACACTCATCGAGCTCTTGGTCGTCATCGCGATCATCGCGCTGCTGATCGGCATCCTGCTCCCGGCGCTCGGCAAGGCCCGCGACTCGGCGCGCAGCACGGTCTCGCTGACCAACAAGCGCCAGATCGCCACCGCGATGATCACCTATGCCACCGATTTCAACGGCTTGTTCCCGCCGAACATGCCGGTGAATTTCACAGATCCCTCCGACGGCAAGCAGGGCCGGCGCTGGTTCGCCGTCGATGTGCTGGGCGACTACATCCCCTCGCAGGACTTCGGTGACCGCGGCTTCGATCCCGACAATTCCACATTCCGCGCGACGATCGGCGGCGGCGTGATGGTCTGCCCCAACCACGAGCTCGGCGGCCGGTCGTATTCCATGAACTACTGGGCCTCGGCCTACACGGTGCCGCGCGGGCAAGTTGACGGCGGCCGGCCGCAGCCGCCCGGCAACAACGACCAGGGCAATACGAACCTCGGCCGTCAGGTCAAGGCGGACACCGACTTCTCCTCCGATGTCATGCTTGTTTCCGCGGCGTGGGGCAACTTCACGCCCGAGGTCGAGCCCGACGAGGGCAGGCTGTACTACACCAGCGAGACCGTCGGCTTCCAGCGTTTGCCCGGCCAACGGTTTGGTCTTGAGGACGATCCACAAATCCTGCCGGGCCCGGCCAACGAGGGCAACTGGCAGAACTTCCCGCCGCCCGAGCTCGAGGGCAGCCCGACCGAGATCCGCTCGTACATCCCGTACTACCGGCACCCTCGCCGCACGGCCGACACGTTCGATCTCGAAGGTAAGGGACTGTTCGCTTTCGCCGACGGCAGTGCCCGTGGGTTCGACCACAGCGAGCTCGTGAACGACGCGGATCTGACCAGCAGCTACGAGGTGCTCTGGACGCCGTTTGATCAACGCGTCGAGCGGGATCGTCGCGATACAGGCCCATAACGTTGGATGACTCCCGCCATGCAGGTCGTGGCTCCACGCGTGTGCACGGCGTGACGTTATACTTCGATGGTGCGCGCACGCGAGGTCACACGCAGGTCTGCGATCGGGCTGATGGGGGCATCGGCCGCGGGGCTTGTGCTGTTCGGGCCGCGCGCCGGCGATGATGTCCCTTCGGGCCGCCTCGTGCTGAACTACTGGGAGAAGTGGACGGGCTTCGAAGGCCTGGCGATGCGGGAGTTGGTTGACGAGTTCAACCGGACGCAAGACCGGCTGTTCGTGCGGTATCTCGCGGTGAACTCGATCAATCACAAGGCGATGATCGCGATCACAGGCGGCTCGCCGCCGGACGTCATCGGGCTGTGGAGCTTTAATCTTCCCGCCTATGCCGAAGCCGGGGCGCTGCTGCCGCTGGACGAGCTTGCAGCGTCGGCGGGCCTGACGCCCGACCGCTGGATCGAGAGCGTCCGACCGCTGCTTCGGCACAAGGGCCGCCAGTGGGCGATGATGACCACCTGCGGGTCGCTCGCGTTGTACATGAATCTCGATGTGCTGGAGTCAGCGGGCGTTGATCCCGCGTTTACGCCTCGAACAATTTCGGAACTTGATGATCTGAACGATCGCGTGACTCTGTGTTCAAGGCGGGGGCCGATCCGGCGCATGGGCTTTCTCCACACCGAACCGGGCTGGTGGTCGTGGATGTGGGGCTACCAGTTCGGCGGCCGGCTGCTCGACGAGTCTGGTCACCCAACCGCAACCGACGAGCGCAACACGGACGCATACGACTGGGTGCGCTCATACCCGGATCGCTTCGGAGCCGAACAGCTGCTCTCGTTTCAGTCTGGCAACGGTTTCTACGGCACAGCGCAGAACGCCTTCCTGCAGGGTTGCGTCGCCT
>JBCBMF010000088.1:0-11485 GCA_039822905.1 Planctomycetota bacterium
GCTCGCGCGCCTCTGCGAGGTCGGCGGCCGCGGCCTCAGCGCGAGCGCTCTCCTCCGTGAGCAGCGATTGCGCAGCGTCGAGATCGTTCTCGAGCGCCTCGATCCGGCGCGACGCCTCGCGGGCGGCGGCGTCGATGGCGGTGCCCAGCGCATCGATGCGCTGCCGGGCCGCGGTCAGCTCTTCATCGAGATGTTCCTTGTGCGTGTCTGACTCGGCGAGGCGTGCTTCGAGCGCGATGCTCTGTGCGCGGAGCTGATCGAGCTCGGTCGTGAGCACATCGTGCTTGGCGTTGAGATCGAAGAGCTCTCGGCCGCGGCTTTCGGCGGTTACGCGCAGCAGGTCGAGCTCTTCGCGAACCTGTTCGAGATCTTTGGTCGTGCTCGCAAGTTCGGACGCGTGGGTGTTCGCAAGGGCCCAGGCCTCCTCGGCCTCTTTGAATCGGTCGTCAGCGAGTCGCTCGGCGGACTTGATCTGCTTCTTGAGGTCCTTGATCTGCCCGTCGGCCTTGGTGAGCTTTCCGTTGAGTGCTTCAAGCTCGGCGGCGTGAACAGCTTTGACTTCGGCGACCGACCGCCGAAGGTCGTCCGGCGCTTCCTCGCCCAGGATGTCGAGCGCTTCCCGCGCGATCATCTCGACGCGTGAGAGCTTGCTCTCCGCGATCGTTTCGATCGGTTCCGACGCCTTCTTGATCGCTTGCTTCGCCACGCCTGGTCCTCCGAGACGCCCGTCGGTTTCCGGACGGGCCGAGAATCACCACGTAGAGCGGCAGATTCGGGAGGCCAGATCAGCCGCAGCACGAAGAGCGGACCAAATAACTCGAACCGGACCGATCGACCGCGCGTTCGGTCTACGCTCGACGGTGACTGAGCATGGGCGTGAATCGAGTCTTGGTGTTCTGGCGGGGCTCGCGACGGTGCTGCTCACGCTGTTCGGTTGGACTGTCACGCCGTTGTTCATCAACCACTTTGCGCAGCCGGACTCGCCCGGGTACATCGATCCGTGGACGAGCAACGGCTGGCGGTACGGGTTCAGCGCGCTGCTGTGGGCGGTGCCGCTGGTGATCTGGCATCTGCGAGGCAAGCTGCCGGCTGGTCTGTGGAAGGCCGCACTCATCCCGGCGCTCATGAACATTCTGGGACAGCTCGGGTTCACTTGGGCGCACTACAAAATCGAGCCGGGGCTGCTGACATTCGGGCTGCGTGCGCAGATGGTCATCGTCGCGATTGGCGCGGCGGTGCTGTTCCCGATCGAGCGGGCGGCAATCCGCAAGCCGGCGTTCATCTTCGGGCTGCTGATGGTCATGGGCGGCACCGCCGGCACGATCGCGTTCGACCAGGGCTTCGGCGAGGGTGCGACGATGTTCGGCGTCGGGCTCGCGCTGTGGGCCGGAGCGTTCTTCGCGGCTTATGCGCTCGCCGTGCGCAAGTGCATGGCCGGCATCAACCCGATGATGTCGTTCGCGATGATCAGCCAGTACACGGCCGGCACGATGATCGTGGTCATGCTGTTCGCGGGCGACGAGATGGGCGCGACTGCGACGCGGATGCCGCTGGATCAGTTCGGGTACCTGCTGCTCTCGAGCGTCATCGGCATAGGGCTGGGGCACGTGCTGTATTACATCAGCATCGCCAAGCTCGGTGTCGCCGTGAGCACGGGGATTATCCAACTCCAGCCGTTCACGGTCGCGCTGCTCTCGATGTGGTGGTTCGGCGAGGTGCTGCGGGCGAGCCAGTGGGTGACGGGCTCGATCGCCGTCGGCGGTGCGCTGCTGATGCTCGTTGTCCAGCACGTGGTGTTGTCGCGCTCGAAACGGCTAGCGTGACGCGTCGGAAGCGTTTCCGGCGTTCTTCGCCTTCCGGTCCGTCGCGAACCGCTTCTTGAGCCGGAGAATGGGCGTTTCGATCAGCCTGAAGCTGGCTTCTGACACGGCGACGGTGACCAGCAGGCCCGCGACGGGAAAGATCCACACTCGAACCTCGTAGTCCCAGCCGGTGGCGCGGAGACCCTCGCGGACAAAGTGCAGGCACCACATGTGGTAGAGGTACATGCCGTACGAGATCACACCCATCCGCTTGATCGGTGCCAGCGTGAGCGGGCCGCGGAGCCAATGCGACTCGCGGATCACGAGCGATGCAAGCAGCAGCGCCATCAGGAGATGAATGATCAGCCTCGGCAGACCGCTGATGTCATTGGGAGCAAACTCGAGATACGTGAGGAACGCGACGAGCAGGGCGAGAGGCGTCCATTTCGGGGACAGGAGCCGGTAGAGCAGATGGAAGGATTTGTGCCGGTGCAACAGATGCGCGAGCAGGACACCCAGCGCGATTGGGGTAAACGTCGACTCCATAATGCTCAGGCGATTGAACTCGTCGCCGAACCACGCAGCGGTGAGCGGATCGGTGACGCCAAAGTTCATGAGCTGGTTCACGCCGATGACGCAGAGCAGCACGCCGAGCGCCCAGCGAGGCCGGAGCAGCTTCTCGATCAGCGGCCAGAGGATGTAGAACTGCTCCTCGGCCGCGAGCGTCCACAGGATGCTCTGGTTGCCGGCGCTGACATGCACCCAATTTGATGTGTACGTCGCGAAGTATGGTAGCTCTTGGAAGTAGGCCTGAGCCTCTGGCGTGCCGCGTTCGATGAAGCCATAGAACACGGCGAGGGCCGCGAGCAGCAGGTAATAAATCGGAAAGATGCGGATAGTTCGTCGCGCATAAAAATCGGTCAGGCTGATATCACCCGTGTTGCCGCGTTCGCGGAGCAGGAGCGTCGTGATCAAGAAGCCCGAGAGCACGAAGAACATGCCGACACCCAGAAAGCCCATGTCGTTGAGCCGAAGATCGAAGGAAGGCCGGCTGGAGTGATGCCACAGCACGGCGAGGATGCATAGGCACCGCAGCCCATCGAGCGAGGCAAAGTAGCGGGTCTGCAGAAACCGCTCGTGCGGGCTGAGCTGCGTGTCCGACAGGGCCTGCATCCTCCGCCGCCGCGATCGGTCGGGCTCTCTTCCGCTACGCTGTGTCGTTCTTCAGACGCGTGAGCGGAGAGATGCTATGCGTATCACCATGCACGGAGCGGCGGGCGACGTCACGGGCTCGGCCTACCTGATCGAGACCGACTCGGCCCGCGTTATGCTCGACTACGGGCTCTTCCAGGGCGGCAAGAAGGAAGAACGCCAGAACCGACGCAAGCCGACGTTTGATGAAAGGTCGATCGATGCCGTGGTCATCACGCACGCGCACCTCGATCACACGGGCCGACTGCCCATGCTCACCAAGCGGGGCTTCCGCGGGCCGGTGTTCGCGACGAGCGCGACGGTTGACCTCATGAGCATCCTGCTTCGAGACTCGGCGTTTATTCAGCAGATGGACGCCGAGCGGGCGGCGAGGAAGAACGGCGGCGTGACCCCCGACGACGAAACACCGCTGTACAACCCCGAGCATGTTGAGCACACGATGACCCTGTGCCGGGGCGTGGGCTACGACGAACGTGTTGAGGTTGCGCAGGGCATCTCGGCAAGATGGGTCGACGCCGGGCACATCCTCGGGTCGGCGAGCGTTGAGCTGACGATCGAAGACGGCGGCACAACGAAGAAGGTTGTGTTCTCGGGAGACATCGGGCCGCGGGACGTTCCGCTGCTGCGCGATCCGACGCTGATGGACTCTGCCGACATGGTGTTCCTCGAATCGACCTACGGCGACCGCGACCACCGCTCCGTTGAGGGCTCGATCGAGCAGCTTGCGGAGATCATCAATAAGGCGCAGACGCCCGAGGGGCGGGTGCTGATCCCGAGCTTTGCCGTGGGTCGAACGCAGCGGCTGGTCTACGAGATCGGTGAGCTGATGCGCGCGGGGCACATCCCCGAGACGGAAGTCGTCGTCGATTCACCGATGGCGACGCGAACAACGGAACTTTTCCGCCGCAATCGGCTGCTGTTTGATGATGACGCCTGGGAGATCATCGACTCGGGCCGGTACCCGCTGGAGTTCGACTCGCTGCGGTTCACGCTCGATGCCGACGAAAGCAAGTCTCTTAACCGCGCCGGCGGCGGGCTGGTGATCATTTCTGCGAGTGGTATGTGCACGGGCGGGCGCATCCGGCACCATCTTCGCCACGGCCTGCCCAAGCCCGAGACGCACGTCGTTTTCGTCGGCTTCCAGGCCCGCGGCACGCTCGGACGGCTGCTCGTTGACGGCAAGAAGCAGATCAAGATGTTCGGCCGAGAGCTCGACGTCGAGGCCCAGATCCACACCCTCGGCGGCTTCAGCGCCCACGCCGGCCAGACCGAGTTGGTCGAGTGGATGACCAAGCTGAGCGAGCACAAGCCCCGCGTGCAGCTGACCCACGGGGAAAACGGGCCACGCAAAGAACTCGCGAAGAAGCTGGATCATCGGTGGGGGCTCAAGGCCGCGATGCCTGAACTCGGCGAAGTCGCCGCGTTGTAGCATTGATCAACAATTTCAACCTTTATGCACTTGGAAACTCAGGGACTCGCCCGTGCATATCCTTGCTGTCGCCCCCATGCCGGGTCGGCTCTTACACAGAGACACCCGTTTATGACAACAACACAGCATCTCCGTCAGCGACGGACCGAATCGGGTGCGGCCGGTGTCGTCGCGCGCTCATCGATCACGCCCAAGATCGTTAACCTGGTCGCCGTGCTCCTGCCGTTCCTGGCGCTCGGGCTCGCCATCGGCTTGCTGTGGGGCGTCGCGTTCAGCTGGGTACACCTCGCGATCATGGGCGGCATGTACCTCGTCACGCTGTTCGGCGTCACGATCGGCTATCACCGATTCTTTACGCACAAGAGCTTCAAAACGCCACGCTGGATGGCGGCCGTGCTCGCGATCATGGGTTCGATGGCGGTCGAGGGCTCGATCCTGACCTGGGTCGCGCACCACCGCAGGCACCATCGGCACAGCGACGCCGAGGGCGACCCGCACTCGCCCGCGATGAGCGGCACGGGCGTCTGGGGCACCATCAAGGGCATGTGGCACGCGCACTTGGGCTGGATGTTTAGGGCCGAACGCACGTGCCCGGTCCGCTGGGCGCGTGACCTCCAGAACGATCGGCTCGTGCGCGTGATGAGTAAGCTCTTCCCGCTGTGGGTCGTGCTGGGCCTGCTGCTGCCGGCGGTCCTGGGCGGTTTGCTGACTATGAGCTGGACGGGCGTCCTGCTGGGCTTCCTCTGGGGCGGCGTCGTCCGCGTCGGGCTCGTGCACCACGTCAGCTGGAGCGTGAATTCGGTGTGCCACATCTGGGGCACGCGGCCCTTCAAGAGCCGCGACGAGAGCCGGAACAACGCGGTGTTTGGTGTGATCGCGCTGGGTGAAGGCTGGCACAACAACCACCACGCGTTCCCGTCGTCGGCCCGCCACGGCCTGCGCTGGTGGGAGTTCGACCCGAGCTATTGCGTGATCTGGTGCATGTCGAAGGTGGGACTGGCGAGCGAGGTTAGGGTGCCGACGCCGGAGCGGATGGCGGCGAAGAAGGTGTACTGATCGGCTCGCCGCACTCGGGGCAGGTGTTGGTGGTGAGGCCGACGAGTGAGTATTCACACCTCGCACAAGTATGGATGGCATTCAAGCGGCGATCTTTGGTCTCAACCCCGAACGCGTAGTAGAAGCTGAATGCTGCGGTAGCGTGCCAGACCATCGCCGACAGCGCAAGCCCGATGTCATCGAATCCAAAGACGGCAGTCATGAATCTCGTTGTGTAGTCGATGAACCAAGCGATGGTTGCGAGGATCGTGGTTCCGAAGAGGTACAAACCGAGAGTAGGGCTGCGAAGCAGAATCGCGGCAACGAGAGCCCAGAGCGACCCAATGCAGAGTGGGCCCACAATTGCGGTGAACATGCCAACGAACATGCCCCAGTAGATGAAACCGAGGCTCGGAATTGCAAGCAGCACGATCCGCCACCATGCGCACCGATGCATGACCGCGGCGGGAATCCACGCGACGGTGTGCACCACGCCGAGGCTGACCCACATGACCATGCCGAAAGCATCAAAGCCGAAGATGGCGGGAATGCTGAAAATGACCAGCGACGCGAGGGGGGCGACGACAAAGCCGGTACGCCGGAAGTGATCTGGTCGAAATGTAGGCCTTAGCCGCTGACCCGCCACGACTTGCCCTCACGAGTCACCCGCCTGTACAGCGTGTCCCGCTCCACCGGCTCGTAGCCGGCTTCGCGGATCGCTCGCTGCAGGTCCCACACCGTGGTTTCCTGGTGCGTGGTCGAGCCGCCGACCTTGGTGATGTCGTACCAGACGACGGTGCCGTCGATGTCGTCGGCGCCGGCCTGGAGCATGAGCTGGCTCATGGGCAGGGTCTGCATGATCCAGAACGCCTTGGCGTGCGGGAAGTTGTCGAGCATGAGCCTCGCGACGGCGAGCGTGCGGAGGTTCTCGAGCCCCGTCGGGCCCGGCAGGTTCTCGAGTTCGCTGCCATCGGGGAAGAACGGCAGCGGGATGATCGTCTGGAAGTAGCCGCCGTCTTTCGACATGTCGGGCGTGGGCTGGTTGACGCCGGCGCGGGTGAGCGTGATGGCGGGGGCGTCGATGTGATCGGTGGCGACGTAGGTGCCGCTGTACTGCTGCCAGTCGTCGTCGCCGGTGTAGCCGAGCCGGTGCAGGGCGGCGTCTTGAGCACGCCGGAGCATGTCCATGTGCACGAGGCGTTCGCGGCGTTGCTCGATGTGGCCGTAGAGGATGGTGCAGTTGCTGTTCAGCCCGAGTTCGTGCGCGATGGTGTGGACATCGAGCCAGACGTCGGAGCGGATCTTGCCGGCGTAGGCCTTGTCGTGCACGCGGTCGTCGAAGACCTCGGCGCCGCCGCCGGGCAGTGAGTCGAGCCCGGCGTCCTTCAGTTCTTGGAGCACCCAGCGGATGCCCTCGCGTCGGCTGTCCTTCTTGTACTTGCGGGCGATCCTCGCGAGGTGGACGACCTCGACGGCGGTGAACGCCTTGATGTGCAGCGTCCCGCCGATGCTGTCGACCTCGTCCTTGATCCACCGCATCATGTCGGGGTAGTAGTCCCACGGCAGCTTGGGGTGCAGGCCGCCGACAATGTGCATCTCGGTCGCGCCGTTCTCGACGGCGCTGCGGGCCTGTTCGCGGATGTACTTCTCGTCGCGGGTGTACGAGCCGTCTTCGCCGGGCTTGCGGTAGAACTCGCAGAACTTGCAGCTGAGCGTGCAGACGTTCGAGTAGTTCATGTGCCGGTTGATGTTGTAGTAGGCGACGCCCGGGTGGAGCTTGTCGCGGACGAGGTTGGCGAGCTCGCAGACGGTCCAGATGTCGGGCGTGGTGTAGAGCACGTCACCGTCGTCGAGCGTGAGGCGTTCGCCGCGGACGACCTTGTCGCGGACGGCGTCGAGCGCGGGGTCGGGCGTGCCGAGCCGGGGGCGGAAGAGGTCAGAATCGAGTTGGGGCGTATCGATCGTGGTCATGGCAGTGTCTTCGGCCGGTGAAGGCGGATCGAGGCGGCGAATTTCAGTGTTTCTTGAAATCATTGTAGCATTCGATCCGGACGCCGGCGGCGGGTTTTCGGGCGTTGCGCGAGTCGCGCGAGCGGCGCGACCCGCGCACCCCGCCTGCTTTGGTGGGGCGAGCGAAAGTGTCGCTCGGGCGACACGGTGCGGGACCCGAGACACCGATTGCCGGCGGGTGTCGGCGTGGGAGACCAGCCATGTCGCAAGCCGCCGGCCGTCCTGACCTGTTCGGGCACTCGAAGGAGTCATCGAAGCCCAGCCTTCGACAGAAGGCCTCGGCCGGGCTCTTCAGCCTTGTCGCGGCGTTGGTCGTCTGGAGCTTCGCACTCGGAACCGCGGCGAGGTGCTTCCAGTTCGTGCCCGAAGTCTGGAACGGCGGCACCCGCGAGTTCATGCTCGCTAGCATCGGCTCGCTGTCGTTCTCGGCGGCTGGGCTGCACTATGAAGGTCAGTGGGGGGCCGTGCTCGCGGGTGCACAGGGCGCGATCGTGTTGCTGGGCCTCGGCATGACGCTCAGCCCGGCGACGATGATGCGGCGGCTGGGATCGCTGATCCTGATGGCCTGGGCGGGTCTCTGGGTCGCCGGCGGCGTGAGCCTCGTGATGGAGGTGCCGAGCCCGTCCGTGGAGGACATGGCCCGCGCGGGCGCGACCGGGGCGATCCTGCTCTGCACGGCGTACCGGACCGCCCGCATCTGGGCCAACCGAAAGAAGGCGGACGGCAAGAAGAAGGGCAAGAAATAGGCCCTTCGGCCCCCTGCCAGATCGGCAGAATGGTCCATCGCCGGATCCACACCGGCGGGCCGAGCCCCGCTAAACAGCCGCTCAGCCCCGATTTGACCGGGATTCGCAGGCTGGCATCGGCCTTGCAACGCCTCCCACAAGCGGCACCGCCCGCGACCAGCTCGGAGGCACAGCAACCATGTCCAAAATCATCGGCATCGACCTCGGCACGACCAACTCGGTGGTCGCCGTCATGGAGGGCGGCTCGCCCAAGGTCCTCATCAACTCGTCCGGCAACCGCACGACCCCCTCGGTCGTCGCGTTCACCGACAAGGGCGAGCGGCTTATCGGTCAGCCCGCCAAGCACCAGCAGGTCACCAACCCGAAGAACACTGTCTACTCGATGAAGCGGTTCATGGGCCGTCGCGCGAGCGAGGTGGCTTCGGAAGAGAAGAACGTGCCGTACGAGGTCGTGCACGGCGCCGGCGGCGAGTTCGTGACCATCAAGGTCCGCGACAAGGAGTACACGCCGCAGCAGCTCTCGGCCTTTGTGCTGCAGGAGCTCAAGAAGGTCGCCGAGGACTACCTGGGCGAGACCGTCGAGCGTGCGGTTATCACCGTGCCGGCGTACTTTAACGACAGCCAGCGCCAGGCGACAAAGGACGCCGGCGAGATCGCGGGGCTCAAGGTTGAGCGGATCATCAACGAGCCAACCGCCGCCGCGCTCGCGTACGGCCTCGAAAAGAAGACCAACGAGAAGATCGCCGTCTTCGACTTGGGCGGCGGCACGTTCGACGTCTCGATCCTCGACGTCGGCGACGGCGTATTTGAAGTCCTGTCGACCAACGGCGACACGCACCTCGGCGGCGATGACTGGGACCAGCGCCTGATCGATCACCTCGCCGGCGAGTTTAAGAAGCAGGAGGGCATCGACCTCACGAACGACGCGATGGCAATGCAGCGGCTCAAGGAAGCCGCGGAGAAGGCCAAGGTCGAGCTTTCGACAATGCAGGAGACGACGATCAACCTGCCGTTCATCACGGCCGACCAGAACGGTCCGAAGCACCTGCAGCTCACGCTGAACCGCAGCAAGTTCGAGGACCTCTGCTCGGAGTTGTTTGAGCGCCTTGAGGGCCCGTGCCGCGCTGCACTGGAGGACGCCAAGCTCGACACGAGCAAGATTGACGAGGTCGTGCTCGTCGGCGGCTCGACCCGCATCCCGCGCGTCCAGGAGGTCTGCAGGGAAATTTTCGGCAAGGAGCCCAACAAGAGCGTCAACCCAGACGAGGTTGTGGCTATCGGTGCGGCGATTCAGGGCGGCGTGCTGCAGGGCGATGTGAAGGACGTGCTGCTGCTCGACGTGACGCCGCTGAGCCTGGGCGTCGAGACGATGGGCAGCGTGATGACCAAGCTCATCGAGAAGAACACGACCATCCCGACGTCGAAGAAAGAGACCTTCTCGACGGCCGCGGAAAACCAGACCAGCGTGCAGATCCATGTCTTGCAGGGCGAGCGCGAGTTCGCGCGGGACAACCGCACGCTGGGTCAGTTCGAGCTGACGGACATCCCACCCGCGCCACGCGGCACGCCGCAGATCGAGGTGGAGTTTGCGCTCGATGCGAACGGCATCTTGAAGGTCACCGCGACCGACAAGGCGACCAACAAGTCGAGCAACATCGAGATCACCAACTCGGGCGGCCTGTCCGAGGACGAGATCGACAAGATGAAGGCCGACGCCGAGGCACACGCCGAGGAAGACAAGAAGCGTCGCGAGGTCGTGGACCTGCGCAACCGCGCCGAGGGCTTCGCTGGCAGCATCCGCAAGAGCCTCGAAGAGCACGGCGACAAGGTCGATGCGGCTGTCCGCGGCTCGATCGAGAGCTCCCTGTCCAACCTCGACGACAAGCTCAAGGGCGACGACAAAGACGCCATCGAGGCGGCCCTGAAGGAGCTCGAGAACGCGTCGCAGGAGCTCGGTAAGGTCATGTACGAGCAGGCCAAGGACGCGGGAGCAGCCGGCGCGACCGCCGACGGCGGCGACAGCTCGGGCGGCGACGACGACGTAATCGATGCCGACTTTACGGTCAAGGACGACGACAAAAAGTAAGCCGCTTGGTCTCGCAAATTTACAAGCGCCCGCCGTAGCCGCGGCGGGCGTTTCTTTATGTGCTGCGCAGTGCGGCGATCCTCTCCGCCATCGCCCGAGCAGCCTTGCCTCGATGGCTTAGTGTGTTCTTCGTGTCGGCGTCGAGTTCAGCAGATGTGTGCTGGAGGTCCGGTGCAACAACGAAGAGCGGATCGTACCCGAAGCCGTTCGAGCCGCGAGGGACGTCGTTTGGCAGGCCGATGGAGCCTTCGAACGTTCCGCGTGCATCCGCAAGCACCTCACCGGTCGGCGTGGCAAGCACCATCACGCACACGAACCGTGCAGTGCGTTCCTCAAGGGGTCGGTCGCCGAGCTCGCGAAGGAGCTTGCTGTTGTTCGCCGCGTCGCGTTCGTCGCGCGTCATGCCGGTTTCTTCGCCATTGGTGCAGTAGTGGCTGCTGATCACGCCGGGCGCGCCGCCGACGGCGTCGACTTCGAGCCCCGAGTCGTCGGCGAGGCACACGCGGCTGGTCTGTTTCGCGTACTCGACCGCCTTGATCGTCGCGTTGGCCTGGAACGTGTCGCCGGTCTCGTTGGGCTCAGTGGTGGGGGTGTCAAGGTCGGCGAGCGACTCGATCTCCAACCCCACGGCGGCGAAGATCGCGCGCAGCTCGCGGACCTTTTTCGGGTTTGCTGTTGCCAGCACGATCGGTCGCGTGAAGAGGTCTGACATCGGCGGACTGTAGCGTGAAACGGGATTTTGAGGCCCGTGGATCGGGAGCGGCTCGGCCTACCATCGCCGCATGCCCGCGACCGACACAACGCACCGACCGCACCCGAGTCTGCGGCTGGAATCCGATCCAAGATACGTGGCGGATGTGACCGGCAGCGAGCGGCTCGGCTCGGGCGTGTGCGTCTCCATCAACCCGGCAACTGGCGAACCGATCGCGGGCGTGAAGCTCGACTCGGCCGAGACGTACGATCGCACGATCGAGGAGATGGGCGGGGCGTTCAAGCGGTGGCGTTCGGTGCCGGCTCCTGAGCGGGGGCTGGTCGTCCGCGCGATCGGCGAAGAGCTCCGCGTGCATCTCGATGCCCTCGGCGAGCTGGTCTCGATGGAGGTCGGCAAGATCCGGGCCGAAGGCGTGGGCGAGGTGCAGGAGACGATCGACATCGCGGACTACGC
>JBCBMF010000089.1:0-11460 GCA_039822905.1 Planctomycetota bacterium
CGGCGCTCGGTGTTGCAACGTTCCTCATGTACCAAGCGGCGCCACCGCGAGGAACAGGAGGCCCGTGTAGACATCCGGACCGCCGCCTCGCTTCCGCCGTCCGCCCGGCATTGCCATACCCATCTGGCTCATAGTCGTCTCCGTTTCGCTTGCGGCGATCAGCGCTCGAGGCTGCTCCGAACAAAGTCACCCTCACGCACGACGACATTCGCCCGGCCGAGCGAGTCGACGCGGCCCACAGAGGTCTGAATGTCTGCACGCACGATGTTGAGGTCAGCCACCCAGCGGCCCTCGCGGGTCACGAACAGCTTCACGTTCTCTCGCACGCGGTCACGGGTGCCAAGATCGATCTCGGCGAACTGCTGGCCATCCGAGCTCCGCACGGCGCGAACACGGCCCCGAACGGGCGGGCCATCCAGCTCGCTTAGGCCGAGGGTGGTGTCGACGCCGCTCGTGCGAGCGGCCGAGCCGTCTTCGCGCTCTTGGAAGCCCGCGACGACTTCCTGAAGCGCACGGTTGGTCTGGTTCAGCACATCGTTGCGGTTCTCGAGGTCGTTGAGGCGGGCGACCAGATCGATCGCTCGATCTTTGGCGTCAAGGTTCTCGTTCCGCAGGGTCCGGACCTCGTCCGTGAGGCTCGTGATCAGCACGGCCTGGGTGTCGGCGGTCTTGCCGAGGTCACCGATCTGTCGCTCGACACGGGCCCGTGCATCCTCGGCCTGCTTCGCCTGGATCCGGAGTTCCTCGAGCTCGGACAGCAGCGACAGGCGTTGCTGATCGAGGTCGGCGAGCTCGGTCTTTTGCGAGTTGATTCTGCCGAGGAGATCAGCCCGCTCGTCAGCGAACTGGCTGCTCTGGAGCTCGAAGCGCGAATTGGCAGACTTCGCCTCTGTGACCTTGTCGTCGTAGCTCTCGGTGATTGTCTTCGCGTTCAGGGCGTACGTCGAGGTGAGGGCCGCGAGAGCAAGGGACAGCCCTGCGGCAAACACGACGAGGATCTTGGTCAGAATATGCACTTGCTGCTCCGATCTGGACTCCCGCCCGGGGGCGACAGCCGACATGCTCACGCTCGTTGCGCCGGCACCGATACGGTTTCGGCACAAACAGCCGCGACGTTCCTGCGCTGGCCACCATCCCTGGTGCGCCGCTGCAACCACGGCACGGTGCGGATCCGCCCTGACCCGCCGCTTCGCTGAGACGCCCGCCCCACGCCCCCACGGAGGGCAAGCGCACGGGCAGAGTGTAGCGTCAACGGCTGTGTTTGTCCGCCGCAACGCTGATACGCCCGAGGCGCTACGAGCGAGCCTCAGCAAGGGATGCGTCGGATGTCGTGACAGCGCGGAGAATCCCCGCGGCCGCCGACGCCCGAACGCGTCCAGAACGGTCGTCCAGCATCGTTCGAAGCCGTCGAAGGTCGTTTTCTCGGCCCGTCCAGCCGAACACAGCGGCGGCGTCTGCCCGCAGCACGTCTCGCGAAGCGTCCCAGAACTCGTCGGCGACGAACCAGCCGTTCCGGTCGCCGAGCTTCGCCATCGAAATCGCGATCGCGAGTTGTACCTCCGGCGGCATGCGCTGGCCGGCAGAATCCTGCGTTTCGGCGATCTGGACAAGACGGCCGCGCGAGGCGGAGTCGCCGACCTCACCAACAATTTGGATCGCGAGCGCCATGGCTTCGAGATCGGAAGTCTGCGACGGGAACAACGCTGCGCGGACCGCGCCGAGCTGCTGCTGGTCACCGAGCTTGATCATGGCCTCGCTGATCTGGAGCTCGACGACCCGCCGCTGGCTGACCGACGCGCGCTCCATGGGCGCCTTGGCCGCGTCGCGGAGCAGGTCGATCGCTGACGGATCGCCGAGTTCGCCCAGAAGATACGCCGTGTGCCCACGGAGGCCGAACGGCTCACCCGACAGCAGGAAGCCGGCCATCGGGCTGCGATCAACTTCGAAGCCCATCACGGTGAGGGCGTAGATCGCTGACGCCCTGGCGTAGTCAGATTCGTCGGAGAGCATGCCTCGGAGCAGCGGCTCGTGGCGACGCAGACCCGAACGCCCCACCGCGACCGCCGCGATGCTGCGTACGCCGATGTTGTCGTCGAGCAGCACGGCCGGCGCGATCTCATCCAACGCAGACGGAACAAGCTCCAATGCTTCGGCCGCGTTCGCACGCGTCAGAGCGTCTGGTGATCTGACGAGGTCTTGCAGCGCGATGAGGGCGGCGTTGCGGAGATCCCCGCGTTCGCGATCGAGGCGAGCTTCGGCGACCGAGGCTCTTGCCGCTGCGTTCGCACGCGACGGATCGTCGTACCTCGATGACTCACCGCCGCCGCATCCGACAGCGAGAGAGAGCACAGCGACGAAGCAGACGCCGCTGGCGAAGACGCTTTGTGAGGCTGGGCCGCTCTTCATTGCGATTCCCCTGAGTCTGCGGTGCTTGCCTGCAAATCGCCTAGGCGGGCGCGATCACGACGCCCTCGGAGGAACGATACCACAATTCCGACGCCCGTTAGCAGTGCGCATGCCGCGCCGAAGCGGTCGCCCACGAGCTGGTACATGGTCTCGGGGCCCCCGAGTTCGGTTTCGCCGATCAAGACGCCCGATTCCTGAGCTTGAAGGCTGTCGATCACGCGGCCCTCGCGGTCGATGACGGCGGAAATCCCGGTGTTCGCGCATCGGATCATCGGCAGCCGATGCTCGACGCAGCGCCATCTGGCCTGAAGCAGGTGCATTGCCCTCCCGGCATCGAATCCCCCGAACCAGCCGTCGTTGGTCATGACGCACAGGAGATCCGTTGGGCTTCCTGACTCGCGGGCCGCGTTCACGAGCTCGCGGACCGTCGGGGCCATCGATGACTCGAAGCAGATTGGCGTCGTCACACTCACGAGCTTGTTGTGCATTGGGATTCGGAAGCTCCGTGGGGCCTCACCCTTTGCGAGCCCGAAGTCCATGCCGGACGCCCCGAACCCGATCGTGAGCACGGCGTCGCGAAGCCACGGGAACGCCTGGATGTACGGCAGGGTCTCTCCGAACGGTGTTGGCTGTAGCTTGTCGTATCGAGGGCCGTCGACCTGTCCGTTGCGGAGCAGAAAAACGGAGTTGAACGTGTCGTCCCAGACGGCTCGATCGCCTTCGAACCTGACGCCGGCGATCGTGGTGCAGCCGACCAGCATGGGCACACCGAGCCGGGCCTGCTCATCAAGCATGGCTGCCCCGAAGGGCTCATCGATCACGGCACGAGCTTCCGGATCAAGCAAGCCGCCGGGGAGCACCGTTTCGGGTGTCACCAAGAGGTCTGCATCGGCAAGCACTGCTTCGTCGGCGAGGGCGATCAGCGAGCGGAAGTCGGCAACGAGCTGCTCCTGGGTCGGGAACGCCTTGTTGCTCTGCGGCACGTTGGTTTGGAGTGCCGCGATGCGCACACGTTCGCCGGCGGGCGGCTGGCCGGGTGTGATCACTGACAGTCCGAGCAGACCGACGAGGACGAGCGATACCGCGAGGCCGAGTCGCCGGTCGCGCGAGGTGCCGGAGCGTCTCGCGATGGCAATCCCGCTCAGCGAAACAACGAGCCACGACACCAGGTACACGCCCGCGATCGAGGCGGCGGCCGAGACCGTGACCGACTCGATCATCGGGTGCCCGGCCAAGAACCACGCGTAGCCCTCGAACGCGATCTCGCCTCGAACGTACTCCGCGCCGACCCACGCCGTCGGGATCGCGATTGCTGCTCCCGGTAGCAGACGCGCCCGTCGCATCCTCGCGATCAAGAACACGAGGATCGCCATCCATGCCGAGAGGTACGCGATCAGTGGTCCAACGCCGGCAAGCGAGACATCGGCAATCCATGCGTGGTGATAGATCCAGAGCGGAAGAGTGCCGAGAGCCGCTCCGAGCGATGTGCGCAGCACACGATTCGTGCGCCACGCCGCGACTGCGATGGGAAGCGGGGAAAGCAAGCCGATCCACCACATGGAGAAAGGCGGCAACGCGACGAGCGTCATCGATGCCCAGGCAAGGCCAGCGAGAGCGGCCTGCCAGAACGGGCCGAAAAGTGCGATTCTGGTCCAAACGGACCGTGCACGGATCGGATCACCCGATGGCGGGCTCACCGGCGCGCGAAGTCGATGATTCGTGCGATCTCGGTGCGGAGGTCATGCCGGGGCACGACACGATCGACCATGCCGCACTTGCGGAGGAACTCCGACCGCTGGAACCCTGGGGGCAGGTCCTGGCGGATGGTCTGCTTGATGACGCGAGGCCCGGCGAAGCCGATGAGCGCTTCTGGCTCCGCAAGGATGACGTCGCCCAGCATCGCGAAGCTTGCCGTGACGCCGCCGGTTGTTGGGTCTGTCAGCACGCTGATGAACATGCCGCCCGCGTCGTCGTGGCGTGCGAGCGCCGCGCTGGTCTTGGCCATCTGCATCAGCGACAGCCCCGACTCCTGCATGCGAGCCCCGCCCGAGCAGCTGACGATGACGATCGGGAGCTTGTGTTCGGTCGCGGTCTCGATGGATCGTGTCAGGGTCTCGCCCACGACCGAGCCCATTGAGCCCATCATGAACGTCAGGTCGAGACAGGCCAGCACGGTCTGGCGGCCGCGAACGAACCCGATGCCCGCAAGCACGGCATCCTGCCGGCCGCTCTTAATCTGCTCGGCAAGCAGCCGATCCTTGTAGGCCTTGAGGTCAGAGAACCGGAGGGGGTCTGTCGACGAGAGGTCGGCGTGGATGGGCTCGAACGTTCCGTCATCGACGAGCTGCCGCACACGTGTGGACGCGCTGATGCGGAAGTGATGGCCGCACTCGGGGCAGACAGACAGATTCGCTTCCATCTGCTTGCGGTAGATCATGGCGCTGCAACCGGGGCAGCGGAGCCATAACCCCTCGGGGATAGAGGATCGCCTCTGCTTTGAGCTGCCGCCTGCGATGTGTTGCGTCGCCGTTTGCGTCATTCAGTCAGTCCCCCGAGGCTGCGAACCAGCTGCCCCACTATCGTGGTTCTGTCTCACCCGCCGACGCCGGCGCCCTCTCGGGCCTCCCGGAGCCTGGCCCGGGAAAGCTCGTGCCAGACGTACGAGGCCGAGCCCGGAGCGAAGGCAGCGGGGATGGTCTTCGTCTCGGTCATCCATGCGTGAACCAATGCGAATGACATCGGCCTGAGCACAATGCCGACGCCAGGATCCGGGTGCCGAAGCCGCTCCAGTGCCCGAGCGATACCGGCCATGAGCCGCTCCGTCGCGTCCACGAGCGGTTCACCCTCTGGCACACTGACGTTGAGAGGGTGATCGCGCCATTCCCGATGGGCCGAGGGAAACTTTTCTTCGAGCTCCTGCTGGCGAAGGCCTTCCCACAGCCCCATGCCGACGTCGACAAGGTCGGACACCCTGCGAAGCTTGCCGCCGGTGGTGCGGGCAACCGCCTCTGCAGTTGCGAGCAAACACTGATCGGGCCCGTGCAGGATCGTGCTGAGCTCGACACCCTCAAGAGCTGCGACCAGCTGATCGAGCCCGGAGACCTCACCTGACGCCAGAGGCAGGTCGACCCGACCAACAACCCGACCTGTCAGGTCCCACTCGGTCGCGCCGCTGCGAATCAGGACAATGTTGTACGTCTGATGCTTTGCCATTCTGTGAAGCTGTGCTCCCCCGCGGCGCGGCCAAGCGTGGCGAACGCACCTCGTCGAACACTCCCACTGAAGCGAGAAGCCTAGCACGCCCGGCGGCAGCCAGACCTGCGATCGGCGAGAATCCAAACGTAATCCTATCGCAGAGGCCGAGCCGACCCTCGGATCGCCATTGCGACCTCAGCCCATGCCGATCGGTCCGGTCCGTAGAACGCCGAGCCTGCGACGAGCACGTCGCAGCCGGCTGCACGCACGGATCCCGCATTGCCTCCCGAGATACCCCCGTCCATTTGGATCCAGCGATCCGCCCATGCTCCAGCCCGGGCGGCCCTCGTCTTCTCCAGCACATCACCGATGAACGCCTGCCCCGCGAAGCCCGGACGCACGCTCATGACCAGCAGCATCTCGAACGCATCGGCCCAAGCGGCGACCCGCTCGCAGGGCGTCTCAGGGTTGATCGCGATGCCCGCCGTGCAACCGAGGCTCCGGACCCGATCGGCGAGCGCGCGGGCGTCGACCTCTTCCATGACCTCGGCGTGGAACGTGATGTGATCCGCCCCGGCTTCGGCAAAGGGCTCCACGAAGTCACCCGGATCGGTCACCATCAGATGGGCATCAAGGCAGACATCGGGCAGGGCAGCGCGGAGGTTCTGCACGAGCGCTGGGCCGAAGGTGAGGTTGGGAACGAAGTGGCCATCCATGACATCGAGGTGCAGCACTGTCGCGCCGGCCTCGACCGATGCCCGGCACTCGTCCGCCAGAAACGCAAAGTCCGCAGCCAGGATCGACGGGGCAAGGTGCACCGATCCATCGCGATTGCGGAGAACATCCCGGCCGACCTGCTGAGCACGTGTCATGCTCAACTGTAACCACGCCCGCTCACCCTGTACGATGCAATCCCAACCGCTGGACCAACAGACCGAGGAGACCTCCCCATGGTGTCGATCGACGACCTTCGCCCAGCGCTCCAAGCTGCCGACCAAGCGCACCTTCTGACCTTCGCCGACCAGCTCTCAGCGGCAGAGCACGACGCACTGCATTCCCAGATCGCCGCGATCGACTTTAAGAAGCTGCCGAGCCTGATCGACGAGTATGTCCTGGACAAGCCTGCCTTCGAGTTGCCCAGTGACGTCGATGCCGCCCCCTACTACCCGGCCGACCCGACCGCGAGCTTCAAGCCCTACAACTCCGCCAAGTACCACGCCGCGGGCGAGGACCTGATCCGGGCCGGCAAGGTCGCCTGCTTCACCGTCGCCGGCGGCCAGGGCTCGCGCCTCGGCTACGACGGGCCCAAGGGCTGCTACCCCGCGGGCGCGGTCACCAAGAAGCCGCTCTTCCAGATCTTTGCCGAGGGCGTGCTCGCGACAGCCAAGAAGTACAGCAAGACCGTCCCCTGGTACATCATGACCAGCCCGCTCAATCACGAGGCCACTGTCGCCTTCTTCAAGGAGCACAGCCACTTCGGCCTCGAACCAGCCGACGTGATGTTCTTCCCGCAGGGCACCATCCCCAGCTTCGACATGAAGACCGGCAAGATTCTGCTCAGCCAAAAGCACGAGATCGCCACCAACCCCGACGGTCACGGCGGCTCGCTCACAGCGCTTCACACCTCTGGCGCACTCGATGACATGACCAAGCGCGGCATCGAGCACATCAGCTATTTCCAGGTCGACAACCCGAACGTGAAGGTCGCCGACCCGCTGTTCCTCGGCCTGCACGCGACGGCCCCAGACAGCTCGGGCGAGCTCTCGAGCAAGATGCTGCCCAAGGCCTACCCCGAAGAGAAGCTGGGCCTGTTCGCAACGGCCGGCGGACGCGTGTGCGTGATCGAATACTCGGACATGCCCATGGAGCGCCAGCGCGAGACGCTCGACGACGGCCGGCTCCGCTTCCTCGCAGGCAGCCCCGCGATCCACGTCTTCGGCCGAGCGTTCGTCGAGAAGGTCAACACGGACGAGGACTTCGACCTGCCCTACCACCGGGCCGAGAAGAAGATCCCGCACGTTGATCTCGACACGGGCGAGCAGGTCTCACCCGACGCCCCCAACGGCGTGAAGCTCGAGCGGTTCGTCTTCGACGCGTTGCCGATGGCCGAAAAGTCCATCATCCTGGAGACCAGCAGGGTGGAAGATTTTGCCCCGATCAAGAACGCCGAGGGCCAGGACAGCGCCGAGTCGAGCGCGCAGCTCCAGACCCAGAAGGCCGCGGGCTGGCTCGAGGCGGCGGGCGTCGAGATCCCAAAGAAGGCGGACGGCACCCCCGACTGCGTGCTGGAGATCAGCCAGCTCACGGCACTGGAGCCGGGGGATCTGAAGGGAGCGGATTTGCCGGCGAAGATCGGCGCGGGGGAGAAGGTGGCGCTGTGATTCGGATGTCGTAGCATGCCAACGGCAGCCACGCAATCTGTCACCGAAGGATGCAAGGCGGAGGAATCCATGAAGACGCCTGGAGAACCCAGTCCTTCCCTCAAGGATGTGTTCGCGAGCCACCCCGTGTTCATCGGTGGTGCTATCGCTTTGACGAGTATCTCGCTGACCTACACGGCCGTGAATACGCTCGTCTTCCAGCCGAAGGTTGACAGGGTCGAATCGATGAGCGCTGACATCACGCGTCTTCGCGATGAGGTCGATAGGAACGAGCCAACGGCACAGCTGGACCGGCTGCTGAACGAGTATCGCAAGATATCCAGCGGCTTCGACTACTATGACGCCGACGATGCCGAACAGGGGGGCATCCGCAGCCACTGGCTGATGATCGAGGCCAAGATCAAAGAGCTTGGTCTTCAGTCAGCGTACCGCGAACTGATCAAAGAAGAGCGCGATCGCATCGGCCTATGAGGGAGCAGCTGACGCCGCGTAAACACTGGCAAACCAGCTGACATGCAACCGAGCCAATCTGCATCGCTTCCAAACCCGACTGCTTCACCGAGCTCGACTCCGTGATGGTTGCGCGCTCCCGCCCCTAGACTGAAGCGATGACCGACACCCCTCCCCACCGCTACACCGCCGCGATGGCGAACGAGATCGAGCCGCGCTGGCAGGGGCGCTGGGCCGAGGACGATGTCTACCGCGTGCCCAACCCGGGCGACCCGGGCTTCGACGCGTCCGAGCCAAAGTTCTACGCCCTCGATATGTTTCCCTACCCCAGCGGCGCGGGCCTGCACGTGGGCCACCCCGAGGGTTATACAGCGACCGACATCATCGGCCGCTACAAGAAGATGAAGGGCTTCAACGTCCTGCACCCGATGGGGTTCGACGCGTTTGGATTGCCCGCCGAGCAGCACGCGATCAACACGGGCGAGCACCCGGCGAGTTTCACGCGCAAGACGATCGATACCTTCCGCCGGCAACTGCAACGCTTCGGCTTCGGCTACGACTGGGACCGCGAATTCGCCACCATCGACGAGGACTACTACCGCTGGACGCAGTGGGTGTTTCTGCAGATCTACAACAGCTGGTTCGATGCGGAAGCAGACACGGCAAGGCCGATCGCGGACTTGATCGCGCTGATGGAATCGGGCGGCGGCCGGGTGGGCCCCGATGGCGAGCTCATGCGCATCGGGCCCAACCAGCGGGCCACCGAGTCGCTCGGCGGCGAGCCCGGCATCGCCCGCCAGTGGCACGAGCTCTCGGCAAAGGACCAGCGCGCCTTCATCGACAACCAACGCCTCGCCTACGTCGGCGAGCAGATCGTCAACTGGTGCCCGGCCCTTGGCACCGTGCTCGCCAACGAAGAGGTCATCGACGGCCGAAGCGAGCGCGGCGGCCACCCCGTCCTGCGCAAGCCGCTCAAGCAGTGGCTGTTCCGGATTACGGCGTACGCGGATCGGCTGCTTACGGGCCTGGATGATCTCGACTGGCCCGAGTCGACCAAGACGCAGCAGCGCGAGTGGATCGGCCGGAGCGACGGAGCCGAGATCGACTTCCCGTTGGACATCGACACCGACGATCCCGAGGTTGACAATGACCTGCCGCCGGCGTTGCGGGTGTTCACGACTCGGCCGGACACGATCTTCGGGGCGACGTATGTGGTTGTTGCCCCCGAGCACCCGCTGGTTGAGGCCGTGCTCGCGAAACCGCGGCCCGAGACGCCCGCCGACGAGTTGAAGCAGTATGCCGAGTGGGCGAGCAACCGGTCGGACCTCGAGCGGCAGGAGTCAAAAGAAAAGACCGGCTGCTTCACCGGGCTCTACGCGATCAACCCCGCGAGCGGCGAGCGGATACCGATCTGGACGGCCGACTACGTGCTCATCAGCTACGGGTTCGGCGCGATCATGGCTGTGCCCGCCGGCGACGACCGAGACTTTGAGTTCGCGCACGTATTCGATCTTCCGATCGTCGATGTGGTCTATCCGCGGACCATCGCTGCGATCGCGTACTACTGCGAGCGTGCGGAACAGGCTGAGATTGAGGAAGGCCGATGGAAGCGGGTGCTCGCGGACTTCCTCGGTCTGGTCACTACTGCGAACCTTGAGCACGACGTCTTTGCCGATGGACTGCGGTCGGTCCGCGTCCGTCGATCTGACCCGACAACCGATGGCCCGGAGCCGGCAGAGCTCGCCAAACAAGGCTATGTCGGCGCGCGTGGCTCGATCCGTATGGAATACGAGGCCTCGATCGACGACATCGGCGTGACGACATTCGAAGAGCTGCGGACCATCTTTGCCGAGAAGCGATACCTTCAGCACACTGGCGCGGCATTTACGGGCGCGGGCGTTGCGGTCAACTCGTCCGGCGACAGCTTCTCGCTCGATGGATGCGGCAAGGCCGATGCAATTGAGAAGTCGATCGCGTGGCTTGAATCAACAGGTACAGGTCGACGCAAGATCAACTATCGTCTGCGTGACTGGCTGTTTAGCCGTCAGCGGTACTGGGGCGAGCCCTTCCCGATCGTGTTTGATGATCACGGCAATCATTACGGCGTCGCGGAGTCGACGCTGCCCGTCACGCTGCCGGCGCTGGACGACTATCAGCCCGCCGAGAGCGATGATCCGCAGCCGCTGCTCGGAAAGGCGGCCGATTGGTTGAACGTGACCGCCGGCGAAGTTGGTGTCGAGGGGCTCGATCCATCAACGCCGCTCAGGCGTGAGACCAACACCATGCCCGGCTGGGCCGGCAGCTGCTGGTACCATATCCGCTACTGCGACAACCGCAATCGCGAGCGGTTCATCGGCGACGAGGCTGATGCGTACTGGCTGGGCGAAAACGGGGTGGACTTGTATATCGGTGGCGCCGAGCACGCCGTCCTGCATCTTCTGTACGCTCGGTTCTGGCACATGATCTTGCACGACCTCGGGCATCTCCGAAGCCCCGAGCCGTACCGCAAGCTGTTTCACCAGGGACTGATCACGAGCCATGCGTATCAGCGGAAAGACAAGAGCCTCGTTCCGATCGATGAGGTCGAGGAGCGCGACGGCGCGTTCGTCCATACGCCGACGGGCGACGCCGTCTTCGCGACCATCGCCAAGATGTCAAAGACGCTGAAGAATGTCGTGAACCCGGACGAGATCATCGAGCAATTTGGCGCAGATACATTCCGCCTGTACGAGATGTACATGGGCCCGCTGGAGGCGAGCAAGCCCTGGAACACGGACGACACGATCGGGCTCCACCGGTTCTTGCAGCGTGTGTGGCGTATGTGCGTCGACGAAGAAACCGGTGACGTCCGCCTGGTTGATCCGGCCGACGAATCGATCGAGAAGCTGCTGCATCGCACCATCGCCAAGGTCGGCGAAGGAGCCACCTGGAAGGTGGGCGACCGGGTCATGGGCATCACCGGCGGCGGCGGCATGGCCACCCATCTCGTCGCCCACGGGCGAGAGGTGCTCGCTGTGCCCGACGGGCT
>JBCBMF010000090.1:0-11285 GCA_039822905.1 Planctomycetota bacterium
ACCACGTCCACGCGAGCCTGCCGTCTTCGGTCACGAGCACGACCGCGGCGTCGGACTCGTCGCGTGACGCGAGCGGGTCTTCGTCGGCGGTCTCGGCTGCCGCGCCGGGGTCCCACGCGGTCGCCATGGCGTGCCAGAGCGAGGCGACGCGATCAACGGCGACGCCGGATCGATCGAGCTCGTCGAGCAGCAGGCGGACGGGCAGGTCGGAGACGCCGAGCGCTGCGGCTCTCGGGGCCGGCGTCGTGCCGACGTCATCGGTGGAGCCGCGGAGCCGGAGGCCACCCCGGGATCGTGCGGGCGCGGCCGTCGGGGAAACAGTCTGGACGCTTGCGGCGCGCCAGTCGAGCCCGGCCTGTGCGGGGGTATCGCCGCCGCCACCCATGGCGGGCCAGTCGCCCCACATGCCGGGCGGTGCTTGGCGGGCGGCGGCGCGCACGACCGTCGCGTCGCCGCTCGGCACATCGAGCCAGGAGCACACCGCGCCGTGGAGGTCAAGACAGAGCAGGCCGATCCGTCCCGAGACCTGCGTGCGCAGCCACGCGGCCGCCATCGCGGGCACGCTCGACGGATCGGCGTCGGCGTCGGGTTCCCAGCGCTCGGCGTCCGAGTCGCCGATGAGCCGCAGGCCCAGGAGCGCCTGGCCCGGCGGATCGCGATCGAGATACACGGTTGGCGCGTTCACGGCGTGTCAGTCGTCCCGCCGCCACTCGGCTTCATCAACGTCAATGCCACGCTCGCGGAGTTCTTCGAGCCGCTGCTCGCGCCGCCGCTGAAAGTCGGCCTCGCGCTTGGCGCGGTCCCCGTTGATGCGCTGGTTGGCGAGCGCGCGGGCGTCGCTGAGCCGCTCGCGGGCCGACTGGCTGACTTCCGTCCCCGGCGAAAGGCGGTCGGGCGGCGTCTCGATGCTGGTGCTCGGCGTGGCGGTGGCGACGACCGCGCCGCTCGCCACCTCGCGGTCGAGCCGCTCGACGACGCCGCTCCGCTCGATCTCCACGTACTCGGGCGTGATCGCGTTGACGGTGAACCCGAAGTCGATCTCGTCGCCGACGCGGGCCATCCGCTGCCTGCCCGCGCCCGCGATGATCGCGAGCGATCGGCTCGGTGAGAAAAACCCGCCGAGGAACCGGAAGTCGCTGGTCGTCCGCGTCGGCTCGATCGGGTCGGGCGACTCGTCTTCGAGCACAACGATCTCGGTCGGCTCGGTCGGGACCTTCGGGTCCACGCCGCCGGCCTGGTTCAGCACGCTCGAAACGAGCCCCCAATCGAAGGCAATCGGCTCGGGCTCGGGCCCTGTGGTCTGGTCGGTCGGGTCGTCGAGGGGGACGATGACCGGGGCGGCGGGCAGCGACGGCTCGATGGTCATCGCGAGCACCGCGCCGCCCAGGAGCAGCACGGCCGCGCCCTGTCCGATCCGCATCAGACGCCTGGCACCCTGGCGGTCGATTCCGTTCATGCGTCCTCCGTCCATCCGCCGCCCACGCGGCTTCCGAGCCCCGCACGCCCCAGTCTAGCACCGGGGCTCACCGTGCCCGTCCCGTGCCGTCGTCGGTCATCGCCCATTCAAGGAACAGCTCGCGCGCGTGCTGCGCACCGAACGCCGACTGGGCGTCGTCGTCCAGATTGATCAGCCCCTCGTAGATCTCTCTGCGCTCGAGGTCGGGCCGGGCCGGGTTCCGCTCGAGCCAGACCGCCGACACGCGCCAGAGCGTCGGGTCGGGCGTGAGTAGCAGCGCGAGCCGGTCGGCCGCGGCCTCGTTCAGCCCGACCGATTCGCCGGCGTCGCGAACGTCGGCTGCATCGAAGCCGCCGTTCAACTCGCGTGATCGCAGCTCGGACACAAACCGGGCCGCGCCGTCCGGGTCGATGGGCTCGACGCCCTCCAGTGCACCCTCGACAAAGGCGGCAACCACATCGTCGGCGGCGCGGATCGCGTCAAGCGTCATGGGCCCGACTTCGCGCGTGCGCGTTCTGAGCCCCGCCTCGCCGAAGCGTTCGCGCAGGATGCGTTCGGTTGCCCGGGCCGCCCGCCCGTCGGCGGCGTTGAGGCCGATCGGATTGACCCGCGCCGTCGACTGCGCCGGCTCAATCCGGACGGTCACGGTCGTGTTGCGGCCGATGTTGACGGTGAACGCCTCGCCGCCGTTCTGCGTGCGTGTTGAGCCCCCGGTGTCGCCGGTCATGGCGAACAGGTCCTGGTTCGAGCTGTACATCAGCCACGCCGCGGCGAGCTCTTTCACGCCCCGGTCGCGGTGGCTCGCCTGGTACGACAAGAGCTGGTCGTTCACGACGGTCGACCGCTGCGCCGCCCTCGCCAGCACGACGCTCGACAGCAGCCCGATGATCAGCGCGAGCAGCATGACGATCGGCATGACAAAGCCGCGGCGGGTCATCCCTGCACCTCCGGATCGAACCCGAGCTGCGACGGGTCGAATCCGTCGGGCACCGGGTCGCCCCCCGTGCCCGCGGGTCCGCCCTCGATGATGTTCTCTTCGGTTTCGACCGAGGCGCTCGCGTCATCGGGCGGGGCCTGAAGCTCGACGCCGACGGTCCAGCCGAGCTCGAACATCCAGTTGCCGTAGCCGCCGCCCGCGGTCTCGATCTCAAGCTCGATGTACGCCGGGAGCTGCGTCTTTTCGACAGCACGCACCAGCGGCACCCGCTCGCTGTCGATGAACGCCGTCCACGTGAGCGCACGCACATCGGCGCACAGCTTGCGGGGCCTGGGCAGCGTGTCCTCGTCGAAGACAACGCCCGCAGGCAGGTCGCGCGGCGGCAGCGGCACCCACCACAACGCCGGGAACTCCTCGTCCGGGTCGCGCCGGACCTCGAACGCCCCGCGGTGGCCCGGCAGCTGCTCGGCCCCGATCACCGCGAGCGAGCCCGATGCGTCCGCGTTCGCGGTTGGCGTTGGCGGCGGACGATCCAGCAGCGGCTCGCTGACCACGACCTCGAGCCGCGGGTTGGTGCCCGTGGTCATCTCGAGCCTTGCCGCGAGCCCGGGGATCGGATCCGGGTACGCCGTGTTGAGGATCGCATTCACGGCCTCATCGTCGGCCTCATTCATGGCGCGTCGCACGCTGCCCTGCGGGGCGGCGTGGATCGAGTCGAGCGCTCGACGGACCGCGATCTGCGTCGACGCCAGGCTGTTCATATCGCGTGACTGCGCGGCCAGCGCACGGTCGCTCGATCGCACCGTCGCGATCACGCCGAACGCCGCCGCGACAACCAGCGAGCCCACAGCAACCGCGAGCACGGTCTCGAGCATGGTGAAGCCGCGACGGGAAAGCCGGCCGTTCACGAGCCACCGCCTTCGATGCCGCTCATCTGCATCAGCAGCTGCCGCTGCCGCTCGGGGCTTTGCAGCAGCCGTTCGAGCGTGTCGTTGCCGCGGTACTGGAACGGGTTGATCACACGTTCAAGCCGAACGGTCGGCGTGCGACCCGGCGCGGCCGAGAGCGAGGTCCCGTCGTCGAGCCACGCGGTCACAGTGACCAGCTCCATGCTCTCGAGCGCTTCCTGCGTCGCGGGCAGGCCGTCACGGCTTGTGCGCGCGCCAGGGAACGCATCGCGGATGATCGTGGGCGCGACGTCGATCGACCAGCGGTAGTCCACCTGCTCGTACGCGATCGTCTCGGGCAGCTTCTCGGGGCTGGTCGGGTCGTCGATGTAGCTGATCAGCACGCGGTTGGCGATCTCGGCGGCCGCGAGCGTCTGACGGGCCTCGATCTCGATCCGCCAGGCGTAGCCGAGCACCGCGAAGATCGCGCCGCCCAGGATCCCCAGCAGCGCGAGGCCCAGGATCGCTTCGAGGAAGGTAAAGCCCCGGCGGGTCGCGACCTTCTTCGCGCGTCGTGATGTGCTCGGCGTCCGCGTCACACTCGGCCTCGGCGAGCTTGCCGTGGTTCAGCTCGCGTTGAAATGGTCCCAGATGTTGATGTCGTCCTCGGTCTGCATGGTCTGGTCAGGACCCGGGCTGCGCAGGTCGAACGAGGGTGTCTGGCCGGGCTGCTTCGGCGCATAGAAGAACGGCTGCTCCCAGGCATCGACGATGCCGTCGATCGTCAGCCGCTTGCTCTGCACAAGCTCGTTCAGCCCCGCGGGCGGGGAACCGGTGCGGGCGATCTGGCCCTCGACCTCCTGCTTGATTGTGTTCATTTTGATCTTGGTCGCCTCGACGCGGGCCGACTCCGACTGGCCGATCAGGTTGAACGCGACCACGCCCATGAGGATGCCCATGATGGCGATCACGAGCGTGAGCTCGAGCAGCGAGAAGCCGCGGGCGTGGTTTCGTCGAGTGGTGGTGCCCATGAGAAGGTGTCCCCTGTCTGCCGTCTGCTGGGAAGGCGTGTCTCTGGGAATGGCTACGCGGTTGCACCCGCCCCGTTGCACGCGGATTCGTGGATTTCTGCCGGCCCGATTGTATGCGGACGCGGATCGCCCCCCGCGGGTCTGTCGCTAGCCCGAGAGGCCCTGGAACGCCGACGAGCTCAGCGACAGCATCGGCACCACCAGCGCCAGGATCATCGAGCCGATGATTAGGAAGATCAGCACGATCAGGGCCGGCTCAAGGACGGCCAAGAGCCGGCTCGACTGGCGATCGACGATCTCGGTGTGGTCCTCGGCGAGGCTTTCGAAGGCCGAGTCCAGATCCCCCGCCCGGTCGGCGGCGATCAGCAGCCGCCGCGTCGCCAAGGGCAGGCTCGTCACCCGCTCGATGAGGACCTTGAGCACGCCGCCCTCGATCAGGCCCGACCGCATCTTGTCGAGTTGGTCGCGCAGCTTGGGGTGGCTGATGGTCTGATTGGCGACGCCCAGCGCGTCGGCCAGCGGCACGCCGCCGGTGCTCATCGCCGCCATGACGCTGAAGAACCTGGCGGACTCTTGCGCGAGCGCAAGGTCCTTTGCCACCGGCAGCGTGCGCACGATCGAGCCGCCGATCGCGACGACAGGCCGACGCACGATGATGATCGCGATGAGCGCGCCCGCGACGATGCCGAACGCCAACAGCGGGTTCGACCGCAGCCACATGCCCGCGCCGGACATCACCTCGGTCGCCAGCGGCAGCGCCTGGCCCTCGGGCAGCATCTGCCGCATCGAGTCCGCGACCATCGGCACGACCACGACCAGCATGAACAGGCCCACAAACGCCGAGATGGTCAGCACGATCAACGGGTAGAACAGCAGTGTCGTTGCGGTCTCGCGGATCTTGAGCCGACGCTTGGCGTTCCGCGCAAGCTGGCGTGATGCGCCGGCGAGGTCGCCCGTACGCTCGGCAGCGCCGAACACTGCCGCCGTTACGTCATCGAACGCCCCGGTCTCAACAGACGACGCCGCGAAACTGCGTCCCTGACTCACCATGTCGCGCATCCGCGACACCTTCAGCCTCGACTTCGACGACACGGCCTCGGCGACCACATCCAGCGACTCGACCAATGGCACGCCGCGATCGAGCAGCGCCGCCAGTTGCGTCGTCGCCTCGGCCTGGTCTTTCAGGGGCAGCTCGCCCTGCCCGCCCGCGAGCCACGCGGGCACGCGGTAGCTGCGGAGCAGGATCAGCTTCTCTTTGCCCAGGTCCCGCGCGAGCACGCCCTCGTCGTCCGCCGGCCTGACGCCGAACGTCTTGCCGCCGTCCGCCTTGGCGGCGACGAACAGGAAGCTCTCGGGCTGGGCAGCGGGGGTCGGCATCGCGTGATGAGTCTATGAACGGTGGTCCCCGGGGCTGCGGCGGGCTTGTATACAAAGAAGCGTTCGCCCCCGAGGAGGTCCGAGATGCCCGAAGCCGCCGCCGGCACCATGCGCTGCCTCGTCAAGCACCACGCCGGGGAGGGTCTCGAGCTCACGGAGCGGCCGATCCCCGAGCCGGGCCCGCGCGACGTCCGCATCCGCGTGACCAAGGCCGGCATCTGCGGCACCGACCGCCACATCTGGGAGTGGGACGACTGGGCCGCCGGCCGTATCCCCGTGGGCATCATCACAGGCCACGAGTTCGTGGGCGTGGTCGACAAGCTGGGCTCGGCGGTCACGCGGTGTGAAGTCGGCCAGCGCGTGAGCGCCGAGGGGCACACGACCAAGGGCGTCGACTACAACAGCCGCACCGGCAACGCGCACATCGCGATCGACACCAAGATCTTCGGCATCGACCGCGACGGCTGCTTCGCCGAGTACATCGTCGTGCCCGAAGAGAACGTCTGGCCCGTGCACGAGTCGATCCCCGACAAGGTCGCCGCGATCCTGGACCCGCTTGGCAACGCCGTGCACACGGTGATGGAAGCCGACGTGAGCGCGAAGAGCGTGCTGGTGTCGGGAACTGGCATCATCGGGCTGATGGCTGTCACGGTGGCCAAGGCCGCGGGCGCGAGCCGGATCTTCGCGACCGACATCAACCCGCCGAGGCTCGAACTCGCGAGGCGGCTCGGTGCCGTCGAGGCTTACGACGCGCGGGATGGCGAAGGCTGGATCAAGGACGTCCGCCGGCACTGCCGGGGCGAGGGCGTCGACGTCGTGCTCGAGATGAGCGGCGCATCGCAAGCGATCGATCAGAGCTTCCGTGCGCTGCGCAACGGCGGCACGGCCGCCCTGCTCGGCGTGCCCGCCAAACCCGTGACATTCAACTTCACCGAGAACATCATCTTCAAGGGCTGCACCGTGCTGGGCATCAACGGCCGGCGCATGTTCGAGACCTGGTACCAGATGGAAGAGCTGCTGCTCTCGGGCCGGCTCGAGCTCGACGAGATCATCACGCACGAGTTCCCGCTGGCCGAGTACAAGGCGGGCTTCGAAACGATGATGTCGGGCGAGGGGATCAAGGTGGTGCTGGGGATCGGCTAGCGGTACGTCTGCTGAGGTCGGGCTAGGCACGGATCGGCGCGACGAACGCCTTTGCATGTCCGGTGTTTGTGCGTTATGCTCCGGCGAATGTTCAACAGCGGATGGAAGGCAGAACATGCGTGCCAATATGTCATCGCGTCGGAAGCTGAACAGTCAATCGAGGCGGGTGCTCGCACTGATCGCCGAAGGCTGCTCGTACGACCAGATTCTCGAGCGCGTGCCTGGAACGACGTACAAAGACATCTTCGAGGCGGCCGGTCAGGCGCTTAGCCTGCTCGATCGCGGCGTCGAGATCGCACGCGGCGCGCCAGCGAAAGCGAAGCTTCAACGGACCGCAACTTGTGCATCCGGCCCCGTGCCTGGTCGCACGATCGAAGAGCGGTCGTACGTCGATGCGATGCGAGAGCGGCACGCGCGGGCGTACGAACCGTGGCAGGATGCTGAGGATCAATCGCTCAAGGCGCTCGTGCGGGGCGGCATCGGTGTAGGGGAGATTGCCTCGCGTCTTCAGCGCAAGCCCTCGGCGATCCAGAGCCGCATGCGGAAGCTGAGTCTCATCTAGCGGTACGTCTCGTGGCAGCTCACGCACGACTGCGCAACGCTCGCTCGAAGCTCATCGGCCAGCGTCCAGTTTTCCGCCTTGATCGCGTCGGCGAAGCGCTGGGCTTCCTCCGCGGACTCGCGCATCATCGTGCGGTACCCCTCGTCGACGTGCGCGTTCGCCGGGCGTTCGAGGTCGTCGGCGAGCGCGTCGAACAGCTCGGGGAGCCGCGGCGCAACATCGTCGAGCTCGATGTCCGGGTGCTCGCTCGGAACCAGCCAGCCTTTGTCGGCGACGACGCGTATGTCCTTGAACGCGTCGTTGATCTCGACCATTGTGGCCGCGAGCCCGGTAACCTCGACGAATTCCGGCAGCTCGTCGGGGCCGAGCGTGTCGATGTTGATGCCGGGGATGCGGATGGCGTCCGAGACATCGCTGTACAGCCCGTCGTAGTGCTCGCTGGTGCCGGCCGTCCGCATCAGCTCGACGCCTTCGATTGGTTCGAGCTCGCCCACGCAGATCAGGCCGAGCGCGGCGGCGGCGGGCCCGCGGTGCTTGCCGTGGTGGCAGTGGATGTAGATGGGCCTCGGCAGCTCTTGGAACGCCTTAGCGAGCGCGAGCCGCTGCTCGCCTGTGAAGCCGTCGTACCGCACGGGGATGTGCACGTACCTCATGTCCCGCGCCCCGGCCGCTTCGAGATTCGGGCGGGCCGCGTCGACGCTGATGACGCTCTTGACGCCCAGCGACGCGAGCGTGTCGAAGGCCGCGTCACCCTCGGGTTCGGACCCGCTCAGCACGCCCCGGCCGAAGACGATGACGTTCTCGAGGCCCGCGGTGTCCGGGATGGTCTCGCCCAGCGTGTAGCCGGTGCCGCCGGGCTTGGTGAGGGTGTACGTCGCGACACCGGCGATGACGAGAATCAGCAGAAAGAACACGGCTTTCATCACAGCTGTCGTACCCGTATCACCCGGCTTCGGTTCATGATTCTGGGTTCAAACCGTCCCGTACATCCGGTCGCCCGCGTCGCCGAGGCCCGGGCGGATGAAGCCGCGCTCGTCGAGCTGCCGATCCACCGCGGCGGTGTACACCGTGACTTCCGGGTGCTCGGCGTGCATGCGTTCCAGTCCCTCGGGCGACGCGACCAGACAGATCAGCCGGAGGTCGGTCGCGCCGATCTGCTTGAGCCGAGCGACGGCCTCGACCGCGGAGCCTCCTGTGGCGAGCATCGGGTCGACCAGCACCACGGGCCCTGCGTCGAGGTCGTTGGGCAGCTTCTCCAGATACACCGTTGGCTCCAGCGTCGATTCATCCCGCGCCATGCCCAGATGACCCACACGGGCCTCGGGCATGACCTCCATGATGCCCTCGGCCATCCCCAGCCCGGCTCGCAGGATGGGCACGACCGTGATCTTCTTGGAGAGCCGCTGGCCGGTGGTCGTCTCGAGCGGCGTCTCGACCTCGACGATGTCGGTTGGGAATGTCCGGGTGAACTCGAAGACCATCAGGCCCGCGATCTGGGCGATCAGCGCCCGGAACGGCCGATAGCTGGTCGTGGTGTCGCGCATCCACGTCAGCTTGTGCTGGATCAGCGGGTGCTCGAAGATGACCGCGTTCGGATGGCTTGGGTGCGTCCGGCCCATAGCCTCTCAGCGTAGCCGATCGGAGACTCGAACATGACGCAGATGACCCGCGACGCCATGGACCATGCGGCCCTCGAGGCCGCCGTCGCCCAGGCCGAGAAATCGCTCGCCGAGGGCGGCATCCCCATCGGCGCGGCCCTGATGAACGCCGAGGGCGTGATCGTGTCGCTGGGCCACAACCTCCGCGTGCAGACGGGCGACCCGACCGCGCACGCCGAGATGATGTGCATCCGCAACGCCGGCCGACGCCGCGACTGGCACACGCTGACGCTCGCGAGCACGCTCAGCCCGTGCGCGATGTGCACCGGTGCCGCGATATTGCACCGCATCCCGCGCGTGGTCATCGGCGAGAACCAGACGTACATGGGCCGCGAGGACTGGCTCAAGCAGGAAGGCTGCGCCGTGGTTGTGATCCACGACATCCGCTGCACATCGATGATGGAGAGCTTCATCACCGAGCAGCCCGAGCTGTGGGCCGAGGACATTGGCGTCCCGCCGGAGTGATTTCGTGCGGTGGTGTTCAGTTCAGCCGAGCGAGTACACGGCACCGCTCGACCACAACCCGCGCGTCGGCGTCGGTCAGCTCATGCCGACCTGTGCGCCGGCGGTCGCCCGCGATCACAGTCACCTCGATCCGAGGCTGGTCGGTCGTCGGCGCATCGGTGGGCAGCGCGAGGCCCTCGCGGGCGATGACGCCGTAGAGCTGGGTGACCTGGGCGTCGGTCAGCAGCCGAGTCATAGGCGGGAGAGTCTCCGGCGCCGACCCGGCGCCGACCGCTGCCCGCAGCTGGCCGCCGGGCTCGATCACGAAACGCGCCGGCTCGGGCGACGAGCCCTCCGGCGCGATGACCGTCACGGCGATCGTCAGGTCTTCAGGCGGGCGGGGCGAGAACCGCACGTCGGCCGTCGGCCTTGATCCGCAGCCGATCACGAGCGCGATGCACGCGAGCAGGATGGGTGTCCGGGCCTTCACGCGGGCAGTCTACGGGCGGCGTCCGATCTATGTTTGCCGCCCTATGTTTGCCGCATGGATATCAGTCTCGATTGGCTCAACCGCTGTCTCGACCCGGGCGACGTGACCGCCGAGGAGGCCGAGCACGTGCTCACGCACGCCGGCTACCCGGTCGAGGGCATCACCGAGCAGCCGTGGGGCGATGTCACGCTCGATGTCGAAGTCACCAGCAACCGGGGCGACCTCTTAAGCCACCTCGGCTGCGCACGAGAGATCGCCGCGGCTCGGTCGGCAACGAAGTCGCGGACGCTCGTGCATCCGCAGTTCGACGAGCCCGCGACCGGCGCGCCGATCGCGAACGACTTCGCGCTCGTGAACGAACAGCCCGACGTCTGCCCGCTCTTCACGGCACACCTCATCCGCAACGTCACCGTCGGCCCGAGCCCCGACTGGCTGGTCAAGGCCCTCGAGGCCGTGGGCCAGCGGTCGATCAACAATGTGGTTGATGTGACCAATTTCATCACGTTCGAGCTGGGCAACCCGTGCCACGTGTTCGACCTCAAGAAGCTTGCGGGGAGCAAGCTGGTCATCCGCTACGCCCGCGACGGCGAGGCCCTGACCACGCTCGACGGCAAGCCGCGGACGCTGAAAGCGACCGACCTGGTCGTGGCCGACGCCGAGAGCGCAACGTCGCTGGCGGGCGTCATCGGCGGGAAGGACTCCGAGGTCGACGAGTCGACCACCGACGTCGTCTTCGAGATGGCGACGTGGGACCCGGTGACGATCCGGACCGCGGCCCGCCGGATGGCGATCCGCACCGACGCCGGCTATCGCTTCGAGCGCATCGTCGATCCGCGGACGATCGACTCTGCTGCGAGGCGTGCAGTCGCGATGATCTCGGAACTCACGGGTGGTGAGACCGCAGAAGGCGTGCTGAGCGACGGGGGTGAGCTGCCCACGACCGAGCAGATCTCGGTTCGGCCGAGCCGCTGCCGGGACGTGCTCGGCATCGAGATTTCCGGTGCGGAAGTCGCCGATCTGCTTCGCGGGCACGAGGTCGACGTCGAGCAGACGTCGGACGATGCGCTGCGTTGCGTGCCGCCGACGTTCCGCCCCGACTTGACGCGTGAGATCGACCTGTTCGAAGAGGTCGCCCGGACGCACGGCTACGACAACATCCCGATGGCCGACAAGATCGCGATCCGTGTGACTCACCCGCAGGAGTCGGAGCGTGCGCGCCGCGAGCTCGGCGCGGTGCTGACCGGGCTCGGATTCTGGGAGGCGGTCACGTTCAGCTTTGTCGGCCCCGAGCACGCCGAGC
>JBCBMF010000091.1:0-11276 GCA_039822905.1 Planctomycetota bacterium
AACCCGATCTCAGGGAAGAGTGAATGACCGAGCAAGCGCCAACACCCGAGGGCCTGCTGGTCATCGACAAGCCGCTGCGCAAGAGCTCGATGCAGGTCTGCGCCGCAGTGCGCGCCAAGCTGCGTGCGGCCGGCGCGCCCAAACGCATCAAGGTCGGCCACGCCGGTACGCTGGACCCGCTCGCCACCGGCGTCTTGGTCGTCCTCGTCGGCAAGGCCACCAAGCTGCAAGACCAGCACATGGCGGGGGCCAAGGGCTACCTCGCCGAGGTTGATCTCGCCAACGTCTCACGCACCGACGACATGGAGGGCCCGGTCGAGCTCGTCGAATGCGAGCCGATTGATCGCGCGGCCATCGAAGCGGTGCTTCCAAGATTTACCGGCACTATCCAGCAGCGCCCGCCCGCCTACAGCGCCATGAAGGTCAACGGCCGACGCGCCTACGCACTCGCCCGCCAGGCGGAGACCGACGACGATCTGCCCGAACTCCAGCCGCGTCCCGTCGTGATCGACTCGATCGACATCGCCGCGTTGGACTGGCCCGTCGTCGCGCTCAACATCGCCTGCGGCAAGGGCACCTACATCCGCTCGCTCGCGCGTGATCTCGGCCAGGCCCTCGGCACCGGAGGCATGCTCAGATCACTCCGCCGAACCCGCGTCGGACCGTGGATGCTCCACCATGCCGTGACGCTCGACGACCTGCCCTCCCAACTCACGCAGGCAGATCTTCGTTCTGCTCGATAGACGCCTTACGAAGCTCGAGCACCTCGTCCAGCTTCGCGTCGATCTCACCGGGCACATACAGGTCGACCATGTCCTGCCCGTCGACAACGCGGCGGAGCACGAGATACAAAACCACCGAGCCGGATGCGGCATACGCCACGACGTAGCCGGACACCAGCAGCGCCGGCAGCTGCAGCACCGTGTTCATCACGCTCGCCGCCGCACGACCGCCAACGCTGAGCCGCTCGCTGGCGACACCCGACGCAACGAGCGAGCCGTGCTCGCCGAGCAGCAGCGACTGGGCCCAGATGCCAACGGCAACGGTCAATCCGGCGATCGCGCCGAGCACCGACACAATCACAACGCCCTGCCCGACGAGCAGCACCGCGTAGCCGACCGTCCGCACCGGCCGCGCGAAAAAGTACGCGTACACCCGGTGCATCGCGTCGACACCGTCGCTGCCTTCGGTCGCCATCGCCCCGGCGAACAGCGGCACGCCAGCCGCGTAGCCGAGCAGAACGATCACAACGACGAGCGCGATCGCGAGACCAACCACGCCGAGAACCGTGCCGAGCACATTGACAAACGGAATGCTCAGCAGCGCCCACCCACCCAAGGCGAGCACGCCCACCAGCACGCCCGCGACCACGAGCGGCAGTGCATATGCCACCACGATCCCGGTCACGCAGTGCACCGCCCACCGCAGACCCTCGTACCACGTGCCCGACCGACCCCGGCAGAACTCCTCGGCCGACAACCGACCGATCCCTACCGACACAAACGCAAAGCCGAGCAAGGCCAGCGGCACCATCACCGATGCGCGCAGGGGCGCCTCGTGCCAGACCGACTGCACGGCACTGCCCAGCCCGAGCGCGAACCCGCCGAGCGCACCGCCCGCGTCCAGCGACGACAGCTGCTGCCCCGCCGCCGCCCCAGCCGCCGCGACGGCTGCAAGAAGGGTATCGACGACCGTCGCCCCGCCCGCGAGCTGCGCGAGCAGCTGATCCAGGAGTGACAGCACAAGCACAACCGCGACGCCCAAGCCGATCCGCCCGGGCCGAAACGCCAGCCGCGGCACGCGCAGCAGTTTGGGCCACGCCATGTCGCTGATCAGATCGTCCGCCGTCAGCCGGAACGGCAGCGACGGGTCATCAGTCGGCGGTCTGCGCATGAATTCGTCGGTCATGCCGCCATGCTATGACCCCGCGAAACCCGAGCATCCGGATTCCGAACAACCCCGCGAAGGCGGGGGCCGCTCCGACACCGATCTGTCCGACCTGATCCGAACAAGCCGGGGGCCTCCGCGTCATTGCGGTACCATGCGCCCACGCGCCGGCCGAGGGGGCCCGCGCCGCGCACGGCAGGAGCAGCAACGATGGGCATTCTGGCCTTCCTCATCTTCGGCGGCGTCTTCCTTCTGGTCGTCGTCATCCTCGTTTTCATCATCATCGGGCTGTACAACAAGCTTGTCCGCCTCCGCGTGGATTGCGACAACGGCTGGTCACAAATCGATGTCCAGCTCAAGCGGCGGTACGACCTGATCCCCAACCTCGTCGAGACCGTCAAGGGCTACGCGAGCCACGAGAAAGAGACGCTCGACGCAGTCATCAGCGCACGCGCAAAGGCCGTGCAGACACACGACGCGTCCGACCAGGGCGCCAAGGCGATGGGCCAGGCCGAGGGCGAGCTGACGCAGGCGCTGGGCCGACTCATGGCCGTCGCCGAGGCCTACCCGGACCTCAAGGCGAATCAGAATTTCTTGTCGCTGCAGGAAGAGCTGACCAGCACCGAAAACAAGATCGGCTTCGCCCGCCAGCACTACAACGACGTCGTCGCCCGCTACGAGACCAGCCGCCAAAGCGTGCCGACGAACATCATCGCCGGCATGTTCAGCTTCAAAGAGCGCGAGTACTTCGAGATCGAAGAGCCCGAGGCCAAAAACGCGCCCAAGGTCAGCTTCTGATCAGCCATGCCCATCGACCCCACACCGGGAGTGCCCACGCCGGGCGACGGACTGCCCCGCCCGCACCCGAGGCCCCACCCGCGCCCGAGCGAGGGTGGGGGCGCTGACAAGGCCCGGCCCCAAAGGCCGCGTGCTGCGAAGCGCGAGCCAAGCGAACTGGACAGAGTCGTGCGCGACAAGGTCAGAGCCCTCCCTGGCTCGCTGACCTACCTCGACCTGATCCGCAAAAACAAGCGCGACAGCGTGCTGCTGATCGTCGCGATGTTCGTGCTCAACGCGCTCGTCGGCGGCGCGATCGGCGGCGCCATCATCCCGCTGTTCGCTAGCTTTGACAGTGCCGGCTCCACGATGGTGTCCTACGCGGACACGCTCAGCCAGGACCCGATGAACGCGGACTTCGACGGCATGGCCTCCGAGGCCATGCAGGTACCATCCCAAATTCTGGGCGTCGATGCGGGCGTCTTCCGAGACACGGGGCGGGCGACGCTCTTTGCGCTCATCGGCGCAGCGGTCATGACGCTCGTGACGCTCGGCCTTGCTCTCGAAGCCTGGTTCGGCGGCGGCCGGTTCCTGCTCAACCGCGTCCACGCCAAAGAGATCACCAAAGAGCTTGACCCCGAGCTGTTCAACGTCGTCGACGAAATGCGCATCGCCGCCGGCATCCCGATGCCTCGCGTCTATCTCATCCCAGAATCCGCCCTCAACGCGTTCGCGACAGGCCGCGACCCCGAGCACGGCATCGTCGCCATCACGACAGGCCTGCGCGCCAAGCTCACCCGCGAAGAGCTCCAGGGCGTCATGGCCCACGAGATCGCCCACATCCGCCACTACGACATCCGCTTCTCCATGCTCATGGCGATGATGGTCGGCCTTATCGTCCTCGCCTGCGACGCCCTGCTCCGCGTCGCGTGGTACGGCGGCTGGGCGAGCTCCGGCCGACGCAGCGGCGGAGACAAGAAAGGCGGCGGCGCGATCGTCATCATCTTCATGATCCTGGCATTGATCCTCGCCGTCGTCGCGCCCTTCCTCGCCAAAGTTATCCAGATGACCTACAGCCGCCGCCGTGAATATCTGGCGGACGCCGGCGCCGCCGAGCTGACCCGCAACCCCGAAGGCCTTGCCTCCGCCCTCAAAAAGCTCGCCGAGGACAAAGAGCCGCTCGTCGAGACCGCCAACCGCGGCATGGCCCACATGTTCATCATGAACCCGCTCCGCAAGAAGAAGTCACGCCACGAGCGGGGCTCCGTCTTCAGTTCGCACCCGCCCGTCGCCGATCGCATCGCCAAGCTGATCGCGCTCACCCGCTGACGGCCGCTGGAGTCCCGCGTGCTTCGACCGCTCCGCAAACTGGTCATCGCCTGGATCCCGGCCCTGACCGCCGCGTTCATTCTCGGACCCATCGCAGGCCTGCTCGCCGCCCAGCTCACCGACGCCGCCGGCGGCCCGCAAGCCACGCTGCTCGTGACGCAGACCCCGGTACTCGGCGCAGCGTGCGCGATCGGCGTTGCGCTTATCGCAGCGACCGCCGGCCTGCTCGGCGTCCGAATCGGCACGCCAAACGTCGGCCTCTTCTCCGCCGGCATCGTGCTCTGCTGGGCCTCGGCAAGATCGGGCCGCGTCGACGAGATCATCGCCGTCTCGCGTACGTCACCATTCAACAGATTCGTTCTTGAGGGTCTGCTCGTCGCGCTCGTCGCGTTGATCCTCATCGAGACTATCCGCCGGTTCCGTCGGCACACACCCCCCGAGCCGCCACTGCTGCTCTCGGCCCGCGCGCTCGGCGTCGGTGTCTTGGGCGCGGCGTTCGCCGCCTGGCTCGTCGCCGCCGACGCCGCCAAGGGGCAGACCATCGCCGCCGCGATCGCCGCCGGCATCATGGGTGCCGCGCTATCGCGCATGATGCTCGTCTCGATCCCGCCGCGCATCATCGCGGTCATCCCCGTCGTGCTCGGCATCCTCTCACCGCTCGCGGCCGTCGCAACGACCGGCAACGTCGTGCAGGAGTCGTTCGAAGGCTCACTGTTCCGGCTCGCGGTCATCACGCCGCTCGACTGGCTCTCCGGCGGGCTCATCGGCATCCCGCTCGGCCTCGCCTGGACCGATTCCATCGCAGACACAGACCCCGAGCCGCGGAGCAATACGGCTGCCGTTTCGTAGCTCTCGGTCGCCGAGACGACGTGCGTGCCTAACGTGTGTGTGCTGAACCGCTTAAAATCGGAGAATCTACTCCGGCGTTGCGGACGTACACATGGGCAGTTCGAAATCGGCGCATCGGCCGGTTGTCAAAGCCACGGATCAAGGAAAGACATGACCACGATTCCAACCACCGGCCCGTCCAGCTCCCCATCAGAAATCCCTGACGTCCAGGGCACCGCCGATGAGCGGCAGGTCGCGATCGACAAAGTCGGCGTCAAAGAAGTCACCTACCCCATGCTGCTCCGCACACGCGACGGCGGCACGCAGCACACGATCGCCAAGATCAACATGTACGTCGCCCTTCCCCATCACCAAAAGGGCACGCACATGAGCCGGTTCCTGGAGGTCTTGAACGACCATCAGTCAGAACCGATCACGCCCGACCAGATCCCGCTGATCACCGCCAAAATCCGAGACCGGCTCGAGGCCAAGACGGCCCACTTCGAGGCGACCTTCACCTACTTCATGAAGAAGCCCGCCCCCGTCACGCAGATGGAGGGGCTCATGGACTACGAGGTCACCTTCACGTGCGAGGCCAACGGCTCACCCGAGACCAGCGACTTCATCATCGGCGTCGCCGCCCCGGCTACCAGCCTCTGCCCGTGCTCGAAGGAGATCAGCGAGTACGGCGCGCACAACCAGCGGTGCCGCATCGCCGCGCGTGTGCGCACCAAGGGCCCGGTTTGGATCGAGGACATCGTGCAGACGCTCGAGAGCGCAGCAAGCAGCCCCGTCTACGCCGTCCTCAAGCGGCCCGATGAGAAGTACGTCACCGAGGCCGCGTACGACAATCCCAAGTTCGTCGAGGACATCATCCGCGACCTCGCGCTCGCCCTCGACGATGACAGCCGGATCACCTGGTACGAGATCGACAGCGAGAACTTCGAATCGATCCACAGCCACAACGCCTACGCCCAGATCACCCGCGACAAGCGGTAATCCGGAGGCGATACACCTCGTTCCGAACGAGCCCCTCGCACACGCGAGGGGTTTTTCGTTTACCCTGCGGTGCGAGTACCATGGACTCACGCCCCGAGGATCGGGGCCCGCACCGCGACACGAGGCGATGGAGCGCCGCCATGGGATTCGTCTTCGACATCCGGTCCGTCTTTCTCCGCCGCCTGCTGCTCGTGCTCGCGGCGATTGCCCTGGGCCTCGCGACGCTCGCGGCCCAGTCGGCCCGCCTGACCATCCTCAAGGGCGATGAACTCCTCGAAGCCGCCGAGGCCAAGCTCGTGCGAGAGACGTGGACCCCCACGGTCCGGGGCCGCATCCGCGATCGCGCCGGCCGAGTGCTCGCCTTCGACCGCCCGGCGTTCGACATTGCTGTGGACTACGACGTCATCACAGGCGAGTGGGCCGAGCGCAAGGCCGCGTACTACGCCCGGCGCACTTCGGACGACTGGTCGCAGCTCGACAACACCCAACGCCGCCAGCGCGTCTCAGAAATGATCCCGGCGTTCCGCGCTCGAGAGAACCGGACCTGGTCGCTCATCGCGGACGCCACCGGCATGACGCTCTCCGAGGTCGATGCCCGCCGTCTCGATGTCCGCGACGAGGTCCGCGATCTCGCCGCGACCGTGCGTTCGATCCGCGAACGCCGAGAGCTCTTCGACTACGCCGGCACGCTCGGTTACACGCGCGACGAGCTCATGCGCCGCGCCAAAGAGATCAACCGCCCCGACCTCATGAGCGACGCCGACCGCGTCCGGTTCATCCTCGCCGAGGAGATCACGCGCGAGGTCGAAGACGACATCGAAGACAGCGTGAACCAGGCCCTCCGCGAAGAGGTCATCCCCCACGTGATCGAGCCCGCCGTCGCGGATGAAGTAGGCTTCCGCCTCCGCCGCGCTGAGGCCGAGGCTGATCCCGAGTTCGACGATCTCCCCATGTACCCCGGCTTGCGCGTGCTCGATTCGGGCGACCGTGCCTACCCGCTCGACACCATCGAAGTCGAGGTCGACCGATCGCTCTTCCCCCAGCCGCTCCGGCGAGACGGCACACAGGTGGTCGAAGTGCAAGGCGTCGCCCGCCACATCCTTGGCTCCGTCCGTCGGGGCATCTTTCGTGAAGACGTCGACCGTCGCTCGCTCGCCATGACCGAAGACGCCGACCTCGCCGCGAGAGCAACAGCGGTCCTCCCGAACGACGAGGAGCAAACGCCGCGCGACCGAGGCCGCTACTTCGCGGGCGACATCGTGGGCAGCGCGGGCTTAGAGAAGTCGCTCGAAGACGATCTCCGGGGCCTCCGGGGCCTGCGCGTCGACCGTCTCGACGACGACACGCCGCTGGTCCTCGCGCCCGACCCAGGCCGAGACATCACGCTCACCCTCGACATCATGCTCCAGGCGCGCATCCAGGCGCTGCTCGAACCGGAGACGGGCCTGACCTCGGTCCAGCCCTGGCACGACAACTCCGAGCTCGTCCGCCCCGAAGACCCGCGGAGCGAGCTGCTCATGCCCGTCGGCACCGCGATGGACGCCGCCGCTGTAGTCATCGACATCGAAACCGGCGATCTGCTCGCCCTCGTCTCGACACCAACACTCGCTCGCGACGGCTCCGACCTGCCAGTCAACGCCGCCCAGCGCGAGCACTACATCGACCTGCACCGCCCGTACACCAACCGTGCCATCGCCTTCCCAAGCCCCCCCGGCTCGATCGCCAAGGCACTCGTCGCCTGCGCTGCGCACCGAGAAGGACTGCTCCAGATCGACGAGCGCATCAGCTGCACGGGCCACTTCCACCCCAATCGCCCGACGATGCTCCGCTGCTGGATCTTCAAGCACTTCAACGGCGTGACGCACGACATGGACCTGGGCCACGCGCCCGACGCCGCCGAAGCGCTCAAGGTCTCGTGCAACATCTTCTTCTACACGCTCGGCCAGCGGCTCGGTCCCGAGGGCATCGCCGCGGCATACCGCGCTTTCGGTGTCGGCGAGGACCTCGGCCTGCCGCTGCCATCGGTCGACGGCTGGCTCGGCCCGTTCAACCGCCCCGACGCGATCAGCGAGGGCGACGCCATCCAGATGGGCATCGGCCAGGGCACCGTCGCCTGGACACCCGTGCACGCCGCCGACAGCTTCGCCACCATCGCCCGCGGCGGCCTGCGCATCAAGCCCCGCCTGCTCGCCGACCAAGACCCCGTCGCCACCGACCTCGGCCTCGATCCCGCCATCGTCGAAGCCACGCTCCGCGGCCTCGACCTCGCCGTCAACGATCCGCGAGGCACCGCGCACTCCATCGAGTACGACCACACCACACGCGAGCGCTTCGACATCTTCGACACGCCCGGCGTGAAGATCTGGGGCAAGACCGGCACCGCCACCGCACCTCCGCTCAAGGTCGATGACGAGGTTGTCCGTCGCGGCGATCATTCGTGGTTCGTCCTGCTCGCCGGCCGCGATCGCCCGCAGTACGCCGTTGCCGTCGTTGTCGAGTACGGCGGCTCCGGCGGGCGAGTCTCTGGACCCATCGCCAATCAGATCGTGCACGCGCTCGTCCACGAGGGCTACCTGTGAGCGGCAGGCCGTGAGTCTGAGCCTGCTCGAGTCCGTCGTCCGCGGCAGCTTCGGCGGCTTCGGCACGCTCCGTCAATCGTTCTCGATCGTGAACGCCGCCTGGCTCGCCGTCCTCGCGTCGTTTGCCCTCTCGCTCGTCGGCATCTACGCCATCGACATCGCCGAGCGACCGTTCACCGATCGCGGCGTCTCCGGCACTGCCATCCGACAGGGCGTGTTCCTCTTTGTTGGTCTGAGCGCGATGTGCGTTGTGCTCGTGCCGCACTACCGCCTGTTCCGCTACGTCGCCTGGCCCGGCTACCTCGCGTGCATTGCGCTGCTCGTCTTCTTGCTGATCCCCTTCGTGCCCGAGTCGATCGTCGAACCCCGCAACGGCGCGCGCGGCTGGATCAACCTCGGCGTTGCCGACTTCCAGCCCGCCGAGGTCACCAAGATCGCGTTTGTCCTCACCGTTGCCGGCTACTTGCGCTACCGCCGCGAACACCGCGAGTTCAAGGGCCTGATCGTGCCGGGCCTTATCGCAGCGGTCCCCGTCGGACTGATCACCATCCAACCCGATCTCGGCTCGGCGTCACTCTTCGTGCCAAGTCTCTTCGCGATGCTGCTCGCGGCCGGCGCCCGCATCCGGCATCTCGTCCTCATCGTTCTCGTCGCGACACTCGCCGCGCCGGCCATGTGGCCCATCCTCCAGCCGCACCAGAAGCGACGGTTCATCGCCATCTTCGAGCAAATCCGAGGCTCCGACGAGGGCGCACAGGACATCAACTACCAGAGCTTCACCGCACAACGGCTCGTTGGCGCGGGCGGCCTCGTCGGCGTCAGCGATACCAAGGCCAGAGCGCTGACCCGCTACAACCAGCTTCCCGAAGCCCACAACGACATGATCTTCGCCGTCATCACCCTCCGCTTCGGGCTGCTCGGCGGCGCGGTCACGCTGCTGCTCTACATGCTCTGGACGGTGGGGGCCCTCGCCACCGCCGCGTCATGCAAGGACCCGCTCGGCCGCGTGCTCGTCGTCGGCTTGACGCTCTTTGTCGCCGTACAGGCGGTCATCAACATCGGCATGACCGTGGGCCTCCTGCCCATCATCGGCGTCACCATGCCCTTCGTGAGCTATGGTGGATCCAGCATGCTCACCAGCTGGCTCATGACCGGACTGATCCTGAACGTCGGCCTCCGCCGACGCGAAGCGCCCATGGTCCGCGGCGCGTGGGACGAACTCGCATGACCATCGACATCCCACCACCGACCGACGCCTTCCTGCACGCCTGCACCGAGTTCGGCATCGAGCTCGAAGCCGGCGACACCGACCGCTTCGCCGACTTTCTCCGCATCCTCTACACCGCGAACCAGACCACCAACCTCACCGCCATCCGCGATCCCGCCGAGGCTTGGCTCAAGCACATCTTTGACGCCCTCACACTGTTGCCGCTGCTCTTCGAAGCGCAGCCCGCGGGCGAGCGACTTTCAATCGGCGACGTCGGCTCCGGCGGCGGCATCCCCGCGCTCATCGTCGCGCTCGCCATGCCCGAAGCCGACGTCACCCTGCTCGAAGCCACTGGCCGAAAGTGCGAGTTCCTGCGATCGGCGGTCGACCACCTGGAACTCACCAACGTCATGGTCGTGAACGACCGCTCCGAGCGCGCCGGAGCATTTCCGGATGGCTTATACCGTGATGCATTCGATGTCGTCACCGCCCGCGCTTTGGGACGGGTCGCCGTCGCGGCCGAGCTCTGCATACCCCTCGCGCGCGAGCACGGGCTCGTTCTACTTATCAAAGGCCAGGCCGCGGACGACGAACTCGCCGAAGCCAGACAGGCGCTCCACGAGCTGCATGCAAACCACGCCGGCACGGTCGACACGCCCACCGGCCGGATTGTCGTGCTCGAAAAGACACGCCGAACGCCGAAGAAGTATCCCCGCCGCGACGGCGAGCCCAAACGAGCGCCCATCGGCGTCTCGAAGTAGATCTACTTCCCGGCCGATTCCCACCGTTCGGCCATGGTCCGCCACATGTCCGCGTCACCCTCCCAATGGAACGTGTGCGGCAAACCCTCGATCACCACGATCTCCTCATCGGCGCCCATCGCTTCCATGGCTTCAGCCAGCATGTCGACCGCTTCCCCGAGATAGAAGTTGTCCATCTCACCGCCATACACGCGCAGCTTGCCCGAGAGCGAGTCCTGCTTGTCATCCCACTCGCGCTCAAGCTTGCGTCGAATGTCATACGCCTTCCACGCCTCGGCGACCCGCGGATCGATCAGGCCCGTATCGCGATCAAACAGCAGCGTCGGCGTGCCATCCTCGAGCGCCGGGCTGAACACCGCCTCAAACGATCCGATCTGCCCGCCCGGCCCCAGCACGCGCTCGCGCTCGATGAAGTCCCGCGCCCACAGCATCACCTCCTCACCCCGACGACCCAGCGGCCGAGGGCTGCCATCCGCGTAATCATAAATGTTCGCGCCGTCCGCGTAGATATCGACCGTCTGGAACGCGTTGAAGTCCACCGGGTCCGGCACGTGGCTCCACACCCCCGCGAACACCTCCGGGTACTCGATCTGCAGCCACAGACTCCCCCAGCCCCCCGAGCTGATGCCGGTCACATACCGATGCTCGGCGTCTTGCGCCCCACGGAACTCAGCCTCGAGCTCGGAGATCAACTCCTCGACCAGCGCTGCGCCCCAGGGCCCGGTCACCGCGCTGTCGGCGAACACCGAGTGTCCCCAGTAGTTCGTCGCATCGAGCCCCACCACGATCGCGTCGCCCATCAGCTCCGGGTGCGGCATCCGCTCCATGTACCGCAGCACCTCGCTCTCGTTGCCGCTGAAACCGGTCACGTAGTACACCACCGGATAGGTCCGGATGTCGTCTTCAAAC
>JBCBMF010000092.1:0-11024 GCA_039822905.1 Planctomycetota bacterium
GATGTCTCGGGCCTCGTTGCCGAGACATCGAAGCTCACATCCGATCGACGGAACGGCTCCACGACCCCTGCGACCAGCGTTTCTGTCCGTGGAATCCCGGTGGTCAGTGTCGCTACAGACACGGGCTTCGGTGGCGCTGCCGTCCCTGACGCATCTTCGCGATTGCAACCGGCGATACACACGCAAACGAGGATCACCAGCGCCAACGGTTGGACGACCCACCCACTCGACCACCCCGAAACTATCTGGCGATCGCCGCAAGACGACTCGATTGCTCGTGTCACAGCAATGACTCCATTCCATTCGAGTCTGCACGGAGCGCAGGTCGCAGACCGAGCCCGGCAACGCCGGACAGCTATCCATTTGGATAGTATCCGATTGGATACGAGCCCGCAGCGACCGGTGCAGCGGCTTCAGAGTTTCGCGTTCTCGATGCCCGCGAGCGACACGTCCGCGATGAGCTTGGCGATCTGTGTGACAGAGTCCTCTTTGAGGCGACGCGTCCCCAGCAGCTTCTTGATGATCCCCTGACCGATCCGGACCATCACACACTGGAAGATCACGTTGAACGCCAGAATCTCGAGGGTCTCCTCGTCGCGGATGTCGGGCCGAATGCCCCGGATGATGGCCTTCAAGTGGTCGTGACCGGGGCGAATCACATTCTTGTAAAACACTGGATCCGGTCCACCATCGCGCGAGATCTCGGCCTGCAGCATCCGGTGGGCAGCGACGCTGTCCGCGCCCATCTTTGCCTGAAAGCGGACGAATCTGTCGACGAAGGCGCGGAACAGCTCTTCGGCTTCGCCTCGAGAGAGCCGCTCAAGCTCACCGCTTGCCGGCATGTTGTCGATGTGCTGGTCGATGGACCCCAAACGCCGGACGACCTGAACGTACAGCTTCTCTTTCGTCCCGAAGTGGTACCGGATGCTGCCGTGCGTCACGCCGGCTTCGGCCGCGATGTCCCTCACTGAGACATGATCCGGCCCCCGGTCGGCGAAAAGCTTCAACGCCGCTTCCATCAATCTCTGCTTGGCGTTCGCGTCTTCGGACCGCATGTTTTCTGGCAATCAGCCCCCGCTCGGACACGCAGGAGGTCACTCGTCCAGCACTCAAGCCGCCTCGCACGCGGACCCACGCATCTCCTGCGGCTGTGTCATCCTAGCAACGGACAGATAGAAGCTCGTTTGGTACGGTGAATGCGCGGGGACAGACGCACCTGCGGCTACTGCTGAGCTCTCTCGTTCGGCTCGAATCCTCCGCCGTGCGATGTTCGTCCGCTGACGGGAACGCGCAAACGTTGAGCCGGGCGTGGTGGCTATCGAGAAACCACGATGACGCCCGTTCCATCAGAACGCAGATCCGGTTCCGAAAGCCAAACACAAGCGCGATGAGCACGACCGCCTGAGACACGCCCTGGCCTCACGCCGATCGACCGCGGCGACAGCGACCATGCTCTCAGGCTCAAGATCTTAAATCGCAACACAAAGAGATAGTAAATTCTGCATGTGCCTCGGTAAGATTTCACATTACGACCCGTGAACTGCAGCGAGCCGCCTTAACCCTCTGGCGGCGATCGACTCAATGCGTCTTCCGATATTTGCTTTGCACTCGCAACCACGAGGATCATGATACGAATCGACCCGTTATCACTAGCGATGGGAGCCAGAGTCCTGGCGGATGCCGGAGGCCTGGAGGGGTAAAGTGCAAAATAGATCGAGTCTTGCAGCAGGTTTCGCGCTTGCACTTCTGTGCACGAGCAGTGTCACGTCTCAGCCGATCGCTGTCGATCTGGTTGGCACGATCAACGAGTCCGCCGATGACTTGAGCGTGTTTCCCAACATTGGTCCGGGCGATGCCGTCTCGGTACGCGTCGTCCTTGACACGTCGCTACCGAATGCAACGACAATTTTTGTTGAGAGCGGGGAGACCGAGGTGCTGGCGACGGTGCTCGCGCCCGTCGCCTCAGGCGAGACAGCTCAATTCTTCGGAGTGCTCCCGGACATCGCCGGCATCGATGCTGATGGCGGCGTGACGATCTCGCTCGACCTGCCTACGACAAACCCGCTCGATGCAGCAGCATTCAACGGGGCTGACCTGGCAACATCGTTCGGCCGTGTCTCGTACGCCAGCCTGATCAGCGTCGACCCTCTCGTCATCGACGAATCGGTCTTCTCCTTCCGGTTCGATTCGGTCCAAGCGGAACTGCTCGATACGCCAACCGCGCTCTGCCGCCCTGTTGACCTCGACCAGAACGGCACCGTTGACTCCGCTGATCGCGATGTCCTGGTCGCTGCTGTGCAATCGATTGTGGATGGTGCCGGTGCGCCGGACGTGCTCGATCTTGATGGCGACGGCGAGGTGACTGCAAACGACCTAGGCGAGGCGGTCTTCCTTCTCAATCGCTGCTCGAACGAAGGGCCGAACGGACAGCCGCTGGTGGATGTCTTCGACCTTACAGGAGATACCGCGATCAATATCCTTGATCTTGTGTTGTTCATCGAGCTCTTCAATAACGGCGACATCCGTGCCGACGTGGATAGCAATGAGACGGTCGATTTCTTCGACTTCATCGCATTCCTCGATGGTTTCGACCGCGCCGTTCTTCTGTAGCAGATGTGGACGCTTTCGCTAGCGGGACAGATGCGGTCATGTGTAGATCGTCGCCTGGCGTATCCACGCCAGTTCATCCGGCAAGATGCTCATCCAATTGGTGCGATGATGTGTGAGCACTGTTCAGATTGAAATGTGAAACGCTTACGCGTTCAATTCAAGGTGAAATGAAGATGTCAACGAACAATGTACTTTCGATCATCAGAGCATCGTGCGTCGCGTTTGGCGGGCAGGCGCTCGCGCAAAGTGCAACGGCCTCGTTGATCGCATCGCAAACGACTGCGAGTCCGGGCGACACGGTCAGCTTCACGCTGCGAGTGGCGTTCGACGACGGCGGGGCGCCAGCCGGCCAGTTTGGTGCCCCGGGCCTTTTCGGATTCGGCGGCTCAATCTCGGCTTCTGGTGGTGCGGCGAGTGCACTCGCAGTGGATGCTGTACGCATCGATACACAGCTGCCGGTCGGTGCGACGCAAGAGACAGGTACCCCCTCGCGGCTCGTGACCGCGGCCGCAGGATCCGGGATCGGCGCTGCTCTCGTCGGGCCGCAAGCCGACGTGCTCACGTTCGATGCCGTCGTAGACGACTCAGCGGCAGGGTCTATCGAGCTGTCGTATGAGGGCTCGGTCGTCTTGGTGATTGGGGATGACCTCCTCACCCTGTCCACGAGCCCGGGTGTGAATCAGGGGCTGCTCTCTGTGACCGGTACGACGCTTCAGGTCGGCTCGGCCCGGCTCTGCGCCGATCAGAACGCCGACGGAGCGATCACACCCGCAGACTTCAATGCATGGGTGTTAAACTTTAACGCGGAGAACACCCTCGCCGACGTGAACGGCGACGGCCTGATTTCGCCCGCCGACTTCAACGCCTGGATCTTCGCGTTCGGCCAGGGGTCATCTGGACCGACATGCTCTGGATAGAACGCCAGCCAGGACGACCCGCGTACACGGATCTCTACGCTGGCCGTGCTTTCAGCTTCGCAATCGTCAGCATCAGTTGGATATCACCGGCCCAAGAAAGGGCTCTGCCGTAGGCCGACGACAAAGTCACTCACTGACTGAACCGCGACGACTTCCGTATCAGTTCGCGAGCCGATGGACCGCCCTGCATGGTCGAAATCGAAAGTACCCCCCGAAGGACTCGAACCTTCAACCCGCTGATTAAGGGTCAGCCGGAAAGCGGCCCTAACAATGCCGAGAGGGCCGACTTTGACGGGCGCGTATGCGGATCCGTAAGTGATCCCGCGGCAGCTCCGGATTCCCTGCTCCGGCTCGCAGAAACAGCCCGGTTGCTCGCGCAGCTCACGTCCGCTGAGCGGGAGGCGCTGGGGGCCATGCTGCGGGCGGCGTCAGACGAAGGGCAGCCACCCGAATAGTGCCCGAGGGCCTATTAGCGGGATACTGCCAATTTTGAACACCATTTGTTGTGACGAAACGCCATTCTGGCGATATAGTCACAAGAAATTGTGATCCATGCCTGACTACGAACAGATGACAGACGAAGCAGTGCTGGAGCAGCTCGGCGAGCGGCTCAGCCGGTATCGCCTAGACCGGAACCTGACCCAGGCCGAGGTGGCGACCGAGGCCGGCGTGCACAAGAACACCATCTTCCGGCTCGAAGCCGGCGGCTCGACGCAGACCAAGAACCTCGTCCGCGTGCTCCGCGCCCTCGGCCTGCTCGACCGCCTCGACGCCATCGTGCCCGAGCCGGTGCCCAGCCCACTCAAGCAGCTCGAAGCCGCCGAGCGCCAACGAAAGCGGGCCGTGAGAAAGAAGGGCTTGAAGCCGAAGCCCGGTGAGTCCTCAGCAGGTTGGTCATGGGGTGATGACGAGGCGGGTGACGACGACGGCGGAGACGCGTCATGACCGTCGCAGAGGTCCGTCTGTGGGGTCGCAAGATCGGAGCTGTGTCTGTCGATGGGCCGGGCGGTGTCGCCGCGTTCGAGTACACACCGGAGTTCCGAAGCAGCGGAATTGAGATCGCCCCGCTGCACATGCCGCTGACGGATCAGGTCTACACCTTTCCGCAGCTCCCACGCGGCACCTTCTATGGCCTGCCCGGCCTGCTCGCCGACGCGCTCCCCGACAAGTTCGGCAACGCGGTCATCAACCAATGGCTCTCTGCACAGGGTCGCCTGCCCAACGAGATCGACGCGGTCGAACGGCTCTGCTACACCGGTTCACGTGGCATGGGTGCGCTTGAGTTCCGCCCCACCGCCGGCCCGCATGCGAGCGAGTCCACACTCGTGCATGTTGACGCCCTTGTCGAGCTCGCGTCCGAAGTTCTCCGCGGCCGCGCGGCGATGAGCACCTCGATCGGTGAGGACCGAGAGGAAGCGCTCCGCGAGATCCTTCGTGTCGGTGCCTCCGCCGGCGGCGCACGAGCCAAAGCCGTCATCCCGTGGAACCCCGCGACCAACGAAGTCCGCTCGGGTCAGGTGAAGGCCCCGCCGGGCTTCGAGTACTGGCTGCTCAAGTTCGACGGCGTGCAGGACAACAAAGACAAGGAGCTCGCCGACCCACAAGGTTACGGTGCTGTGGAGTACGCGTACTCACTGATGGCCAAGGCTGCGGGCATCACGATGACCGAGTGCCGCTTGTTCGAGGAGAACGGCCGACGGCATTTCATGACCCGTCGCTTCGACCGCACGGATAGCGGCGAGAAGCTCCACATGCAGTCACTCGGGGCGATGGCTCACTTCGACTTCAACGACGCCGGCGCACACTCATACGAACAAGCCATCGCGGTCATGCGACGCCTACGACTCCCGATGCGGGACATCGAAGAGCAGTTCCGACGAACAGCATTCAACATCGTCGCCCGCAATCAGGACGACCACGTCAAGAACATCGCGTTCCTGATGGACAAGCAGGGGCAATGGTCGCTCTCGCCCGCGTACGACGTGATGTACAGCTACAACCCCAAAGGCGACTGGACGAATCAGCACCAAATGAGCCTAAACGGAAATCGTGACAACTTCGACCGCGACGACTTCCGAGCGTTCGAGCGTACGGCATCCATGAAGCGAGGCCGAGCCGACGAGATCCTCGATGAGGTGTGCGCCGCGGTCGCGCGGTGGCGCGAGTTCAGCAGCAAAGCGGGTGTTGATGACGTACTGGCGAACGAGGTCGAGCGGCACCACCGGATGGGCCGCGCCGAGGGATGATCAACTACGTCGCCACGTACAACCGACTGTTCCACTGACAGTCGCAGAGCACGACCTCAGCCGACTCGCCAACCGGCCAGCGGCACATCCGCCACCGGGAGCAAGGCTACACGCCCCTGCTGTTCGTCCGAGAGCGAAAAACACGCCTCGGCGGCGTCGGCGCCCCTACGCCTTTGATGTCCCGGCTGACTACGTGTCCTATGAGGGCAGCCGCCCGCTGAGCATCGTTTGGCGAGTGCGAACATCGATGCCGAGGCGGCTTGCTCGCATCACAATGGGACAGCAGGCGAGCGGGGAGGGGGGGACTGATCTGCGACGGTCCTACGGATGGGCCCGGATCGCGGATGTCTGCTGTAAAGCACTATTCAGCAGTGCCTTAGCCGACTGCCGTTCTTCCGGCTCGAACACGCGTTTTGCCGACTTTGAACCTTGGGACTAGGGCAGTAATAGGGCAGTCGCTGAGTCAGCCTCTACTCGTTGGCGGCACGCCCTCCAGCGGTTGGCGATTGGGTTGTTGCGACGTACCGAACAGTTTCCTGCTCAACAGTGGAACGCGCCGGCGCCGAGGTGTACACCTCGGCATGCCCAAGATCACCCTCGCGGAAGCCCGGGCTGCCGGAGAAGAGCTCGGCCTGCCCCCAATCATCACGCTCGAAGAGGCCGCGCTCGAGGCCCGGCAGTCACCATTCACGATCAAGCGGAAGGTCTCGGAGGGCTACTTCCCCAAGAGTGCTCGTCCGGGCAAGCCGCTTCGGTTCTGGCGGGACAAGTACATCGTGGAGCTGATGCAGGAGCGGCGGCGGTGACCGAGGGCCTCACGGCAGCGCGTTAACCTCGGACAGAAGATTGTCCGGACTCCACACTCGCTCGGCGAGCTGCCGGTAGAGCGTCTGCCTGGCGTCAAGGTCGGCCTTCTTGAACTCGACGTGCGGGCGGAACGGCAAGGCGGACTGACTCACGAACCGCTTGAAGCCTGGGTCGTTCTCGTACGCGAGCTCATGCAGACTCTGGGCGAGCAGGTTCTGCTTGATGTAGTGCTCCCGCTTCTTGTCGTAAGGCAGGTCGCCGTAGCTGGCATTGAAGCTCTTGGGGAGAAGCAGAAGCCCGCCGATGTTGTCGCGATTGTCGTAGAACTCGTCTTCGCTTGTGAACCCGCCCCCGTGCGACGCGAAGTCATTCGCGAGGATGTGCTCAATCTCGTATCCGTTCTGTCTCCCACGAAGCATGTACTCCGTGTACTTCGACGGCCGCCCCGATTGCATCTCGGTGTAGTCGGTAAGACGTGCGAGAATACGATGGATGAGCTTCCGATTGGTCCCGTGCAAGTAGAAGTCATCGTGAAAGGGAAGCTCCTTCGTGTCCTGCTTCAGTCGCTTCAGAAGCACCTCGACGAGCTCCGCCGCCGACTTCGCCCTGATCTCCTTGGTAATCAGGAACATGACGTACTGCATGGTCGAATATGCCGTCGTCTTCCAGTTCCACACTCGCCGAGCGATAACGATGTCGAGATAGCCGGCCGTGATGCGGATCTTTCGGAGGATGTCGGCTTCGGCGTCGCCCCGACGCATCGCGGCGAGGAGGACGGGGTACTGGAGCGTGAAGTTGTTCTGGGCGTTGTAGAAGACCGCCTCCATGCCCTCGGTGAGCGTCTCTCCGGCACGGCGGATCTTCCTGTACCACTTGGCATAGAAGGCGAAGTCTTCCTCGATGAAACGGGCAAACTCTGCCTGGGCGGTGAGGCCGAGGTTGTCCTCATGGTCGCGGACCCAGCGGTGGAACTCGGTGCCGATGAGGTCGAAGTCTCGCGGCAGAGCTCCCCGCTTCCGCTCGCGAGTGGTCTGTGCGTGCTGGCTGCGGAGCCATGCCTTGATCGCGTCAGCGTCCTCTTCCTTGCCGATCTCCTGCAGCTTGGCGATGTGCTCCCGCCACACCTTGCTCGCCCGCACGCGGGTGTTCGTGTCGGTGATGTTGGCGAGGAGATACCCCTTGAGCATGTCGGTCGGTGTGAGCGACAGGCCGCGGTCGTTCATGGTCTCGAAGATGGTGTACGCGTCGGCGTCGGAGTAGGCGGTGATCTCGACGAGGTGGACGTTTTCGATTAGCCAGTCGGCGAAGTACGGCAGTGTGTCACCCGCGAGGTCTTCGGGGAAGTGCTCCTCGATGTCCTGATAGCGGTGGAGGATGTTGGTAACGGATTCAGGGTGCCCGTTATCGTCGAACAATTGCCCGGTGAACAAGGCCTCCATGCAAGGCGTTCGCTCGGGCACATCGAGGTTAAATGACCGCGTACCGAACTTCTGTGAGAAGATCAGGTCGGTGAGTTGGCCCTTCTGCTGCTCGTCTTGGAGGTGGCGGTAGATGTAGATGAGCAGGAGCGTGAGCGAAGTGAGCCGCTGTTGACCGTCGATGATGAACTTGTGACCGTCTTTGTCGCTGATGATGATCGAGCCAAGGAAGTAATGACCGTAGGTTTCAACAGCCGAGCGTTCGTTGCTCTCGTCGTGGCTCTCAGCAAACTTCGCCGACAGGTCGTCGAGGAGCTCGGTGATCTGCTTTCGCTCCCAACGGTACTCCCGCTGGTAATAGTCGATCGAGTACTTCGAACCGCTGAGCAATGATCGGATGTTCTTCGCGTCGCCTCTGATTTCTCGCATCTGCATCCTCGCTCGGCTGAGTACTTGTCAACTGGGCCGCTCTTCGCCAATTGCCGTGGGTGCCGTAAGTACACCGCGCATCAACTGTCCGATGTAGTCCACAGTCTCGTCGGTTTGGAATAGCACACCGAGATCCGCAAGATCATCTCGGGTCAGCGTGCGCCCGCCGTTGGCCCATCCCAGGCTCGCGAACGCCGTGTTCGAGAGGACAAAGGCGTGGAGTGAGAGGTCGTCGCACTGTCGCGCGATGATCTCCTGAAGCCTCGGAATCTCCGTGCTTGCAAACTGGATCTTCGGATCGTTGAGTTGGTGGTATGTGAGGCCTTTGGGGTCAACAAAAACTAGGTGCTCGGCTCCCTCTCGACAGACCCAAAGCAGGAAGTCGGGAAAGAAGTTTGATGCCTGAAAGAAGCCGAGCCCGGTGACGGCCTGATTCCGCAGCAGATAGACATCGAGCTCATCGCCGTGCTCCCGGCACCACTTCGCGAGGTCGTCAACGAACGCAGCCTCCCACTTGTCGAGTGCGACTGGGCTCATACGAATCTGAGCGTTCTTGCCGACATAGAGCAGCGGCTGATACAGATGACCGGTGAACGGCACGGTGCGCCACCATGTCGTTGACCATGCCGCCAGCGGCTCGGCCGCGACTGCCTCTTTCAACTCCGTGACAAAGCCGGTGATTCTTTCGATGTCATCGGCCGACTGCACAAGATCGGTGGTCTCGATCGTGTAGCTGTCAATCATGCTCGGGTCGTCGGCGTCGACATCCCCGACTTCGAGGTAGGGGGCTTCCCAACGCCCGCGGACGAACCGATAGAACCGCTCGGCGTACGCGTTGGTGAGTTGTTGGGCCATTCGTTGCCACTGCTGACGGTTCTCGTATCGATCGAGCCGCATGTCCGCCTCTGTGGCGTGCAGTTTGTACCAGTGGTCAGACTTCAGCAGCGACCGGATCGCGACTCGATCCGCATGGAGCCGATCGAGTCCACGCGTCGCCTTGAAAGCCTCTAGGCCGAAGAGCAACGCATCAATGTCGAAGAACATCTGTGGTATCTTCTTGAGGCTCTGCTTGGGAAGCTCTCCCGCTTCTCCGAGCGCCGCGGTGATGTCCTTCTGTTCCCCGCGGATACCTCGGATCCGCGGCAACCAGTTCAGCCGCGTTGGGTGCGAGCGGATCCATGCATCTGATGGCTCCGTTTCCGATGGTGGGCGGAGTCGGACTACAGGTCCGAGTTTCCGGAACGCCTGCCCGCGTTCGACCTGAACTCCGTCGATCGTGTCTCTCAGCCGGAGTGTCCTCAAGCGTTGCTCGGGCAGTGTTTTGACGACCGGAAGGTCCCACACCTGCCGCTCTTGGGCTTCCGGGATCTCCTCGAAGATCCAGTCGCGGAAGTTCTTCATGTAGCTTGCCTGGATACCAAACACCTGGAGCGTTTCGACCTGTCGCAAGTTCTTCGGCGGCGACGGCTTCTCTACGAGCACGGACGAGCGTCGCAGGCTCATGCCATACCCGCGGAGGCGCACGCCACGCCCGAAAAGCTGGATGATCTGCGTGCCCTCGCCCTTGCCCATGTTCATCAGACCGATGGACGACACACGCCACGAGTTCCATCCCTCGGTGAACTTCCGCGAGCCGACGAGCAGGTTAATCGTGCTGTCGTCTCGATTGATCCCCTTGAAGAGCGACGCTCGGTTGACATCGTCCTCAAGTCGCGTGATGCCTTCCTTCTCGCACGCGTCCGCCACGGCCCCGGGCTCGCCGACATTGACTACCCCGAACGGCTCACCTTCACCCACTTTGAGCGCCAGCTCACCCGCCGCCTCGCGGAAGAGCTGCACCGTGAGCGAACCGCCGCCCGGCGCGTGGAAGATTTCGCGGAGAATCCCCTCGTGCAGCTCACGCGCCAACGCGGCATGGTCGCCGGAGAGATCGAGATGAGGCAGTCGGTTCGCGAGCAGATCGCGCCCGGCGTCATCGATCATGCCTTCATCAAGCAGGGTCTTGATCAGATCCATCGCAGCGGTCGGATCGGCGAGGAACTGCTTGATGAAGAGCAGCACCTCCACGACGTCCGAAACCGACACCTTGTCGTCCTTGGTCGAGACCTTGCCGCCCGTCACGGTGTGCCCGACGAACACCCAGAGCGGCTTGTCGATGCGGAACGGCTTGATCCGCTCGCCGCCGTCCATCCACACCCGCATCTGCTGATAGAACAAGAGCAGCGCAGCGGTCAGGTACCGCGTCTGCTTGTCGTCGTCCTCAAGGTTGAGGATCGTGAAGTCCTTGCCGTACCCGTCGCGGTAGAAGCTCCGGTACGCGTAGTCGAACAGGATCGACCGGGCGTACTGCACCCGAATCCCCTCGTCGCCCTGCACGGCCTCCTTGAAGGTCGCGGAGTACTCGAAGGTGAACCCACCCTCCGCGAGCTCGTTCCGTCGGCTCAGCCACGCGCCCTCGCCACCGGCCCCCGCGCCGCGGTGTCCCTCGTCCACGAGCACAAGGTTGCAGCCCTCGAAGGCCTCGGTCGGCGAGGCGGGTGTGGATGGTCTGTTCGCGGATCAGGCGCGCAAGGCCGTGAAGATTTTGTCGATCCACA
>JBCBMF010000093.1:0-10929 GCA_039822905.1 Planctomycetota bacterium
TGCGGATGCTGTCGTCACCCGAGTTAACGTACAGCACGAAAGGCCCGCCCGCGGCCTTGGGACCGATCACCGTTTCCCAATGCCCGTCATCATCAGCCTTCGCGCTGAACTCTGAACCGGCAAAGGTGCCAGAGACGGTTGTCCCCGGGTCGGATGTGCCCCAGAAACGGATTGGCATGTCCCGCTGGAGCACGGCGTGACTGGCAAACAACGGGCTGACTGTCAGCGAACCGTCTTGCGCCTCGGCGCTCCCGAGCGCCGCTGACACAACGAAGGCAAGGATGCCGGACACGCGCGGCTCACGTACACTTAGCTTACTGCGACGCATCGAAAATTGCCTGAACGTCATACTCTTCCTTGTACGGATCGATGATCGATTGAACCGCTTCCAGGTTCTTGAGCGCTTCCGCATGCCCATCCACAAAGAGGTACGCGGCCTTATCACCGTGGCGTTCCGGATCGCCGCTCCCCGCGCGATCACCGTCATCGTCGTACGACGAGCCATCCGGCTGGTCGTTCCAGAAGGGGTACCTCCAGCTCGGATCCGTGGTGCGGCTGGCGTCAAGCCACATGTTGCCGCTGCTGCCGTTGATGATCTTCTCGCCAGGAAAGTTGATCTGACCGTAGCGCCAAGGCCTTCCGACGTCGGGCGCCTGACCGAAGTCAGGTGAGATGAAGGTATCATTGAGCGCCTGGGTTCCGAAGCCGCGGACTTGCTCTTCTGTCAACCCAAACTTGTTCAGCTTGGGCGGATACGAGTACCTCACAAACGGGTCGGGGGCCTTCAGTCGGCGATTCATGCCGTAGCCTGTTCGGAACGTCTGCTGATTGAATGCATCCGTGTCTCGCAGCTCGCTCTCGCTGAGCTGGGGCTTGAAATCTGGGCAACGAAAGACTTCAGACCGCGTCTCTCGCTCACCAAGCTCGAGCATGCGCTCGCTCATGATCTGGAACCAGAATATTGCGTTCTCGTTGGGGTCATCGTTGTCGATGCCGATCGCGGGAATGGCGGGCCAGATGATGATGTCATCAAAGTCGGTTGAGTACTGGGCATGGCCGATGCCGATCTGGCGGAGATTGCTGAGCGAGGAGGCGGTTCGGCCTGCCTGTCGTGCCTTCCCGAGCGCGGGGAGCAAGATGCCGATGAGCAGCGCGATGATTGCGATAACAACGAGCAGCTCGATCAACGTGAAGCCGCGTGTTGACCTTTGACAAAATGTCATCGATGCATCTCCGTTTCGGGTATGGAGCCTGGTGTTCAAAGGCCGGGGCCGGCGCGAACCGGCCGAGGCCTGTTTCAGGAGCCCATCGGGGTATGCCCCCGTGATCCGGTCACGGGCAGCCCGCGTTGAAGTTGAGGATCCAGGCGTTGAAGTCGCCCGGGTTGCAGTTGCCGTCGCCGTTCTGGTCGCACTGGGGTGCCTGGTTGTTGAACGCCAGAATCCACGCGTTGAAATCGCCGGGATCGGCGACGCCGTTTCCGTTTACGTCGGCGAGACACACAACCTCGTCCGGCGTCTCGACCACAAAGTTATCGACAAGGTAGGAGATCAGCGAGATGCTGTTCGTGCCAAAGACGATCTGATCGAAGTCGAACGTATCGGGCGTCGGATCGACACCGCTGGTGGCTTCGACACCATCGACAAAGACACGCGCCAGCATCTCGCTGCCGCTCCGCTCAAGCTCAAGGCGGAGCGTCCGTGTCCCGAGTCCGAGCGCGAAGACGGGGTCGTCCGAGGTCGCGCCGATGCCGGGCATGCTGCCGCTGAGCACGCTGCCGATCAGGTCCCGGCGGATGGTGATTGAAGACTCCGTGCTCGTGCCGGTGTCGACCTGCACGCAGTATCCGGGGTCGTCGTCAGAGAGCGAGGAGGAGCTGGTGTCCTCGGTGATCGGCGTACCCGCCGAGTCGTAGATGCCGAAACGGAACCGGCGGTCGGTCGTTGGCGCGAACCCGTCGATTCGGACGTCAAACTGGAACGCGATGACGTCGCCGTCGCCGAGCGAAACAGGATCGATGCTCGCCACCATGGCCCGGGTGCTGGACGTTGAGACGAGCGCCTGCAGGGCGTTACCCGTGCCGATGCCAGTTGCGTCATCGACGACATCGAGCAGCAGACCTCCAAGCCCGCGGAGGTAGTACCAGGCGAAGCCGGTGTCAGCCAGGTCGTTGACGGGTCCCTCCGCGACGCCATCGTTGTCGCGGTCGCCGTCCTCAAAGCCATCCATCGTCGCGGTGGTTTCGGACGGGGTGACGTAGATGACCTCGACGTTGTCGACGCGATAGTCGGCTGCGCCGCCGTTCGTGCCGAAGGCGACGGTATCGAAGTCGTAGGTGAGCCCGTTCGCGGCCAGGTCGGCCGCAAGGATCTCGCCGTCCTGGGCAATGAACCCGTCGACAACCAGCGTGAAGTCGAGGTCATCACCGCTCCTCGCAATGATGAACTCGTACTTCTTCGCGTCATTGGTCGCGGCGAAAGCCGGATCGCTCGTTGACGCGCTCATGGACACGGTGCTGCCACCCAGCAGGATGCCGGCGGGATCACCGCGGCCGGTCAGCGTGGTGCCGCCGTCTGCGGTGCCGAGGTCAGCCTGAACCATGTACCCGGTATCGTCGTCGGTGATCGTGTTATCGATCGAGTCGGCCGTAATGTTGGTGCCTTTGCCGTCGTACAGACCGAAACGGAACCGGCGATCGCCGTTCCCCGCGCCGGAGCTGTCGACGGGATCGATCGGGCTCTCGGTAATACGGACATCGAGCCGCATGATGATTCGTTCGCCGTCGCTGAGCGTTGTCGGGTTGAACGTTGTGATAAAGACTCGGTTGCTTGCGGAGTCGGAGATGACGTCGAGGGCGTTGCCGGAATCGATGCCCCCGGAGTCGTCGGCGACGGACGCGGTCACGCTGCTTGTGCCGCGAGCAAGATACCAAGCCTGGCCGATGTCAAGCCCATCTGTCACGGGCCCTTCGGCGATGCCGTCGTTGTCACGGTCGCCGTCGCCAAAGCCGTCGCTCACGAGCGTGACGGGCTGCGCGTGCGCCAAGCCGGTCACGAGGCCGGTCATCGCAATCATGGTTCGAATGGAAGATCTCATGGCTCTTAACTCCTCTTGCACAGACGGGCGCGCCCGTCATCTCCCCCCTCGGTTACGACGGGCGTACTCCATCCACGGCCGGCCGAGTGACCGGAACTGGAACAAACGTGGAATGTTCTTCCGGCCTGATCAGTCGCGGCTCAACGAGCACGACGTGACGGAGCGGCGCATCGTCCTGCCGCTCGATCTGGCGCGTGAGCAGCGAGACCGCTTCGCGTCCGATCAGATCCGTGTTGATATCAATGGTCGCAGGCAGCGGCGAGAGCCCCGACAGCACGGGGTCGTTGTCGCACGAGACCAGCTGGAGATCGCTCGACAGGTCGACGCCCCGCTGGATCAGCAGCTTGTGGACCAGCACCGTGGCGCGATCGCGCGGCACGAACACACCCGTTGGCCTGGGCATCATCGCCAGCAGCTTGTCGACGATCGGCGCGAAGCGGTCAACGGTCGCGTGGCGCGAGTCCTCGTCTTGCATGGGCCCCTCGTCGAGCGTGACGCACTCGACACCGGCTCGCCTGGCAACGTGCTCAAACGCCGCCTTGCGGAGCGAGAAGCCCTGATGGCCCGGCTCGCAATAGAGGTAGGCAATCCGCTTGTGGCCCTGTTCGATGAGGTACTCTGCGGCGAGCCGGCCGATCGACTCGTTGTCGGGCGATACGCGGCTGCCGAAATAGCCAACGGGTTCTCGCGGGCTCAGGAGCCAGACGCTCGGAATCCGCGCGAGCTTCTCGGTGATCTTGCGCGTGGGCAGGAAGCCGTGAAGAAGCAGGCCGTCGACCTTGGCGTCCTCGACGCTCGGTGGCAGCCGGCCGTCGTCCTGCACCTGGCCCACGACGAGGTTGATGTCGGCATCCGCGAGGGCCTTCTCCACGCCGTGGAGCACAGCCGCCGTCACCGGTGCACGGACAAGCATCGCGTCCGTCCGCATCATGAGGAGCGCGATCGTCCGGTTCGCCAGGCCCGCCGCCGGCTTGGGCTTTCGCCCGCGGCGACGTTCTGAGGGCCGGTACCCGAGTTCCTCGATCGCCCGGCGCACCGCGTGCTCCGCCGCCTCCGAAACCCCGGCCCGGTTGTTGAGCACGCGCGACACGGTCGCGTGTGAAAAACCTGAGAGCCGGGCTACTTCCGTAATGGACACGATGGCGTGCTCCTCAATGGGCCAGCCGGCAGCTTACAGGAAATTGAACTGGAAACAACCGGAAAATCAGGATCGCATACAGGTGTATTCTATTGTTGCACCGCCAAGTCGCTGGCTCGTGTCACGTGATCTGCCGACGACACTATCGAGCACACCGACCAATAATGGCTCATCAAATAATAATGCATCAACGGTTTACAGCGTTCGAAACAAAGAAGGCTGTCCCTCGAATTCGGCCTTGGATGTTTCTGTACAATGTGCTAGACTGCGCCGTACAAATCTGGCAATTTCCAGTTTGATTGAACTGTGTTTGGTTGCGCCCCCAAGACGCTGGGGTGTGCGAGGGGCTTCGCATCATGCAGTACCGCCGGCTGAACCAGACCGATCTCAAGGTCTCGCGCGTGGCGTTCGGCTGCATGTCAACCGTTGGGTCGCAGACCTACGACGGGGTCGCCGAGGCCGAGGCGATCGCGACGATCCACGCCGCGATGGATCTTGGGATCAACTTCTTTGATACGGCCCGCGCGTACGCGGAGGGCGAGTCGGAACGCGTGCTGGGCAAAGCGATCCGCGGTCGGCGTGACGAGGTCGTGATCGCCTCGAAGCCCATGGGCCCGACGCTCGCACGTGACGAGCTGCTGACCGAGTGCGATCAAAGCCTGACTGACCTCGGCGTTGACTGCATCGACTTCTACCAGATTCACTGGCCCCGCCATCAGGTCGCCCTCGAAGAGACCGCCGACGCGATGCTGCGGATGGTCGAGGCGGGCAAGATCAGGCACATCGGCGTGTGCAACTTTGGCACCGGCGACCTTGCGGAATGGAAAGAGTTTGCGCCGGTTACGACGAATCAGATCGCGTACAACCTGCTGTACCGGGCTGCGGAGTTCGAGCTGCTGCCGATGCTGGACGAACTCGGCGGAGGGATACTCTGCTACTCGCCGCTGGCGCAGGGCCTATTGGCGGGTCGATATGCGACGGCGGACGATGTCCCGTCGGGTCGTGCACGCACGCGGCACTTCGCCGGCTCTCGGCCCGAGGCCCGACACGGCGAAGACGGATGCGAGGACATCACGTTCGAGGCCATCGGGCGGCTGAAGGCGATCGCCGACCGCTCGGGCCACTCGATGGCAGACCTGTCGCTGGCGTGGCTGCTCGCTCAGCCGCTCGTCGTCTCCGTGCTCGCGGGCGCGAGCCGACCGGATCAGGTAAAGCGAAACGCTGCCGTCGTCGACCTGTCGTTCGAGGATTCGCTCATCGCCGAACTCAGCGACGCTACGGATGCGGTACGCTTGGCGCTCGGACCGAGCCTCGACATGTGGGCGTCGCCCCCGAGGATGCGGTCATGATTAGTTCTGTGAACGGATCGTCGAATGGGCATACGAACGGCACGCGTGTGGTCGAGATGAAAGACAACGGGCACGCACCAGCCCGACCGCTGCGTGTCGGCATCGCCGGCCTCGGTCGGAGCGGGTGGAACATCCACGCGCTGACTTTGGTCGACATGCCAAGGCACTTCACTGTCGTTGCGGTCGCGGACCCGAGCGACGAACGGCTCGCCGAGGCCGTTGATTTGTTCCGCTGCGGCACACACAAGACCTACGAGTCGCTCGTCGAGGACGACGCGGTCGACGTCATGATCATCGCGACGCCAAGCCACTTGCATGCGCAGCACGCGGAGATGGCGATGCGGGCTGGGCATCATGTGGTGGCCGAGAAGCCGTTCGCGATGTCCGGCGATGAGGCCCGCCGGATGATCGATGTCAGCAGGGAGACGGGTCGGGTCATCGCGCCGTTTCACAACCGCAGGTTCGAGGGCCACTTCCTGAAAGTGAAGGACCTGCTCGACGCGAACGCGTTCGGCGACATCATGCAGATCCGCATGACGTGGCACACCTTCTCGCGGCGATGGGACTGGCAGGCAATGAAGAAGTTTGGCGGCGGTGCGCTTACCAACAACGGGGCGCACCTTCTTGACCAGGCGCTCGATCTCTTCGGCGAGACCGACCCCGAGGTCTTTCTTGATTTGAAGCCGGGGCTCACGCTCGGCGATGCCGATCAACACATGAAGGTCGTGCTGCATGGCGAGGGCCGACCCACGATCGACATCGAGCTGACCAACGCGAGCGCTTTCCCGCAGGATCGCTGGCACATCATGGGGACGAGCGGCGGCCTGATCGGCACGCCCGATGAGATTCGCTGGCGACGGGTTGACTGGTCGGCCATGCCCGAGCGGAAGCTCGATCTCGGTCCGGCCGAAGATCGGCTGTACAACAACGAAGAAGTTGAGTGGATCGAGTCCTCGTGGATGAGCAGCGACACGAAACGTGATCCGTACACGAGGTTCTTCAAGAACCTGTACAACCACATTGATTCGGACGAGCCGCTGGTTGTGACGCCCGAAAGTGCAGTGCGGTATGTCGATGTGCTCGATCGCTACCGAGAGGCGGCGATCGGGGCGCTCTGAGCGCGACCGCCGCCAGGGGTGAGGGGGACGATCGCCGTGTACGCGAGCTTGATGCCGGATCTGATCAGGGTTGACTCGGAGCCGATGGAGTCGGTCGCGATCGCGTCGACAGCCGGGTTTCACGGTATTGACATCCGACTGAACAGGTTCGCAGAAGATGTTGACGAGATGGGGGTCGAACGCCTGAATGCCGCGATGGCGGACGCGGGGCTGCGGCCGGGCTATAGCAGCATCACTCCGCAGAAAATAGCGGTTTCAGAGGACGAATGGCGCGAAGGCATGGCGGGTGTGCCGCGCTGTGCGCGGCTCGCGGAGCAATTGGGCTACACGCGCGCAACGTCGGTCGTGCTCCCGTTCAGCGACGATCTCGACTTTGATACCTATGACGCGATGCACATCACCCGGATCCGCGAGGCGTGCGATGCGCTTGCACCGTTCGGTATCGCTTTCGGTGTAGAGTATGTTTCGCCGCTGTCGCGTCGAAAGAACAAACCGACCATCTATCTCCACACGCTCGCGCAGACGCTTGAGCTTCTCGACCGTGTCGATCGGCCCAACGCCGGGCTGATGCTCGATTCGTTCCACTGGCACTGCGCCGAGGAGACCGAGGATGATCTGGCGGCGCTCGACCCGGCGCGGATCGTCGCGGTGCATCTGAATGACCTGGTGCCGGATCGTCCTGTTGACGAGCAGATCGTGACCGAGCGGCTGCTGCCGGGTGAATCGGGGATCATCGATATGGACGCGTTTCTACGCGGTCTGGCGCGGTGCGGCTATGACGGCCCGCTGACGTGCGAGCCCACCCACGACCGCTGGCGAGGCATGGATCCCGCCGTCGCCGCGAAACAGACGTTTGACTCCATCAGGCTTTGTCTCGAAGCCGCCCAAGCAGTGCAGTAGCCATTAGGCCGAGAGCGATACGAAAGGACGGCTCCGTTGAAGATTGTTGATGCCAAGGTGTTCGTGTGCTCTCCGGGCCGAAACTTCGTCACACTCAAGATCACCACTGAGGACGGCATCACCGGCATCGGCGACGCGACGCTGAACGGGCGCGAGCTGTCGGTTGTGTCCTACCTCGAAGATCACCTGATCCCGTGCCTGATCGGCAAGGACGCTCGGCAGATCGAGGACATCTGGCAGTACTTCTACCGCGGCGCATACTGGCGCCGCGGGCCGGTGACGATGACAGCGATCGGTGCGATCGACACGGCGCTCTGGGACATCAAGGGCAAAGCGCTCAACACGCCGTTGTATCAGCTTCTCGGCGGTGCCAGCCGGAAGGGCGTGATGGTCTACGGCCACGCGTCGGGCATGGACCTGAACGAGGCCATCGACAACGTGCGCGACTACAAGGAGCGCGGCTACCGGGCGATCCGGGTGCAGTCCGGTGTGCCGGGGCTTGATAGCACCTACGGCGTCGGTCGCGGCAAGTACTTCTATGAGCCGGCCGACCGCACGCTGCCGCCCGAGAACATCTGGTCGACCCGGAAGTACCTGAACTATGCACCCAGTTTGTTCGAAGCAGCCCGCGAGGCGGTCGGTCCCGACACGCACCTGCTACACGATGTCCACCACCGGCTGACGCCCATCGAGGCAGCGCGGCTGGGGAAGGACCTTGAGCCGTACAACCTGTTCTGGCTGGAGGATGCGGTGCAGTGCGAGCTTCAAGCGGGGTTCGAGCTGATCCGTCAGCACACGACAACGCCGCTGGCGGTCGGCGAGGTCTTCAACTCGATCTACGACTGCCAGGAGTTGCTCTCAAAGCAGCTGATCGACTACATCCGCATGACCGTCTCGCACGGCGGGGGGATCACGCAGCTCCGCAAGATCGCGGCGTTGGCGGATGTCTATCACGTGCGGACGGGCTGCCACGGCGCGACGGACATGTCGCCGGCGTGCATCGCGGCGTGTCTGCACTTCGGCATGTGGGTGCCGAACTTCGGCGTGCAGGAGTTCATGCTGCACACCGAGGAGACCCGCGAGATCTTCGGGGCCGAGTACACTTTTGACGACGGCTACGTGCACCCGGGCGACAAACCCGGGCTCGGCGTGGAGTTCGATGAATCATCGGTCGAGAAATACCCGTACATCCCCGCGTATCTGCCGGTCAACCGCAAGGAAGACGGCACGATGTGGAACTGGTGAACCGAATGATGCACGCGTTGTTTGCTCGAGCGCTTGGTTTCGGCTTTGCCACGGTCGCGCTGAGCGGTGCTTCGCAGGTGTCGCCGGCATGGCAGAGCTACGCGGCGAACCCGGATGCGCATCCGACGATCCCGAACGTGGCCTACGCGGGCTACAACTCGGGCATCGGCCCGCTGCCCACTGTGAACGACGGGCGGGCGATCGTGAACGTCTCGACGTTCGGTGCCGTGGCTGGTGATGCGAACGATGACACGCAGGCAATCCGCGATGCCCTCGCTGCGGCGCGGGGGTTCGCGACAATTGACCCCGACGGTGTGGCTGTGGTGTTCGATGCGGGCGAGTACATTGTGTCCGGTCCCTTGTTTGTTCACTCGAGCAACACGATCCTGGCGGGCGCCGGGCAGCAGCAGACCACGCTTCGGTTCACCGAGTCGCTGACCTCGTCGCACGCCGAGTACACCAGCTGGGGATTCTCGGGCGGAATGATCTGGTTCGTGGCCGAGGACCGCGAGACGTATCGCCAGGGCGTGCCGACGATCACCGGGCTCGATGTGTTCTGGTCGACCGGCAGTCCGAGCAGCGGGTTTGCGGCTGGTGCGCAGCTTGGCGATCGCTCGGTAACGGTCTCCAACGCCGGGCAGTTTGCGCCGGGCGACTACGTTTTCGTTCAGATGGACAACGCGACCGACCTCAGCACGCTCAGGCATCTCTTCGGCGACGGCGTCTGGGCGAACACGTACCCATTCAACCCTGTGATGGACGGAAAGATCCTGCCGCAGAGCCGCTCGGTATTCCGATCGGTGCACCGGATCGAATCGATCGCCGGCAACACGGTGATGTTCGAGGAGCCGCTGAAGCACGACGCACGTGTGGAGTGGAACCCACAGCTTCGGACGCCCCAGCGCGTGCTGCGAAACGTCGGCATCCGGGATATGACGCTGCGGTTCGACCGGTCGTACGAGTGGACGATCTCGGTGCACAACGATGAGCCGGGGTACAACGGCGTGTGCATGAACGCCGTGATCAACGGGTTCATCGAGAACGTCAGCTTCCGGAACACGGACGGGCTGGCGGTGAACTTAAACTCAACGAAGCACGTGACCGTTCGGAACACGGATATCGGCGCCGACTCGGCGGTGCTCAGGCCTATGCATCACGCCTACGTGATCGCGAACTCGTTCGACGTGCTCGTGCAGGACTTTGTGATCGACGCGAGACCCTTGCACGGACTGTACATGGGCAACGTGTCCATGGGGTGCGTGTACTCACGCGGTGTCGTTGCCGACGGGACGTTCGACTACCACAAGATCCTGCCGTACTCGAACGCGTACACCGAGATCATGATCAACAACTCGGGCAGCGCGGGCGGTGCGAGCGACTCTGGGCCGCGGATGGGTGCGAGGCATGCGCACTGGAACATCGACACACTCAACTCGAGCGGGACGATCATCGCGCAACCGGACATCATGCCGAAGGGGACGCTTGTCGGCGTTCGATGCGTGCCGCTGGGCCCAACCGTGAACCCGATCGCGGGCGAGTCGGAGGCACTCATCGAGAACTCGGGCCGATTCGCGTCGGCGCCGATCCCCGGCAATCTGCACGATGCCCAAGTCGCGCTTCGGCTTAGTCAACCGATCGACATAACACCAGGTGACAGCTGCAACAACTGCGGGCCCGATGCCGTGTATGTGTTTGCGGGTGCTTCGCAGATCGGGCAGGATCTCGATGGCCAGGACAACTGGGTTCTCGCACGCGATTTCAGTGGGTTTGGAACGATCGCCACGCTTTCGGTCGACAACTCATTCCCGGACGGGCCCGCCGTCGTGCCCATCGGCATCCAAGGACGGGACGGCATCTACTCCCGACAGAACAACGCGGACTTTGCCTTCACGCCGTTCGCGTCCGGCGCTACCAATGCCGAAATCTACTTCAGCCTCCGTTCGGGCGGTTCGAGCGGCTCGGGTGATGCGTTACTGATCGTGAACAACGCCGATCAGGACGGCGTGCAGTTCGGTATCTCAAACAACAACACGGTCACGCTCCGCGGCGGGCGGTTCTCGCAGGTGTTACGCGAGACCGTCAG